>JBKBNZ010000012.1:0-18390 GCA_046294875.1 Aquificaceae bacterium | reverse complement strand
ATCATAGCAGAGAGGAGGGCTTTATCCTCCACTATAGGTACACCGTGTTTTTTGGCAGTTTCTATTATCTTCTCTGCAAGTTCGCCTATCCCTTTGGCCACTACGATTGGTGCAGGGTCTTTTTCCTTGTCATACCTTAATGCTATCGCCTTTTTCTTCTCCATGGCTAAGCAAGTAATAAAAAACCTTCTTCTGAAAGGTTAGATTTAATTTCTTGCAAAACGACCTCTTCTTCAAGAACTTCTACTGCATAGCTTTTCAATTCTATTCCTTCTTCCAAAAGCATGTTCTTAAGGATTTCCTTACCCTTTCTAAGCTCCTCTGCCAAAGAGATCATGTTGGTGGAAATTTTAACCTCTAAAAGACTTTTAGCCTTGGGTCTTTTTAAAAACCCTGCTATAAAGCCCGATTGGTAGTTCAACTTAAAGATCACTGTGTAAGAGTCTTCAACCTTAAACATAATACCTCCACTGCCCTCTTGATATTTAAAAGGAAGAAAAAACAGATTGCCCCTTCTTAGCATAAACCATTGAACCTGGCTTAAAAGTTCAAGTCTGTATAGGTTACTTTGAAGCCTATCCACTAAAGCCAAATGCTCTTTATCCCTTATGTTTTTATCTTTCAAGGACTCTATAAAATCCTTAAGGGTTTTTATATTCTTCGTTAGATCTTGATCTATGTTAAAGGTTTTTGCCAAGCTCCTTATATCTTTTGCCAACGAATCCAACAACTGAGCCTTTAAATCCTTTAATAGGTCTTCTGGCTTTACTTTTTCAAGCAAAAAATCAAAAAGCTTTCTCTCGTAAAAAATGCCGGAGTTCTCTATGGTATCCTTTATGTTCTCTAAGTTTAGTTGTATAATGGGTTCCTCTTTACCTTCAAAGATGGCTTTTAATAGATGGTCAAGGGAAGTTCCCCTAAAAAGACTGGTTATCTTCAAAGTAAAGGGGTTTTCACTTTCCAGAGTAAGCTCTACTATATCACCGGGCATAAAGGGAACTGAAGACCTATTTTCTGCCTTTATCTCCAAACCTTCAGAAAAGCTTAAGCTTACCATAGATCCTTCCGAATAGTTTACCCTTGCCTTTACTGTGCCTTTATTCTCAGAGAAAAGTTCCAAAAGGACCTCTGGAACTGCAGAGAGGACCTTTATTCTCAGATGGTATGCGCTTTTTTCCACAGCCAAAGGCTGTGATTGTTCTATGGCATGTTGAAGAAGTACCCCTTCTATCCTTCTTATTTCCATAAAATTAAATATCGTCCATCAAGGAAAACACTAAAGCGCCCCTTGCCATACAGTACTCAGCGCAGGAAGAAAAAGAAAGGCTAAAACAATCACCAGGCAGTTTTTCACACAAGCCTTTTAACTCCCCTTCCAGACCCTCTAAAAATCCCCTCATGGCATCAATAAGGCCCCCACCAAGAACAAGCCTATCGGGATTAAATATATGAACTGCGTTCATAAGTCCCAACAAAAGGTAGTTTTTGAACTCATCAATTGCCTTCAAAGCCTTTTGGTCTCCTTTTTTTGCCCTTTCAAGGATCTCGTAGTCTTTAAGCCTTTCATTGGAGATTTTCTCATAAAGCCTTTCAAGCCCATAAGAGGAACAATAAGCCTCCCAACAGCCAAGCCTACCACAACTACACCTTTCTCCGTTAAACTTTATAACATGATGCCCCAATTCAAGGCTACTGCCACAGGCACCCAGAAAAGGCTTACCCTCAATTACAAGACCCCCACCCAAACCCGTGCCAATAGCCACAAAAAGAAGCACTTTACTTTCTCTATGCTCGTAAAACCACTCTCCCAAAGCCCCCGCGGATACGTCGTTTATAACCTTTACGGGAATGCCCCTGAAAAGCTCCCTTAGGTTCACACCATCAAGGGCTGGTATGTTGGGAGACCTATATACCACCCCTTCCAAAGAAGTAAAACCAGCCACCGCCACACCAACACCTTCTGGATCACCCTCAAAAACTATATCCACAAGCCTTTTTAAAAAGCTTTCCTTGTTCTTTGATATATCCCTTATGTAGTGCTTTTCCCTTCTTCCATCCTCCCAGAAAACCTTGATAAAGCTACCACCTATATCAATTCCCTTTCTCATACTCCACCTTGGTGATTTTAAGATCCTCTCCTTCTCCTTCAAAGTAGATCCTTACAGAGGCAAGCCTTTGTGTCATTCCCTTTTCCTTTTTCACAAGCTCCACCAAAAGCTGCCCCTCCCTTTCCATCTTCTCCTCCGCCCTTGCAGAAGCGTAAGCCCTTCTGTAAGATTGACAAGTGTTTAAAAGCCCTTCCTCACCCCCCATAAGCTTATAAAGCTCCTCAGACATAAACTTTGACACTTCCTTAGCCTTCTCCTCTTTACATTCTTCAAGCCCCAATAAAAGGCTATAAAAACTTCTTATCTCCTCCATCTCTTGCCTTCTTGCCTTTACATCTTCAAGGAATATAAGCAAGGCTGTAAATAGGGGATAAAAAACCGCAAAAAGTATAAAAAAGCCTATGACGTAATCCTCTTTGCTGTAATTTAACTTCATAGCCAGCCCTTCTTTTTAACCCAGTATATAAGAGAAAGGGTAATTGCCACCATCAAAAAAAGAGAATAGGGATATCCATACTTCCAATGGATTTCGGGCATATGTTCAAAGTTCATACCAAATATGCTTGCTATAAGGGTTGCAGGCAAAAATATGGTAGCAAGCACTGTAAAAACCTTAATTGCCTCGTTTTGCTTTATGGATATAAGGCCAAGCAGTGAGTTTTGAATGCTGTCTAACTTGTCCATGTAAAAGCTTGTATAGTCAAGCAAGGTGTGCAAATCATCCAAGGCTACCTTTATCTCTCTTTTAGTTTGAGCATTTATCTTTGGGCTTTTAACAAAGTGGCTAAGGATCCTAAGCTTTTCGTTTATGGTTTCCCTTATGGTTATGTTAAGCTCATCGTAGTAGGATATCTCCCTTATTATCTCTTCAGACTGCTCAACGAACACTTCCTTCCTTAGGTTTCTTATCCTTTTCCCAAGGATCTCCAAGCGGTCTCCCAATCTATCTATCTCTATATTTACTATCTGGGAAAACATGGCCTCGGGAAATTGAAAGGAAATGGGGGATTGTTCCATTCTTTTTATAAAGATTAACATGGTAGGGATATCCCTGTATCTTATGCTTACCATATAACGGCCTTTTATGAAAAAAAGCACAGGTTCAACGCTGATATCTTCCTTCTGTTGTATAACAAAGGAAAGGTTCATATAGATGGCGTCTTCCTCTTCTTTGTACTTACTGCTTATCTCTATATCTCCAAAAACCTCCCTTGGAGGCATTTTAAAGCCTATGGCACTTCTCAGCCAATCTATCTCTGCCTCTGTGGGTTTTTCCACATCAAGCCAAATTACGGCTTCCTTTTTTATTTCACCAAACTCGTCCAGTCCAAACCTTTTAAAGGAGTTTCCAAGGCTCGCATAAAGGTTTATCATTGCATTAATATTTTACTCATACTTTGGAAAGCCTCATGCTAAGGTCGATCCACCGGGCAGAATGGGTTATGGCACCGCTTGATATAAAATTCACCCCTTCTATGGCATAGTCCTTTATGTTGCTTAGGTTGATGTTGCCAGAAACCTCCACGAGCACTTTGCCCCTTATAATATCCACAGCCCTTTTTATATCCTCCGGCTTAAAGTTATCCAAAAGCACCATATCCACACCACTTTCAAGGGCCTCTTGTAGCTCTTGCAAGTTTTCTACCTCCACCTCTATCTTGTAGGCAGGGCTTATAGATTCTTTTACCCTTCTTATAGCTTCTTTTATTCCACCTGCTATCGCCTTGTGGTTATCCTTTATGAGCACCATATCGTACAGACCAAATCTATGGTTTAAGCCACCGCCCACCCTTACCGCATACTTTTCAAAATACCTCATGCCAGGAGTTGTTTTCCTTGTATCCAAAAGTTTTACATTCGTGCCCTCCAAAGCCTTTACAAACTTTCTGGTAAGAGTAGCTATACCGCTTAGTCTTTGCAAAAGGTTAAGGGCTACCCTTTCACCCTTTAAAAGTATATGCGCCGGGCCTTCCAGAACCAGAAGTTTCTCCCCTTTGGAAAACTCCTCTCCCTCTTTTAGACTTTCTACCACTTTAACCTCTCCCAAAAGTTGAAAAACCCTTATAGCAAAATCTACACCTGCCAAAATGCCCTCTTCTTTTGCTACTATTACAGCCCTTGCCCTTTCTCCTCTGTATATGCTTTCTGTGGTTATATCAAAGTTGCCTATATCTTCTTCAAGAAACCTTAACAAAAACTTTTCCACCATGGAATATAATTTTAAAGGCATGAAAATTGTAATGGTTGCCTCGGAGAGCGCAGCTTACATAAAGGCAGGGGGGCTTGGGGATGTTATCCATTCCCTTTCAAAGGCACTTATAAAGCTCGGCCATACGGTGTACGTTATAATGCCAAAATACTCAAGGGTAAAAGCCCAATTTGAACCCGTTGGCTCTATCAAAGTGCCCTTTAAGGGCGAACAAAACCAAGCCCAAATATACCAAGACATAAAAGACCATGTGAGATATCTCTTTATAGACTATCCCAATTATTACCAAAGAGACTATATATACGCAACGCCAAAGGGAGAATATGAGGATAACCCTTTAAGGTTTGGCTTTTTATCCTTGGCTGCCCTTGAGGTTATAAAGATACTTCAAATTCAGCCCCAGATAATCCACCTACACGACTGGCATACAGGGCTGTTGCCCCTTTATAAAAAGCTTTATTATCCAGAGTTAAAGCACATACCCACTATATTCACCATCCACAACGCCCTCCATCAAGGTATATACGACCCCCATTTTCTACCCATGCTTAACCTACCTTGGAGTTTGTACCATCCCTACGAGGGCATAGAGTTTTACGGCAAGATAAACTTTCTTAAGGCAGGCATAGCCTTTTGTGATGTGCTTACCACTGTTAGCCCTTCTTATGCAGAGGAGATAAAGCAATACGCCTATGGCTTGGAGGGACTTATAAGAGAGAAAAAGTATTTCTTTGGCATACTGAATGGTATAGATTACGACGTTTGGAACCCAGAAGAGGATAGGTTGATAAAGGGTAAATACAACATAAAAACCTTTCAAAAGGGAAAGTTTATAAACAAAAAACACTTAAAGGATATTTTTGGCTTTAAAACTCACAGTGAAAAACCCCTTGTAGGTATGGTTTCTCGCCTTACAGCACAAAAGGGCCTTGATATAATCCAAGGTATCATATGTGAAGCGGTTAGAGAGGGCTTTGATTTTGTTTTCTTAGGTTCTGGAGAAGAAAAATACCAAGAGATGTTAATTGAGTTTATGAAGAAACATCCAGAAAGTGTAAGGGTAAGGATAGAATACAACGAAGAGCTTGCTCATAAAATATACGCCGGTTCTGATATGTTTTTGATGCCCTCCCTTTTTGAACCTTGCGGAATATCCCAGATGATAGCCATGAGGTATGGCACCGTACCCATAGTAAGGTCTGTAGGTGGACTGAAGGATACGGTTATAGACTATGTAAATGATCCCCTTCAAGGAAACGGCTTTACCTTTGAGGAGTTTTCAAGCAAGGAGCTTATGCACGCCATTTTAAAGGCAAGGGTTTATTATGATATGTACGCATGCGACCATTCAAAAGACTGGATAGAAATAGTTAAGAGGTGTATGAAAAGAGACTTTTCATGGGAAAAAAGCGCCAGGGATTACGAAAGAATATACACCACCGCCATCATGTTAAGAAGCTATGATTCTTGAGCTTGAAAGGCTATTGGGGATCCTTGAACCTTTGAGGAGGGATAAAAAGATAGTTTTTACCAATGGCTGTTTTGATATTTTACATGCGGGACATGCCTACTATCTTCAAAAGGCAAAGGAGTTTGGAGATATCCTTGTGGTAGGCTTAAATTCCGACAGTTCTATAAGAAGAATAAAAGGCCCCAAGAGGCCTATCATAGAAGAATCTATGAGGGCATACCTACTTGACAGTCTAAAGCCTGTTGATTTTGTGGTGATCTTTGAAGAGGATACCCCAGAAAAGCTTATAAGAGCTATTAAACCCCATGTGCTTGTAAAGGGTGCAGACTGGGACATAAAGGATATAGTGGGCGCAGACTTTGTCCTTTCCTATGGTGGTAGAGTTGAACGGATAGAGTTCAAATTTCCCGTTTCTACGTCGGAGATCATAAAAAGAGTTCTTGAAAACTACAGGGAATTGGACAAATGATCTTCAATTGTCTTATCAATATCCAAGAGAATAACCTTTGAGATCCTAAGTCTTTCAAGCTTTACAAAGCTTGTTTCTTCCAATAAAAGATTGGCCACTTTCCTAAGGTTTTCTTCAAAGATGCTATCTTTATATAAACCTAAATCCCTTAAGAATTCTAATTTAAACTTTATTAAAAAGATGTCGTGGTTTTTTGTTTTCAAGGTTAGATATCTCAAAACTAAGTTAAAGATATCTGGATCGTATTGAAGAAACCATCTTTCCATAAAGGCAACTACAGAATTCATCCAAATGTACGTGGAATAGTCCATAGAAAGATAAGACAAAAACTGAACTTCTACTATATCTTTAAGAAAAAGCACCTCACCCGACTGTTGGTACACTATGGATAAAAGATTAAAAGGTTCTAAATAGCCCAAAAGGCCCTTTTCGGGGACATATCCCCCTTGGACGAAGACCTTTACCATACCATAAGGTCCATAAGCCTTTAGCATAACATCGCTATCCCCAGCTCTAAACCTTCTAAGGATCAAAAATTTTCCCTTTGCAGCCATGGGTTTAAAATATTAAAATATGGATGTAACCCTTTACTTTGTAGGTCTGGTAATTTTCACCCTTTTGATTGTATATTTCCTTTTTATCTATGGTAGATTTATGAGTAAAAAGTAGGGCTATTTCTTGTATATGAAAACTTTAACCTTTTCTTTTTCCTCCCTTATCACACATACGTGGCTAACACCTTCCTCCATACCCTCACAGAGTCTACCCTCTTTTCTATTCAGGTAATATATCTTATCCTCTTTGTGTAAATCTTCAGAAAACTCCTCAAGGGACAGTATTTTAAGCTCCATAGGTGCATTTCTGTATCCATATACAAGCCCTACTATAAAGGCAAGAGCCTTGTCTTTTTCAAGCTTTAGCCTTTGCATATTATATCTTTCTCTTTCTCCTTAAATAGGCAGGCACATCGTCTATTTCTGGTTGTACGGGCTCTATCGTGGTTTCTGGCACTGCCTTCTTCAAGGGTTCCTTGGGTTCAAGCTTTTTGACCACTTTAAACTGGCTTAGGGACTGGGCGTTTTCAAAATCGGTGGCTACAACGGCAACCCTCATGAAGCTTTCCCTATTATCCTCCAGCATAGCACCAAAGATTATTAAAGCATCCTCGTTGGCGGCTTCCCTTATCTTGCTTATGGTTTCTTCCACCTCCCTAAAAGGTATATCATAACTTACCCATATGGTAACCAATAACCTTCTGGCACCTTGTATACCGTTGCCCTCAAGAAGTGGGCTGTTTATTGCCTGTTGTATAGCGTAATCCTTCCTGCTATCACCTCTGCCTTCACCTATACCTATCAAAGCCAGACCACCCTTTTCCATAACAGTTTTTACATCGGCAAAATCCACATTTATGAGGGCTGGAGTTACCAGAATGTTGGTTATGCCCGTTACAGCCTCGACTAGTACATCATCAACCATCTTAAAGGCGTCCTTTATGCTAAAGTTTTTATCGGCAATCTCCACAAGCTTTTGATTGTTTACCACTATGTAAGTATCAACAAGGTCCTTTAACTTTTCAAGACCTTCGCTAGCTGCCTGCATTCTTTTTGGGCCTTCAAAGTTAAAGGGCTTTGTAACCACCGCCACGGTAAGTATGCCCATATCCCTTGCAATCTCCGCTATAACAGGCGTTGCTCCAGTTCCAGTACCACCGCCAAGCCCACAAGCCAAAAAGAGCATGTCCGTGTTCCTTAGTATTTCTCTTATCTTATCTGCATCTTCCAATGCTGCCTGCTCGCCCATTTCGGGCTTTGCACCAGCTCCAAGTCCCTTTGTAACCTTTTCTCCTATTTGTATCTTGTTAGGTACCGCAAGAGAAGCCAAATGTTGCACATCGGTGTTTACAGCAAAAAGCTCAACCCCTTCCACACCTTCCAAAAACATTCTGTTTACCGCATTACAACCACCACCCCCAACTCCAAAAACCTTTATCTTAGTAGGGTTCAAAATTTCCATCCCACACCTCCTAACTTTACATTATATCCATAAAAAAGGACTTAAACTTTGATATTAGGTTAGAAATATTGAAAGTGTTTGCTTTTTCCTTTTCTTGCATTTTTGATGATGTAGGATAATTGCCGCGCATAGAATCCCTCTGAGATAGGGCAAGTTTTATAAGACCTACAGCAGCAGCATAAGATGGCTCCTGTACCTTTTCCTTTAGCCCAATAACGCCCATTGGATAGCCTATCCTTGCAGGAAGGTCAAAGTATCTTTCTAAAAACTCCTTTATACCCGCCAACTTGGCACACCCTCCAGTTATAACTATGCCGGCATACAAGGCATCTAAATCTATACCTCGAGCTCTTATGACCTCTGATATATTTTCCATTATTTCTTCTAATCTTATCTGTATAACTTCCGCCAACTGTTTCCTACTCACGCTGACTTCCTTTTCTTCGCCCCTTGGTTTTACCTTTATCCTTTCTGCTTCGTTTACCAAATCAGCTAAAGCATAGCCATTTTCTATCTTTACCTTTTCCGCCTGTTCTACGCTTATCTTCATAAAATGGGCTATATCCTTTGTTATACTTAAACCGCCTATAGGAAGGGAGCCTGTCAAAAAAACAGAGCCTTCATAGAAAAGAACAAAGTCAGTAAGGCCAGCTCCCATATCTATCATCAAAACTCCTTCTTCCTTCTCTTCCAAAGTTAATACCGCTTCTGCAGAAGCTAAAGGAGAGAGAAACTTATCCGCTATACTTATACCAGCACTGAGCACTACCTTTTCTATATTCCTAAGAAGGCTTGAACTTACCTTTATCACATGCACTTCTGCAGATAGCTTGGAACCTATAAGGCCTACAGGGTCTAATATACCCTCTTGATCATCCAACACGTACCTTCTTGGAATGGCACTTACTACTTCATAGCCCTCTTCCCTTGACCGCGTTATAGCTCTCTCTATGAGTCTTTCTATGTGAGATGGATTTATCTCTACGGGCTGTGAAGAGATGCTTACTGTGTCGCTTTCATTCTGGCTTTTAATGGCATATCCAGAGATACCTAAAATTACATTATTTAATTTTATACCAGACATCTCTTGAGCTTCTTTTATAGCATTTAGAACAGAACTTACCGCTAAATCTAAACGCGTAATATATCCCCTTTCTATACCCTTTGAGGGGGCTTCACCTATACCTATAATATGTAAATCCCCATAACTATCCAATTCTCCAAGAAGAGCTACTACCTTGCTTGTGCCTATATCCAAGGAGGCTATCAGCTTCATCTTAAATTCTCTCCTCCTACCTTTTATTATCTTATTATTAATAATTGCTTATTGCCAATTTCTATCTCCTTTGCCCACATATCAATGTTGTAGATTTTCACCTTTTTTATGTAATATAGTACCTTCTCATCAAGGAGGAAAAGAGGAGGAAGCACTAGCTTTGTCCCATTTTTTAAGTAAATTATAGTGTTAAGTTCCGTAACGTATACTTCCCTTATATCCTTTTGCATAAGCATTATAAGTTTTTTTATATTGCTAAAATTTTGGGCTATAACATTTAGATCTTGACTGTAAACTAAAGGATCAACAGTATTTATATAAGGTGATTGGAAAATATTGCCATCTTCATCGAAGAAAACCTTAGTATTATCCTTTATGACAGAAAATAAGGGCTTTCTTTCTTTAATATTAATTTTCAGTTCTACACCACTTTTACTAAAAACCCTTTCAATCTCTATATCTTCTACGGCATTATTTGTTTTTTTATTTAAATTTTTAAGCAGCGTTGACTTATTTATAAACAGCCAATTGTTTTTCAAATTTTTAACTTCCTCTAAGACTACCTGAGGCGGTATACTTTCCAATCCTTCTACATGTAGTGCCTTTACCTTGAAGAAGGGTATGTTATCTGTAAAATAAGGAAAAAAGTAGCCAGCTAAGGCCATTGATAAGAGCCATAAAAGGGACAAAAGATATCCTATCCCCCTTTTCCCATTACTCTTTTTCTTCATAAGTGTATAATTATATAATAAAACCGGTGGAAAATCAAGCATCATCCTTCAAATCTCCTTTCTAAATTTTGTTATTTAATCTCAGTATCTTAATATCTATGCTTCAGAGTCCCTGCGTTATTTTTTAAAATTATAACGCGACCATATAAATGTCCATTGCTATACCGCAAAAAGTTAAAAACTGTCACCAAATGTGTTAAACTTATTACTCGTTTTTGTATGTCATGGAAATATTATGGGGCTTGGTAGTTGGGCTTGTTTTTTCTACAGTGGGTGCGGCGGGCGCCATATTGGCAGGGGTAGGCCATCTTTCTTTGTTTGCCATAAAGGATGCAAACTTGGTGAAGTTTTATAACCAGTTTTTGGTGGTGCTATCTCCCATGGTTTCCTTACCTTTGTACATAAAGCAAAGAAGGGTTATCTTTTGGCTTGCCCTTTTTTTGGGAGTGGGAAGTATCCTTGGTGCGTTGGTGGGTTCATTTTTGTCTTACTATTACCTTAAGGATCTAAAGAACTATAAGCAGTTGTTTGGATTACTTACTCTGTTTATAGGTGTAAAGGTCCTTTACGATGCCTACAAGCTTTCAAGGTTTAAAACAAACAATAACTCTGTACATGCAAGCTTGAAGGGACTTCATATAGTAATAGACCAGGGAGAGATAATAAAGGTTAATATACTTAGTCCCTTGCTTGCGGGTTTTGGGATCGCCCTACTTTCCTCTGCCATGGGTGTGGGCGGTGGTTTTCTGATAGTTCCCTATATGCTCTTGGTGGTGGGGTTGTTGGCTTATTATGTGCCGGGTACTGCCATAGTGGTGGTTTTAATAACAACGCTAACGAGCCTTTTAAACTACTACAGGTTAGGAGTAAGTCCCGATTGGAGTTTTTTGTTTAAAGAAGTCCTTGGTGTGTGGATAGGCTCTGCCCTTGGTCCTTATGTATCAAAGCTTATCGGAGAAAGGCTTTTACGGGCGGCCATAAGCCTTTTGCTTTTAACCTTAGGCATAGCCTATAGCCTCAGATTGTTATAAAATACTCATACATGCCTTGTTATATCTTTGTAACAGGTGGTGTTTTGTCCTCCCTTGGCAAGGGGGTAGCCTCCGCCTCTATAGCCTCCCTCCTTGAAGAGCAAGGGCTAAGGATAAACATTCAAAAGCTGGATCCTTATCTTAACGTAGACCCTGGCACTATGAGCCCTTACCAGCATGGAGAGGTCTATGTAACCGAAGACGGAGCAGAAACAGACCTTGACCTCGGTCATTATGAAAGGTTTACCAACAGGTCTATGACAAGAAAAAATAACATAACCGCAGGAAGGGTTTATTACAACGTTATACAAAGGGAAAGAGAGGGAGGCTATCTTGGAGCTACTTTGCAGGTAATACCCCATATAACCGATGAGATAAAAAGACTTATAAGGGAAGTGGAAGAGGACTGTGATGTAGTTATAGTGGAGATCGGTGGAACTGTGGGGGATATAGAGGGCTTACCCTTTTTGGAGGCGGTGCGCCAGCTTTCTATGGAGCTTGGAAAGGAAAGGGTACTTTTCGTGCATACCACCTATGTGCCCTATGTAAAAAGTGCTGGTGAGTTGAAAACTAAACCAACTCAACATTCTGTAAAGGAGCTAAGAGCTATAGGAATACAACCGGATATTATCCTTTGTAGGTCTGAAATGGAGATACCGGAAAGTATAAAGGAGAAGATTGCCCTTTTTACCAACGTAAAAAAGTCCGCGGTAATATCCGCACCAGACGTGGAGTTTATATACGAAGTTCCCCTTGTTTTTAAAAGGCAAGGTTTGGATAGGTTTATATCCCAATACTTTGGCTTTGAATACAAAGAAAGAGAAAGTAGATGGGAGAGGATTCTTCAAAGTCTGAGGTCCTCCGAAAGGGAAGTAAAAATAGCCCTCGTGGGTAAGTATGTGTCTTTGAAGGACGCTTACAAAAGTGTAGTAGAGGCTCTTATTCATGGTGGCATAGCCAACGGAGTAAGGGTAAAAATTCTCTGGGTCGATGCTGAGGATTATAAAGAGGAGCTTTTAGAGGAAGCAGACGGTATATTGGTGCCCGGTGGCTTTGGTGAAAGGGGAATAGAAGGGAAGATGAAAGCTTTAAACTACGGAAGGTTATCAAAAAAGCCCACCTTTGGTATATGCTTGGGTATGCAGCTTATGTGTGTGGAGTTTGCAAAGAATGTTTTGGGTTTAAAAGATGCCAACTCTACCGAGTTTAACCCCTTTACCCCTCACCCCGTTATAGACATAATGGAGGAGCAGAAAAACATAAAAAATTTAGGCGGTACCATGAGGCTTGGCTCTTACCCTTGCAGGCTAATAGAAGGTACAAAGTCAAGACAGATCTATGGAAATGACCTCATATACGAAAGACATAGGCACAGGTACGAGTTTAACAATAGATACAGAGAAGCCTTTGAAAGCCATGGTATGGTTTTTTCTGGCCTTTCGCCCGACGATAGGCTTGTGGAGATTGTGGAGCTAAAAAACCACCCATGGTATATAGGCTGTCAATTCCATCCAGAATTTAAAAGCAAACCCCACTCTCCCCATCCTCTCTTTGTATCTTTTATTTCCGCATGTTTATAAAAAGCCGGGCAAAGCCCGGTCTTCAAAGGGGATAAACTTCAGCGGATCCACAAAGCCTTGAATTATACGTACCCTCATGTCTTCTGCTTGCTCTTCTGTTTAGCTTCATAAAACGCACCTCTATTGAGCAGGTCTGTGTAAATTTTGAGCAGGGTTTAAAATCTCTATCACAGCCACATCTGGCTGGGAGAAAAGTCTCATGGGTGGCCCACCTGTTCCTACTCCCTTACTTATGTATATATAGGAATTGTTCATCTTATGAAGGCCCCTATCACTTATGAAAAGGCGTGTAAGGATGAACCTGCCTACTGGATAATAAACTCCTCCATGGGTGTGTCCTGAAAGCATAAGGTCAAAAAATTCCTCTGTCCCCTTTTCAAGCCTTGGTTTATGCTTTAGATAGATAACAAAGCTTTCTTTGTTTGCCCCTTGAAGTACCTCCTTGTCGGAAAGACTTCCTACGCATGCTTTAAAAAACCTACAATCATCATCCTCTATACCTACAAGGCTTAGATTGTACTCTTTTATATAAACCGTCTGACCTCTGAGTAGTTTAAAACCTGCTCTTTGGGTAAAATCCAACGCTTGTTTTATACCTCTGTAGTATTCGTGGTTTCCAAGAACAGCATACTTTCCCAAAGGTGGATTTATTTGGGCAAGGGCTTGTGCCAAGTGGTCTTTGTCTTTCATGTTGCCATCTACCAGATCTCCCGTTGATATTACCATATGAGGCTTTTCCCTTTTATAGACTTCCAAAACAAGCTTTATCTTATCCATTCCCATAACTGGACCAAGATGAAGGTCTGATATGTGGAGTATTTTTATGTTTTGGGGTACTTTTTCTGTGTATATGCTGATCCTTTCAACTTTAAGGTTTAAGGTTTCATAATAGCTATAGGCGGAAAGGCTAAAAGAAGGTACTAAAACCAAGAACACAAGGCTTTTATTGGAAGGTGTGGGCAAGGGGTTTATGTGGAAAAGCTTTTTTGAAAGAAAAACAAAAGCCTTGTATACGTCAAATATCAAGATAGTCAATAAAAGATAGAGAAGAAACCCCATCCAAAGAAGGCCGATGAAAGCTATGTAGTAGGTTAGCTTTGGGCTCCAATTATGGTCTGCATACCTCCAAAGAAAGGGAGATATAAAGCCCAGAAAGATAACAAAAGCCCAGAGTGTTTTGACGCCTTTACTTTTAAGCACTATGTGGAAGAAACGAAGATAAACGTAAAGATGCATAAAAAGGAATACCATTAAAAAAACAGGAATAAACCATCTCATAAACTTAACTTATAACCGAAGCCCCTTACCGTTTGAATGGCTTTTCCCTCCTCTCCAAGCTTTTCCCTTAACTTTTTTATATGTACATCCACCGTGCGGTCGTACACATCTCTTTTTAAAACCCTTTCTATTAGGTAATCCCTGCTAACGGGCTTGCCGTAGTTTTCAAGAAGGGCTTGAAGTATTAAAAACTCGGTGGGTGTTAGTTCAATGGCTTCCTCCCCTCTTTTTACCTCCCTCTTTTCTACGTCTATCTCCAAGGCACCTAATTTAAAGCGTGTTTGTCTCTTTTCCTTTCCAGCTCTCCTTAATACCGCCTTTACTCTTGCCAAAAGCTCTCTCATGGAGAAGGGCTTTGTGATATAATCGTCTGCTCCCAAAGAAAAGCCCTTTAGCTTGTCTTGTTCCATATCTTTGGCGGTTATAAAAACAATGGGTAGTTCTTTATGCTCGTAGGTGTTTTTTATATATTGGGCTATCTTATATCCGTCAAGGTCTGGGAGCATAACATCAAGAAGCACAAGGTCTGGGACTTGGTGTTCAAGGTACTTTATGGCATCCGTTCCCTTTAAAGCTATATCCGCATGATAACCTTCCTTTTTAAGGTTGTAGGCTATTAGCTCTGCCAGATCCTTATCGTCTTCCACTACCAAAATCCTTATCATATCTTGGTAGGTTTAATTCTAACGGCCACCTCGTCTGGATTGATCACATCGCCCACCGATATAAAAATATCCTCCACAACTCCATCGACGGGACTATGTACTTCATTTTCCATTTTCATGGCTTCTACCACAAAGAGAACGTCTCCCTCCTTAACTTGGTCTCCCACCTTTACTTTTATGTTAACCACCTTGCCCGATATGGGTGATGTTACATCTCCAACACCCACAGGCTTTGGCCTTTTTGGCTTTACCTCTGTACCAACGGTTATTTCACCATAGGGAGAGGATATGCTTTCCACCTCTTTTAGGGGTCTAAGTAAAACCTCTTCCAGTTTCCCATCAAGGCGCACAAAGAAAGGTCTTCCCTCTGCGGTGGGTTCACCTCTTCCCGCTATCTGTACATGGTACTGTTCTCCATGCACCGTTATAATAAACTCCACAGGTATGTTTTCTCTTTTTTCTTCCACCATCTCCTCAGGTGGTAGCTTTTCTCCCTTTTCTCTAAATTCAAAGAACTCTTTGGCAACCAAGGGGAAAAGGGCGTAAGAAAGAATATCTTCTTCACTTTTTGCACCAGCCTTTATGGCTTCTTCTCTTATGGAAGAAAGCTCCGGTGGCAACAGGTCTGCCGGTCTTATGTGGTATATGGGCTCTTCATTTCCTAAGATCTTTCTTATTATTTCCTCCGATATGGGCGCTGGAGGCTTACCGTATAGGCCTTTTACGTAATCCTTTGTTTCCTTTGTAACCACCTTGTACCTTTCCCCGTGAAGAACGTTTAAAAAGGCTTGAGAGCCTACTATTTGACTTGTAGGCGTTACCAAAGGTGGATAACCCAAATCTTTCCTTACTTTGACCACCTCCTCAAGCACTTTGGGAAGCCTGTCTTCCATTCCCTGTTCTCTAAGTTGGCTTATAAAGTTGGATATCATACCTCCGGGGACTTGGTGTAAAAGAACACCCACGTCTGGATAGGGTGGCAAAACATCGTACTTTCTATACTTTTTCCTCACGCCAACGAACATATCTCCAGCCTTCTGGTAGAGCTTTTCATCCACCTTTATTTGATAGCCAAACTCTCTAAGGGTATAGACCATAGTTTCCCCCGGTGGATGAGAGGTTTGGCAAGAAAGGCTATAAAAGACTGTGTCTATCATATCTGCTCCTGCCTCTATACCTTTTAGTTGAGCCATCTGGGCAAGGTCTGCGGTGGTTTGCGTATGTAGATGAATAGGATATTTGGGAAATTCAGACTTTAAAGCCCTTACAAGATCATAGCAAACCTTTGGAGATAGAAGGCCTGCTTGATCCTTTATGGATATGATATCTATACCCATATCCACAAGCTCTCTTGCTACATTTACATAGTACTCTATGGTATGAACTGGGCTTATGGTGTAAGAAAGAACTCCCTTTACAAGGGCACCTACCTTTTTGGCAGTTTCTATGGATTTTCTCATATTCCTTGTGTCGTTGAGGGCGTCAAAGATCCTGAAAACCTCTATTCCATTGTCATAAGCCCTTTTTACAAACTCCTCCACCACGTCGTCCGCATAGTGCCTGTATCCTACTACATTCTGCCCCCTTAAAAGCATCTCAAGCTTTGTGTTTGATGCATGCCTTTTAAAAAGCCTTAGCCTTTCCCAAGGATCTTCTTTTAAATACCTCAAGCACACATCAAAGGTAGCACCACCCCAAACTTCCAAAGACCAAAAGCCGCATTTATCCAAAACCTCTATTATGGGAAGCATATCCTCGGTGCGGACTCTTGTGGCTAATAAAGACTGAATACCATCCCTCAAGGATACATCGGTAATATGTATCTCTCTCATGGAAAAAATTATAGCACTTTAAAATAGACTACTCACCAAGCCGCGACCTTACCATGTGGTTATAAACTATACTTCCTCCAAGATAAAACAAAGCCACAGGCGTGGCTATGGCAAAATAAGTAAAAGGGGATGTATCTTAATCAGTTCTATGTTCCTTCCCCCTAAAAAGCATTTCATAAACCAAGGGCAAAACCACCAAGGTTAGCATGGTGGACGTAAATATACCTCCTATTACAACCACAGCAAGGGGCTTTTGCACTTCGGACCCCACCCCCTTACTAAGAAGCATGGGAATTAGCCCCAAAGATGCGGCAGTGGCTGTTATAAGGATAGGTCTTAGCCTTTTTGATGCAGATGTTAAAAGGGCTTCTTTTACAGGCACAGACTCCTCTATAAGCCTTTTTGCGTAGGATATCAACACCACTCCGTTCAAGGTGGCAATTCCAAAAACTGCAATAAAGCCCACGGCAGAAGGCACGGAAAGGTTATAACCAGAAAGATAAAGGGCAAAGACACCGCCTACCGTAGCAAAGGGCACGTTTAGCATAACCACCAAGGAGTCCCTAAGAGAGTTGAAGTTTAGATATAGAAGTAAAAAGATAAGAAAGATAGCCAAGGGAACTGCCACCATCAATCTCTTAATGGCTCTTTCTTGGTTTTCAAACTGACCGCCAAAGGCTATATAGTATCCTTCTGGCAACTTTATCTCCTTTTGAACCTTTTCCCTTATCTCTTGAACAAAGCTTCCGAGGTCTCTTCCCGATAGGTTGCTTTGTACCAAGGCATACCTCATACCGCCCTCTCTTCTTATTTTGTTGTAGCCTTCTTCCACGGATAGGTGGGCTATGTCGGAAAGGGTAAGATAGCTATCTTTTCCTATAAAAATGGGTAGTCTTTTTATCTCCTCTAACTCTTTCTCTTTTAGGCTAACCACTATGGGAAAAAGTGCCATCCCTTCTTGCAGATAGGATGTTTCCTTGCCACCTAGGTAGTAGGCTACAACGTCCATAATGTCTTTGGTGGTAAGGTTGTACCTTTGGAGCATCTCTTGGTTGGGCTCTATGCGAAGCTGCAGCTTTCCTTCTTGAATCTCTGTTTCTACGTCGGTGGCGCCCTTGGTGGACTCCACTATCTTTTCTATCCTGCGGGCTATTTCGTTTATTTTCCTTAGGTCTTCACCAAAAACCTTTATGGCAAGGGTTGCCTTTACTCCCGACAAAAGCTCGTCTATACGCATCTGTATGGGTTGGGTAAAGCTAAACTCTACGCCGGGCACCCCCTCAAGGTCTTTTCTCAAAAGGTCTTCAAAGGTTTGCCTGTCTTTAAAGCTTTTCCACTCCTTTGGTGGTTTTAGGATTATAAAAGTTTCTATATAGCTAACATCTTCTGGCTCTCCCATCTCTGCCCTTCCTATGTTAGAAAAGGTATGGGTTACCTCTGGGTATTTTAGGGCGGTTTTTTCCACTAAGCTTGCAACCCTCTTTGCCTCTTCTAAGGACACATTAGGGTTTAAAAAGGATTTCACAAGGAGTGCACCCTCTTCAAGGGTAGGAGCAAACTCCCTTCCTATTCTTGAAAGCAGGAAAAGAGAGAAGATAAAGGCAACGAAAGAAAGGGCAAGCACAAAAGCCCTAAACCTAAAGGCAAAGGAAAGAACACGCAGGTAAAACCTCTTAAGATGCATAAAGAATAGGCTTTCTTCTTTACCTCCTTTTAAAAACCAA
>JBKBNZ010000011.1:17292-18830 GCA_046294875.1 Aquificaceae bacterium | reverse complement strand
TCTTTATTGTCCTTTATCCAATAATCTTCCCACCTTTCAAAGTTTTTAACCCTTATCTCACCCGAGAGGCTTTTTATATAAACCCTATCACCTACCCTTTTTATAAGAACCTCCGGCTCCTTTAGTACCTCCGGGTTTGCCTTTATACCACAAGAGGCCAAAAGAAAACAAAGAAGAAAAAACCTTTTCATTTAGGCAAGCCAGACTCTTTCTCGTAAGGCCAGATAAGAATTCCTCCTGCAAGGTTATAGGCTTCGTAGCCCATATGCCTTAGGAAGTAGGTGGCAAAGGCGCTTCTCTCTCCGCTTCTGCAATAGACTATATAGACCTTATCCTTTGGTAGATCTTTAAAGGCATACCTTAGCTCATCAAGGGGTATAAGCATTGAGTTGGGTATTCTTAGCTGCACATGTTCTGGGGGAGTTCTAACGTCCAATAAAACAACGTTTTCCTTTTGCAACATCTCCTTTGCCTCTTGGGGGCTAACCTCTGGTACCTGGAACATAAAAAACCTCCTTTAGGTATTAATTATATTCTAAAGTCTCTAAAACCTTAAAAGGCTCTTTGCCCGCAAGGTTAAAAAGCTTTGCCCAGAAAAGTATCAAATTATACTTGGCTTCCATAAGCTTCCTTTCTGTTTCGCTCTTTTCAGCCATAGCATAGCCAAGGTCAAAGGCAAGCTCTAATTCATATTCAGACCTTCTAAGGGTCAAATTCTCCTGCGCAAACCTGTCCTTTGTAATAGCTTCCAACCACTTGGCTTTCAAATATTCCCACTCGTAAGAAGCAGAATAAAACAAAAGGCTTATCTGCCTTTCTAAACCTTCCCTTTCCCTTTGGACGGATTTTTGGAGATATAGTATATACTCAACTTTATAGGGTTTGCTTGCATCGTAGATAGGTGTAGTAATCTCCAATCCGCCTTTATTGGTGGATAGTTTCAAATTAACCCTTGGACTTACAATACTTTTTGCCCTTTTTACCTCTTCCTCATAAGTTCTCAGCTCTAAGTTTTTCATCTTTAAGCTAGCGTTTTCCTTTAAAGCCTCTTCTCTTAGCTTGGAAAAATCTACAAGTGGTTTATCCAATTCTTCAAAGGGAAGGTCTTTAAGCTCAATTGGTGTTTCATAGGGTATTCCTGCCAAAGCCTTTATCTCAAGGAGAGTGCGGTTATACCTATGCTGAGCGTAAAGAAGTTCACTCCTTTTTTCCCTGTATATACCTTCCAATCTATAGACCTCATGGTCGGTGGCGAGGTCTAAATCCCTTCTTTCCCTTGCCCTATCAAACCTCACATAGGCTATAGCCATCTCTTCCCTTTTCACCTCAGTCAATTTTTTATACAGATGGGCATCCACAAAAAGCTTTATTATCCTTAGTTGTACATCCCTATCCAACTGTTCCCACATCAATTGAGCTATATCCCTCCTTATTCCCGACAAAGCTATCCTTGACTTTGTCTTTTGAAACTCGTAAAGGGTGCTTATTATTGATATATCAAAGTCGGTTTTTGTTTGTTTTTTATCTATATCATACAT
>JBKBNZ010000011.1:0-17192 GCA_046294875.1 Aquificaceae bacterium | reverse complement strand
CTATATCCCTCCTTATTCCCGACAAAGCTATCCTTGACTTTGTCTTTTGAAACTCGTAAAGGGTGCTTATTATTGATATATCAAAGTCGGTTTTTGTTTGTTTTTTATCTATATCATACATTAAGACCTCATCCCCAAGGCAAAGGCTTACCAACAGAAGTAGGACTAAATACTTCATCTACTTTTATTTTCTCTTAAAAACTGCACCAGGTTTTTATTTTTGTAGTGCTCTTCTACCACGTACCTGCCTATTAGGATAAACTCCTGGGGTTCTATATAGCCGGGCACTTTGGCTACTACTTTCCCATCCCTATCAAAGAACATGAAAACAGGGGTAAGCCTTACACCATGCTTTGTAGAAAACCGCCTTTCTGTAAGTTTCTGTCCGTCAAGGTCTATAACTTCGTTGGAGCCTCTTATATCTATCTCAACCATGTAAAAGTGTTTAGTATAGTATTCTTGAACCTTTTTGTCTTGAAAGGTAATCCTTCTCATCTTATCACAAAAAGGACAAGCCTCTTGGTGAAACATGATAAAAAGCAGCTTATTTTCCTTTTTAGCCTCATCAAGGTCTTCCTTAAGGTTTAAAAAGGAAGGTTTTAGGAAAGGTATGGCTTCCGCCGAAAATAGGATTAAGGGAAATAGGAAGATAAAAACAAAGAGTTTCATGTTAATAACCTCCTACGTATAATTTATGCCAAGATCTTCTAAATTCTTCAAATCTACCCTCCTCTATAGCCTTTTGAATATTTTCCATCAAACGATGATAAAAGCGTAGGTTATGAACGGTGTTAAGTATGTATGCAGATATCTCTTCTACGTTGAAAAGGTGCCTCAAATATGCCTTTGTAAAGTTTCTACAGGTGTAGCAATCACAATGGGGATCTGGTGGGCTAAAGTCTCTTTTGTACTTTTCGTTCCTTATGTTTATCTTTCCTTGAGAAGTGAAAAGGGTGCCAGTCCTTGCCATGCGTGTGGGCGCCACGCAATCAAACATATCCACACCCCTTGCAACTGCCTCTATTATATCTTCGGGCATACCCACACCCATCAGGTACCTTGGCCTTTCCCAAGGCAAAAACTCACAAACGACCTCCGTCATAGCGTACATTATCTCCTTTGGCTCTCCTACAGAAAGACCTCCTATGGCATACCCAAAAAGGTCCATCTCCACAGTACGCATGGCAGACTCTACCCTTAGATCTTCAAAAGAAGACCCCTGTACTATTCCAAAGAGCACCTGATCTTCCCTTTTTTTAGCCCTTATGCTCCTTTGTAGCCACCTTAAGGTCCTTTCAAGGGCTATTTTTGCATAGGCATAGGTGGTTGGATATTCTACGCATTCATCAAGGGGCATTATGATATCGGAACCAAAGGCTTCTTGGATTTCTATAACCTTTTCTGGAGTAAAAAAATGAAGGTCTCCCGCCAGATGGTCCCTAAACTCTACTCCTTCCTCTTTTACAACTACCCTTGATTTTCCATCTCCCCTACCTCTTGCAAGGGAAAAAACTTGAAAACCACCACTATCGGTAAGTATGGGCTTATGCCAACCTATGAAACTATGCAACCCTCCAGCTTCCCTTATAATATCAACGCCCGGCCTTAGATAAAGATGGTAGGTATTACCAAGGATTATCTGAGTGCCTATTTCAAGCAGGTCTTTGTGTAGCATAGCCTTTACTGTCCCCTGCGTACCAACAGGCATAAAAACGGGAGTTTTTATCTTTCCATGGGGTGTTGTTAGCTCACCGACCCTTGCCTTGCCATCGGATTTCAAAACTTTAAAGGAGAACATGGTAAAGAATTATAAGGGGCTTTGGTGTATAAAAAGACTTCCAGCGGCCTTGGTGCATAAGCTACCTTTTTAAAATCTATCTTTGAAATACTAAAACCATATCTCGCAGAGGCAGGAAGCTAAATATACAGCTACCAGAGACCAACTTAGAGAACATACACCTTTTAATAGACAGCAGTGGCATAAAGATGTATGGTGGTAGAGGGTGGAAAGCCTACGAGCATGGTAGGGAGAAGAAGATAACCAATGAGGAGGTTCATAACAGCAATGCGTTAAAGGACTTGTTAAAGCAAGTGTATGCAAACATAGAGTGTGTGGCCTGCGATGGGGCATATAACACGAGGGAGGTTTATGTAGAGTATAAGGAAGCATAGTCCTGATGCCAAGGTGGTTATACCGCCGCGTAAGAATGCATGTATCCAAGGGATGAGAATTTGAGGCTTATTATATTGTAAGGCATCGGTTACGATGGATATGCTTTATAGTGACTAAGGTTGTACGTGTTAAGGTATGTGGTTGTGGGCTTGGTCTGTGTTAAAAGCCCTTTTTTTGAACTACCAAGTAGGATTACTGCCATTTTTACAGCTCTTGTGATTGCGGTGATTGGTTTTGCCTATTGGGATAGGAGAACCATTATTAAAAAGGCAAAAGAGGAAATAATCTCTGAGATAGAAAAGGAAGGAAAGCTTTCATAGCTTATAAAAGCTCTAAGAGAACTCGCAGAAACAGAACCAAAACTGTCTGAAATACTTAAAAAGTTTAACCTCCTTTAAACCGAACAAAAAAGCCACAAAATCATTTAAACATCTTTTAGGGTGTATAGGGTTTAGTTAAATGAGCTGTATATTTTCCCTGCGGAAAAGCAAAAACTCTGTAGCATAGGCGTTTTTTATGGTATTCTAATATACTATACTTCTTGGAGGTAAGTGCGGTATGTACAAAATTCTCATCACAGATCCTATTTCCGAAAAGGGCATTGAACTTCTAAGGCGAGAGCCCGACTGCGATGTGGATAACGAGCCCGACATTTCCTACCAAGAGCTCCTTGAAGTGGTAGAAAACTACCACTGCATAATCACCAGAAGCAGGACACCTGTAACGTCGGAGTTGATAGAAAGGGGTAAAAATTTAAAGGTGATAGGTAGGGCAGGAGTAGGCGTGGATAACGTAGACATAGAAGCAGCCTCTATGAGGGGTATTTTAGTAATAAACACGCCCGGCGCCAATACCATAGGGGCAACAGAGCTAACCCTTTGCCATATGCTGAACGTTATAAGAAACGCCCACACAGCCCACAACAGTATGGTAGAGGGAAGATGGGATAGGAAAAAGTTCATGGGTATAGAGCTCTATGGAAAAACTCTTGGTATCATAGGGCTTGGAAACATAGGTTCACAGGTGGCAATAAGGGCAAAAGCCTTTGGAATGACCGTGTATGCCTACGACCCTTATATACCAAGGGAAAAAGCGGACAGGCTTGGCGTAAAACTTTTTGACAATCTGCACGATATGCTAAGGCAGATAGATATTTTAACCATTCACGCACCCCTTACCCACGAAACCAAGCATATGGTTACCAGAAGGGAATTTGAGATTATGAAGGATGGCGCCATACTTATAAACTGTGCAAGGGGCGGTATTGTAAAGGATGAAGACCTTATATGGGCTTTGGAAAGCGGAAAGCTTGCAGGGGTAGGCCTTGATGTCTTTTCGGTGGAACCCCCTCCCCACGAGTTTATAAAAAGGATATCCCAATTTCCCAATGTGTCCCTTTCTCCCCACATAGGAGCAAACACCTACGAATCCCAAGAAAACGTGGCGGTAATAGTAGCCCAGCAGGTTATAAAGGCACTTCGTGGTCAAACGGTTGAGTACGTGGTAAATGCTCCTTTTCCAGACCTATCTGTTCTTACTCTGATAAAGCCCCATCTTGACCTTGCAGAGAAAATGGGTAAGTTTTTAGTGCAATGGTCTGAAGAGGGTATAAGGGAAGTTCATATAGAGGTAAGGGGCGATATAGCTCAACATTTCCATCCAATAGCCTCCGGCGTGCTTATGGGCATACTAAAAGAGACGGTAGATTTCCCTGTGAATATAATAAACGCCAGCTATGTGGCGAAGGACAGGGGTATAAAGGTGGAGGAGCTAACATCCGAAGAAAGCGAAGATTACAAACACTACATAAAGGTAGTAGCAAGGGGCGACAGTGCGGAAAAGGTTATAGCAGGCTCTGTTTTGGAAGGGCATATACCCAAGATCTTCCAGATCGATGGCTATAGGGTGGATGTGGAGCCAGAAGGCATAATGCTTGTTTTTGAAAACAGGGATGTGCCCGGCGTGATCGGAAGAATAGGCACTATCCTTGGCAATGCAGGTGTAAACATAGCAGGCTTTAGGCTCGGAAGGGAAAAGAAGGGTGGTATAGCCTTGGGTATTCTCAACTTGGATGATCCTGTACCAGAGGATGTTCTTGAGGAGCTAAGGAGGCTACCTTATATAATCTTTGTCAAGCAGGTGATAATTTAAAAAAGTTCCTTGAGGGCTTTTGCCTTTTCTTTTTTGTCTACCCTTAGTGAGAGGCACTCAAAACTTTCTTTTGTGGTTATAACAAGGCTGTAATTTAAACCTGCATCCAAAAGCCACTCAATTAAGGACACCTCATCCATCATTCTACCTTTTAAATAGCCTTCATACTCTCCCAACGGGATCATTCTTTTCGCCTCAAGATCCTTTTCTGGTAAAGGTATAGGTGGTAAAAGGAAATCCCTATGACCTATGAAGGTTAGAAAACTATCCACCGGTTTATTTATAGGCTTCCGAGATGGACAGCTCTTTGTCCAGTTTATACCCATGGGAAGTGGAGATTCTAAGGTTCTTACAAACCCCTTTAACCTTATAACACCTTTTAAAGGTTCTTGGCTTTGCCGCATTTAAGAAAAGAAAGAAGTCATCCTCGGCATCGGTGAATAAATCTATGGAAGTGTATTTGAGAAACTTGTGCTGAGCTTATCCGAATGATGAAAGTATACCTTTTTTTCAAAGCATTCGCCATAAGAAAAAGTTATATAAAGGATTAGATATATTCTAAAATCTCCCTTACAATCTTCTCGCTTGCTTCTAATTTGTTTTTTGCCTTTATATCCACACTTTTACCGTTGGCAAAAATTAAAAAGCCCTCGTAAGCTTCCGACCCCATGCTTTCAAGGGGATTGGCTACTATAAGGTCAAGGTTTTTAGAGGATAGCTTTTTAAGGGCATTTTCCTTTAATTTTTCTCTCTCTTCAAGGGCAAAGCCTACCAAAAACCTTTCACCTTTTACCTTTCCAACGCTTTCTAATATATCGGGATTTTTTACCAGTTTTATTTCCATAAACTCCTGTTTTTTCAACTTTCCAGAGTAGACCTCTAAAGGCCTATAGTCTGCCACTGCGGCGTTCATAATCACCATATGGACATCTTCCAAAGATTCCATCACTTTTTCATACATCTCTTGGGCAGACACAACCCTTATTATCTCTACTTCTGGAGGTTCTTTGGCGGTGGTAAAGCCCGCTATAACTCTAACCTGTGCTCCATACCATCTGAAAACCTTAGCCAAAGAAAAGCCCATAAGACCGCTGGAAAAGTTGGATATAAACCTTACGCTATCTATAAACTCCCTCGTGGCACCCACCGTTATTAAAACCCTTTTACCCTTCAAAGGCTTTGGCCTTAGAGCATACTCCACCCAATCAAGTATTCTATCCACAGAGGCAAGCCTTCCCTGACCTTCCTCTTCACACAAAAGCTTTCCTTCTTCAGGCTCTATTATTATCACTCCCCTTTCCCTAAGTTTTTTTATGTTTTCTTGAACCGCTGGATTTTTATACATCTCCACATTGCTTGCTGGCGCAAGCATCAACACCCCCTTGTGAGAAAGGGCGCAGGTGGTCAAAAGGTTATCGCCTATGCCAAGGGCAACTTTGGAAAGAGTGTTTATACTACAGGGCGCTATCAAGAAAACCTCCGACCACCTTGGTAGGTTAATATGCAAAAGGGGATCATCTTCCCAATCTACGTATGCTTTGTTGCCAGAAAGGGCACCAAATGTCAAAGGACTTATAAACCTTTGGGAAAAGGGAGAAAGAAGTACTCTGACTTCGTGGTTGGCTTTTTTTAACTCCCTGACAATTTCACAAGCTTTGTATATGGCTATACTTGAGCTAACACCAAGGAGAACTTTACCCATCGGACAAAGCCCAGTATAAAACTGCCATCCTTGTGTAGATGCCCGTCTGAATCTGTTTTAACACCAAGGATCTGTCCGAGTATAGTACCTGGGCGTCTATGTCCACGTAAACGTTCACAGGTCCCGGATGCATAAAGTAGCCCTTTAACCTTTCGTGCCTTTCCTTTGTAAGGCCAAATTGTAAAAAGTAGCTTTCCTTACTTGGAATAAACTGTTCTTTGAACCTTTCTTCCTGAAGCCTCAGCCATATACAAAGGTCTGCCCAATCTATGGCAGAATCCAGATCATCAAAAACCACATCCACATCAAAGGGAGAAAGGTCATAAGGTATAAGAGACCTTGGGCCACAAACTCCTACCTTTGCCCCAAAGAGCTTAAAAAGGAAGGCAGAAGACCTAAAAACCCTACTGTGAAGTATATCGCCCACGAACAAAACCTTCAAACCTTCCACCTTCCCATAAACATCCAAGACGGTAAAAAGGTCTATCAATCCCTGTGTAGGATGTTGATGAGTGCCATCTCCCGCATTTATCAAGCTTATAGACTCTCCCAAGTATTGCTGGTATGGGAAAAGCACGAAGGGCACACGGAAAATAACCGCCCTAAAACCCAAAGCTTGGAGAGTTCTAATAGTATCGCTAAAGCTTTCACCCTTTTCTATGGAACTTTCCCTTGGTCCCAAATAGTAGCTTCTAAGGTTCAAAAGGTTACAAGCCTTTTCAAAGGAAAGCCTTGTCCTCGTAGAGCTTTCAAGGAAAAGAAGAGCACAGTCGCCCTCCAAGCTTTCTTTTCTCCCTTTTTTGAAATCTTCAAACAAATTTCTAAGGTTTATTACATCTTCTTTGGTTAGGTCCCTTACAGAGATTAAATCTTTCTGCATAATCGGGATTACAATTTTAACATATACTGCTTATCATTACTCTTACAGGTTAGGCCACAAACCATGTGGTAGCATAGGCATCTTTGCCTGTGGGAAAGGATAGGCTGGAAGCTTAAACTACTAAAACTTCTAAGTAAATGAGAACATTCCCTACTCAACCTTTTAAACAGGGATTATAATTTTAACATGGAAAGAAAAGAAAAGATAATAGAGCTTATAGGGCAGGGACACAGGAATGTAAAAACCTTGGCGCATTATTTTGGCGTATCCCTTATGACCATATACAGAGATGTAAGAGAGTTGGAGAAGGAAGGAAGGATTGTCCGCAAACACGGAGAGCTCCTTTTGAGGGAAGAAGCAGGAGAGATAGCCGAAGAGAAGACCTATTCCTGTGCCTATTGTACAAAGCCCATAGAAAAAAGATTGGAGTTTACGTACAGGCTAAAGCGGGGAAGAACTATAAAGGCTTGCTGTGCCCATTGTGGGTTGTTGCTTTATAAAAACATGAAAGAAGAGGACATAGAATCTTGTATGACCTGGGATTTTATAAACTGCAAGCCTTTAAGCTGTTTTTCTGCCTGGTATGTAATAGGCTCCTCTGCCATGCCCTGTTGTTCTCCTTCTGCCATAGCCTTTTCCAGCAAGGAAGATGCGGAAAAGTTTGCTAAGGGCTTTGGAGGTGTGGTCGTGGATTTTGAAAGGGCTGTAGAGGGTATTGAACAGCTTATGAAGAGAGGAACTCCTGTTAAAATAGAGTTCTAATTTGGAGGAGAAAAATGGAAAAGGTTAAAGTAATAATAGATGGAAAGGAGTACGAGCTTGAGAAGGACAAGCCCCTTTTGAAAAGCCTTCTTGAACTGGGCTTTCAAATACCCTACTTTTGCTACCACCCACGCCTTAAGATAATAGGCGCCTGTAGGATGTGTATAGTTTTCAACGAAAAGACGGGCAGGCTTATGACTTCTTGCAACGTATATCCAGAGGAGGGCATGTCCATATCTACAAAGCACCCCCTTGTGGTAGAAAATCAAAAGTACCTGCTGCAAGCCTTTATGACAAGACACCCTCTTGACTGTCCCATATGCGACAAGGCGGGAGAATGCGACCTACAAAACTACGGAGCCCTCTTTGGACCACAAAAACAGATAGTGCCCATATCCGCCCTTGAAAAGGAAAGGCACCAGATTGATTGGGAAAGTGATTTTTTAGAGTACTACTCAAACCGATGCGTGGTTTGCTATAGATGTACCCGAGCTTGCGATGATGTTGTGGGGGCCCACGCCTTGTATGTGGAAGAAAGGGGCTTTCAAGCAAACATAGCTCCCACCATAAGGCCTATGGACACTTCTGCCTGTGAAATGTGTGGCCTGTGTGTTTATGTTTGCCCCGTTGGAGCCATAATATCAAAGCCCTTTAAATACTGGACAAGAAGCTGGCTGCTTAAAAAAGCAAAGACCACATGCAATATATGCCCCGTGGGCTGTGAAATTCAAATAGAGTTTGGTACAGGAGACTGGAGGTCCAAGGATAAGGTTTATAGGACAAAGCCTACAGACGAATTGATGATATGTGCAAAAGCCTTCTTTGGCTACGATGCGCTCAATGAAAATAGGCTAAGAAGTCCAAAGGTCTTTGGAAGGGAAGAATCAAAAGGAAACGTGGCAAACTTCATTAGCACCTTATTGAGGGGAGAAGATACCCTTATAGTCCTTTCCTCTTACTTAAGCAACGAAGACTATGCCCTTATCAGGGATATAGCCCGTAAGACGGGTTCAATGCTTAGTACACCTCTTACCATTGACCTTGTTCCTTTCCTTGAAGCCTACGGTGATTATAAACCTTTGACCTTGGAAGATATAAAAAGGGCAGACTTTTACCTACTTATAGGAGAAGATATAACCTCCACTGCTCCCGTCCTTTCCTACTACCTTAAGAAGAAGGTATATAAAATAGGAAACACCCAAAGAGACAGAAAGTTAAACCCCATTCCTATAGAAAGGGAAAGATTAAGGGAATTGGAAGGGAAAGGTGTGATCATCTTTAATCCTATAGGCATGCAAGAGGATCAGGCAAGGGAATGGGGAAGGTATTTAAGAGATCTAAGAGAAGAAAAGAGCTTTGGGCTTGTGTTGGTTCATGATGGCAACTTTATGGGGCTTATGGAAAATATACCTTTGCAGGAGCTTTCAAGCCTTGGGAGGGCGCTAAAAGAAGCCAAAAGGATAGTGATCTTTGGAGAAGACCTTTTGGATTATCTAAGCATTCAAGAGCTTGAAAGGATCTTGGAAAACATGGAGCATAAGGTGGTCTTCTCGCCCTTTGAAGATGGCATAAGTTCTTTGGCACCTATAAGGGTACCTATGGACCTGATAGGTGAAATAGAAGGTACCTTTACAAGCCTTGTGGGACAGGTGAAAGCCAAAAGGGTGTTAAACAAGTTCTTCGACCACACAGACTTTCTAAGAAGCCTGCTGGAGCTATTGCCAAAGGAAGAAAAGGGTGTAAAGGCCATAAGGGCACAGGAAGAAGGCTACAAACGTACTATTCATCTTTACAGGAGCAACTGGATAACCAAAAGAAGCGAAAACCTTTCAAGGCTTTATGAGAAAAACGTCGCCTTGGAGGCTCTTTTGAAGCCTTAAAGGAAAAGCCCTTGCCCCCGCTTGGGGGCTTTTTATTATTTTATAAAGACCCTACCCCTTACAAACTCCAATATCCTTTCCTTTATGCCCTTTGCGTCTATGTCCACCAGTTCCCTTAGAAGGTTTTGGTTGCCGTGCTCTATAAACCTGTCCGGTATGCCAAGGTTTAAGACCTTTTTAGTATAGCCACCTTTGGCAAGCCACTCAAGCACCCCAGAGCCAAATCCACCCATTATCACATTGTCCTCAACGGTGATAAAAAGCTCATACCTTTGGACAAGGTCTTTTAATAGCTCCTCATCCATAGGCTTTATGAACCTTGCGTTCACAAGGGCAAAATCTAATCCCTCCTTTAAAAGCTCCTCGGCGGCCTTTAGAGCTTGATAGACCGTATAGCCCACCCCCAGTATAACACCATCTTTTCCATCTTTTAAAAGCTCCCAGCTTCCCACCTTTAAAAGCCTAAAGCCCTCCGTGGGTACGCCATAGGCGGGTCCCCTTGGATACCTTATGGCAAAGGGTTTGTTATGATGCAAGGCCGTGTAAAGTAGATCCCTTAACTCCTGCTCGTCCTTTGGAGCGCTTACCACCATATTGGGTATGCACCTAAGGTAAGAAAGGTCAAAGACACCATGGTGGGTGGGGCCATCATCGCCTACAAGGCCACCCCTGTCTATGGCAAAGACAACAGGAATATTTTGCAAAGCTATATCGTGGATCACCTGATCATATGCCCTTTGTAAGAAGGTGGAATAGTAACAAGCGATGGGCTTTAAACCTCCTAAGGCAAGACCACCTGCAAAGGTGCAAGCATGCTGTTCTGCAATGCCTACGTCAAAGAACCTATCGGGAAACCTTTGGCTAAATTCCACAAGGCCCGAGCCCTCCTTCATGGCGGGAGTTATAACCACAATACTGGGATCCCTTTCTGCCAATTCTACCACCGCCTTTCCAAAAACAGAAGTCCAAGTGGGTGGAGAAGGCTTTTTTATAAACTCTCCCGATTCCCTTTTGTAGGGTGCCACACCATGCCATGCGGTGGGGTCTTCTTCTGCAGGCTTGTAGCCTTTGCCCTTTTTGGTGTATATGTGCAAGAGAACAGGACCCTTTATGTGCTTTGTGTTTTCCAAGGTCTTCTCCAAAGCAGGCAAGTCATGTCCATTCACAGGGCCTATGTAGTTAAAGCCAAGCTCCTCAAAGATAACGCCGGGAGAAAGAAGCCCCTTTAGGAATTCTTCCGTTAGCTTCATAACTCTTAGTGCTGGGCTTCCAAGGTGCTCAAGGAGGTTTTTAATCTTTTGCCTTGTCTCTTGGACAAAGTGCCCGCTTAGTATTTTGCTAAGGTAGGTGGATATGGCTCCTACGTTGGGAGATATGGACATTTCATTGTCGTTAAGGATCACTATAAACCTGTCAGGCCTTAAATGTCCTGCGTTGTTTAGGGCTTCAAAGGCCATGCCGGCGGTCATGGCACCGTCGCCTATAACCGCCACCACATACCTTTCCTCGTCTCCCAAAAGGTCAAAGGCTTTTCTAAAGCCAAGGGCTGCGGATATAGAGGTAGAGCTGTGCCCAGCACCAAAGGCATCAAAGGGGCTTTCTTCCCTTCTCAAAAAGCCCGATATACCACCAAACTGTCTAAGGGTAGGGAAAAGCTCCTTTCTGTCGGTTAGGATCTTCCAAGGATAAGCCTGATGCCCTATATCCCAAACTATAACATCCTTTGGTGGGTCAAAGACTCTAAGGAGGGCTATGGTTAGCTCTACAACGCCAAGGTTTGGTGCCACATGCCCGCCATTCTTGGCGGTGACCTCTATAACAAAATCTCTTACCTCTTCCGCCAATTTTTGAAGCTTCTCATAGTCGTACGCCTTCAAAAAGGCAGGGCCGCCATACTCCTTTAAAAGCTCATACCTTTCCAACATACCTTATAAACTTATGCTTATTTTTTTACCTTTCAACACGTACGATGCTAAAATTTTACCTTTCAAAGTATTTTTGCCTCTCCCTTAGGAGAAAAATATCAACCTTAACATCCAACCGGTGAAAAGTTGGAAAAGGGTCGATAAAATTCCTAAAGCCGGCAAGACTATAGCCTTTTTACCTATACTATCGCCTTTGAACCAAAAGACCAAGAAATTCACCAAAGACACAAGAAGCAAAAGCAAACCATTCCATTTGTGAGGAAAAGCCCATATAAAGGGAGCCTTTGATTGTACAAGGGGAACGTTGGATATAGTAAAACCAAAGATAACAGAGAGTACCAACAAGCCTATTAATCCTATGTTAAGGTACAAGGCAGGCTTTATCAAGCCCCTGAGCTTTAAAACACCAAGAAAGTACAGGACAAAAACAGCCAAGGCCAACAATATGGCAGGATAAGAAAAGAGAGGATGTAATAACATCACACTACCTCCAAACCTTTTTCCACTTCTATTATACTTCTATATAGCCTCATAAGTATATCCACATAATCCTCCTCTCCTACCTCCACCTTGTCCATAAGACCCTCCAACCTTCTGGTAAATTCCTCTTCAAGAAACTGACGTATAAGCTCCTTGCCTTGCAGATAGTTATAAACCTCTTTGCCAAGCTTTGTGGGAATAAGAAAGCCCTTGTTTTCTATTACATAGCCCCTTTCTATAAGCTTTTCCACTATGGTGGCGTAGGTGGATGGCCTTCCTATGCCTCTTTTTTTCATCTCCTGCACCAACTCTCCATGGGTATAAAGATAAGCCTTTGGTTGAGAAAGAAGCCTCTTCCTTTCAAGCACTTCCAAAGCTCCCAGTATAGGCTTATAAAGTTCCACGGGTAAAAACCTATTCCATCCCTCCTGTAGGACCTCCGTAGGAACCTCTAACTCAAAAACTTCCTCAAGGGCTTTCACCTTTAACTTTAAGACTTTTAACTTTACTTCCTTAGTCTGGCTTGCTATAAAGCGTTTAAAGATCAATTCATAAAGCATAAGGTGCTCCTTTGATAAACCCTCCACTTGCCCACCATAAACCAAGCTTCTTAGCTCCTCTGGATCTATGGCTTTTGTAGGTCTTATACATTCATGGGCGCCACCCTCTCCCCATTTCCTCGGACGGAAAAAGTCCAAACCCAACTCCTCCTTTATGTACTCTTGGGCTATGCCTATCCCATACTCGGAAACCCTTACAGAATCTGTACGGTGATAGGTTATATAACCAAGTTCAAAAAGAGTTTGGGCAAGCTCCATAGTCTTTGGCAAAGACCATCTGTATAGGTCGCTTGCAGCCTTAAGCATTGTATCGGTACTAAAAGGCGGTGGTGGTAGCCTTGTCTCTTCCCTTTCTTCCACAAGCTCCACATAGACCTCCTTTAGCCTTTCATAAAAGTCCTTTGCTAAACCTTTTTCTTCAAAGACCTTCTCCACCCTTAGCCTTTCCTGTTGGTCTATGGTAAAGATCACCTTATGGACCTTTTGTCGGTATTCCTTTTCTCTCTCTATTATCCAACCCAAGACAGGCGTTTGAACCCTACCTGCAGATAGCCAGCTTTTACCAAAGGCGTTTTGCAGAGCCTTTGAAAACTCAAAACCTACCCATCTGTCGGCCACCCTCCTTACTATCTGAGCTTTTACCAGGTTTATATCCATGTCCCTGCTTTCGCTCAAAGCCCTCAGTATGGCCTTTCTGGTAACCTCGTGAAACTCCATCCTCCTTATATTGGGATTGTAAGGCTTTATAAGCTCCGCCAAATCCCAGCCTATTTTTTCACCTTCCGTGTCTGGGTCTGTGGCTATCAAGATCTCTTGAGCTTCCAAGGCCATGCGCCTTAGCCCTTCTATTATCCTTTCCTTTCCTTCTATTACCTCATATACGGGTACGGGCTTTCCGTTCACATGCACACCATGAAAGCCCTCTTCCTTGTTAAGGTCTAACACGTGCCCAAGGCTTGCGGTTATCATAATATATCTATCCCCTGCGGAAGTCTCCATAAGCTCATGCTCTCCTACCCTTCTTCTTACCGCCTTGCCGAAAAAGCTTGCTATGGTTTTAGCCTTGTTGGGAGACTCCACCACAATAAGCACAGGCTTCAGTATCTCCTGGCTTTCTGGCCTTTCCTCTCCAGAAAGGAAAGCCTTTATCTTTTCCCTGCCCCTGTCTATTTCCCTTAAAACCCCTGAAAGTTCTACATCTTGCACCTTGCTAAAGTTTATGTCCTCGTTGAACCATTTGACTTTCTTTATAAGATGTTTAAAAGCCCTTTTGTCATCCACTAAAACAAGACTAAGTCCTTTACTTATTCCTCCGGCAAACATGCGAGAAGTTCTTCCACTTGCCTGTAAGTACCCCGTGGCATCAGAAACCACCATCTGATAACCCTCTTCCGTCCTTCTTAAGGTTATCTCCTCGGAAGTTTGCAAAAGTAGAATTACCTCTTGATCCATTAGAAACTTTCCTACCTCCTCCCTTAGTTTGTTTATCCTTTGCGACAGCTCTGGTTTATCCTTTACATAATCCTCACTAAGGAACTGATAGCTTTTAAGCTGCCTTAGCCAACTGTCCAATTCCTTTAGCCTTTGCGGTAGATGTTTGGCTATAAGGCTTCTTATAGACATCAAAGCCCAAAGCAGATGGGACAAACTTTCCTCAAAACGCAAGGATATTACTATCTTAGGAACCCCATAAAAGATTGCATACCTTATCACATGGGGAAGGTCTATACCCCTTGCAAGGGGATTCCTATAAGAAGCAATGCCTACAAGAACCTCTATGTTTCCTTTTTCATAATCCTTTAACGTCTTTTCGTCAAAATCCTCGTAAGATATGGCCTTTATACCCTTTTCCCTAAGGTGGGTTACCACCTCCTGTACAAACTCCTTTCCCTTATCAGAGGGTACAAAGATAAGTCCACCCCTTCCCAGCAGCCTTACCCATTCCTCCAAGGGCTTTGAGTTTATATCCTCGTATGTATCTAAAACATTCCTAAGGTAAAAGGTAGGCGTGCCTACTTCAAAGCCAAGCAACTCTCTAAAGAGCTTTATTCTGCTGGAACGGGGGTTAGAAGTGGCCGAGGAAACCACCAAAACACCCCTTCTTTTGCTGGATACCTCCTTTACCCTTTGTGACAGACCCCTTATCTCCTCCCAATCTTTTTCCTCTTTACCAAATTTTTCCTTTAACCTTATAAGCCTCATAGCCAAGTTTATATCTTCTTCTCCAAAACCCAAAAGAAGCAAAAGCTTGTCTATGTTTTTAGCAGTTTTTAAAAAGGAATCTACATCATCCACGAATATAAAATCAAAAACTTTTGGCATAATCGTGTAGTTTTTGTATAAAAACATGGAAGTGGTTAGTAAAACTTTGAAATCTCCTGCCTTTAACCTTTTCCTTTTAGTTTCCTTTTGCTTTTGACTTTCCTCTAAAAAGTACAAAATATCTTTTTCCTTTAATCCAAAGCCCTTTAGCTTTTGTAGTGTAAGCTCTAAGAGAAGCTTGGTAGGCAGTATTATGTAGGATTTTTTATTCTTCTTTGCCAGGTAACTTGCCATAGATACGCCAAAGGAAGTTTTTCCCACGCCTGTAGGTGCCAAAAGGCCAAAGGAGTTGCCAAGAAACACCCTTTTTGCCCAGCTTTCCTGAAGGCTCCAAGGCTTTGACCCAAGATGTTTCTCAAAGTGCTTTTCCCATTTTTTTAACTCCTCTTCCATCGTGCATACTTTACTAAGATGCCCCTTCTTTACCATGCCCTTGCAATAGTCTTTGTCTATTTTCGGCATACAAGATTCACAAGGTAGCCCTATGCTTAACCTTTCTGCGCTTATGGTTCCTCCACAGTTGGGACAAAGGTTTTTAAAAAAGCTTTCTATCATAGTTTTTCTATTTTAATTACTTTTACACGTCAAGTGGGAAATTCCCTTGTAGGAACGGTTCAAGAACCATTCGATGACTTTTAAATGATTTTTGTGTAGCACAACATCCCTATTGCGGAAAAACGGACTAAAGACTTAAATTACCGCGTATGTGTTAACAAATTTTACATATAATTTTTCACTTAGCAGCCATTGAAATATTATTATTGCAATGATAACACTCTCCTCTCTAATTTTCTTCTCTTCCCTTTAACAAAAGCTTAAGGGGAGCATTCTTTATGTTTAAGTATTCTCTTAATTTTCTTTGGAAAAACCTTTTGTACTCAGGCCTCCAAAGTTCGGGGTCGTTGGTAAACACCACTATGGTTGGCGGTCTTGTACCTTCTTGAAAGGCATAGTATATTTTTACCTCCCTTCCTTTGTAAGAAGGGGGATTTTTTTCCTTTAAAATCTTTTCTATAGCCCTGTTTATAAAGGAAGTTTTGTGCTGTACGTTGTAGTCTTTCCAAACAAGGTCAAAGGTTTTTAAAAGGTCTTTTATTCCTTGTCCCTTCAGGGCGGAGGTTAAAACCACAGGAGCAAAGTCAAGGAAGGGAAGCTCTTTTCTTATGTAAGCTTCCAACTCTCCTTTGCTTGCCTTTACAAGGTCTATTTTGTTCCCCACTATAATACAGCCTTTGTACCTCCTTTCTATCAAGCCACCTATCTTCTTATCTTGGTCTGTAACGCCCTCCGAAAGGTCAATTACAAGACAGGATATATCAGAAAGCTCAATGGCCTTTATAGACCTTCCCACTGAGAAAAACTCCACTCCGTACTCTACTTTGCTTCTTTTTCTTATACCGGCAGTGTCTATAAGGATATAATCCTTTTCTTCAAAGGAGAAGGGAATTTCAATGGCATCCCTGGTGGTGCCCGGTATGGGAGAAACTATAACCCTTTCTTCTTTCAACAGGGCATTAACAAGGGAAGACTTACCCACGTTAGGCCTGCCTAAGAAGGCAACTTTAACACCCTCCAAAGTTCTTTCCTTTTCTTGAGGAATACGACCCACTATGTAGTCTAAAAGCTCACCAATGCCTATACCATGCTGTGCGGATATGGGTAAAACCCTTTCAAAGCCCAAAGAGTAAAACTCGTAGACTCTATCTTGAAGTTTTTGATTATCTATTTTGTTTACTGCAAGAAGCACTTTTTCTTTGTGGGGATACAAAAGCCTTGCCAAATATTCATCGCTTGCGGTGATACCCTCCCTTCCATCTACTACAAAGATGATAGCCTTTGCTTTATCCAAGACCTTTTGAACTTGCCTCTTTATAGCCTCGCTTATTTCATCCCCCTTTTCTAACACACCACCCGTATCCGCCACTGTAAAGACCCTATCCTTCCAACTTACCACACCTTCCACCATATCCCTTGTAACACCGGGAAGGTCATGAACTATGCTTTTACGCCTTTTTACAAGCCTGTTAAAAAGGGAGGATTTGCCCACGTTAGGCCTTCCCACTATCAAAACATCTACCATGAGTATTAGAAGTTTACCACAGTGCCTTATAATGTTATTATGCTTTTGTTCCTCCTACCCTATAGCAAAAAGCAACACCGCATCACCTTTAAAAACTGTGTAGAAAACAGGTTTAACCTTGAAGAGTTTGAGCCGCTTTCAAGGCTTTTGGAAAGAGATCTTTTCTCGGATAGTTCCCTTGCCCCCCTTTATAGAAGGTTTGGGAATAGTTTTTGGGAAAACTTGGAATTGTGGGTTATGCCGCCTGCTGTTATCAAATACATCGTGGATAACTCTT
>JBKBNZ010000010.1:11716-20614 GCA_046294875.1 Aquificaceae bacterium | reverse complement strand
TTTATTTTGGCTTTATACATACTATCGGAAGAGGTAAAGATCCCAGAAAGTTTAAAGATTCTCAAGGAAAAGGCTCTTTGGCTACTGTTGATCTTTTCCATCTTTTGGTTCCTTTCAAGGCTTTTAGGTGAGCTACTTAGGCTTTACCTTAACAGGTACCAAACAGACCTTCCTGCCGCATCCCTTTTGGTACAGGCTTTAAAGGTAGCCCTTGTTGTGGTGGGTGTAATCATAGCTTTTGATAAGATAGGCATAGCCATAACTCCCATACTTACAGCCCTCGGTGTTGGTGGTTTGGCGGTAGCTTTGGCCCTTAGGGATACCCTTGAAAACCTCTTTGCAGGCTTTCATATACTTGCCTCTCGTCAAATAAAGGTGGGAGATTATGTAAGGCTCTCAAGCGGAGAGGAGGGCTTTGTGGAGGATATCACTTGGAGGAACACCCTTATAAGGCAACCAAGTAACAACATCATCATAGTTCCCAACTCCAATTTATCAACCTCCATAGTAACCAACTTTCATATGCCCCAGCCTGAGCTCTCTGTTATAATCCCGGTGGGTGTTTCTTACGATAGCGACCTTGAAAAGGTGGAAAGGATCACCCTTGAGGTGGCAAAACAGGTCCAAAGAGAGGTGGAGGGGGCAGTGCCCGACTTTGAACCCCTTGTTAGGTTCTTCCAGTTTGGGGACTTTTCTATAAACTTCAACGTAGTACTCCGTGCAAAGGACTTTCCAAGCCAGCATCTTTTAAGGAGCGAGTTTATAAAGAGGTTAAAGAAACGGTATGAGGAGGAGGGAATAAAGATCCCCTTCCCCACAAGGGAAGTTTATTTAGCTTCTTCCCCCGAAGAGTAGGGTGCCAACCCTTATAATCGTGGCACCTTCTTCTATGGCTACCTCAAAGTCATGGGACATGCCCATGGAAAGGTGGGGCAACTTGACCCCAAACTCCTTTTCCAAATCCTCCTTTAGCCTTCTCAAAAAGGAAAAATAAGGCCTTACCTCCTCGGGGTCTTCCCTATAGGGGGGTATGCACATGAGCCCCAGTACCTTTATGTGTTCAGCCTTTAGAACCTTTTCAAAGAAAGCCTTAAGGTTCTCTGGCTCTATTCCGCCCTTTGTTTCCTCTCCACCCACGTTTACTTCAACCAAAACCTCCTGAACCTTACTTATGGCTTTTGCCCTCTTTTCCAACTCTTCTAAAAGGCTTTCCCTGTCTAAGGAGTGTATCAAGCTTACCTTGTCTATGATGTACTTTACCTTGTTGCTTTGAAGTCTTCCTATGAAATGCCAGTTAATAGGTAAATCTTTCAAACATTCCCACTTTTTCAAAAACTCCTGAACCCTGTTTTCTCCAAAGATGGAAAGGCCACATGTATAGAACTCCCTTATCCTTTCCAAGGGCACGCCCTTACTGGCACCCAAAAGCAAAATATGGCCTCTTTCTCTTCCCGCCCTTTCACAGGCTTTTATAATCCTTTCTTCTACATAGCTTAAGCTTTCACAAGCCATTTTACTTCCTATGCTGTATTTGTATTTGAACTCCGCCACCTATCCTTACATCGCTTCCCTCGGTGCTTACCATAGCAGAACAGCTACAAAGACAAAGAAGCAAAAGGCTAATCCAGAACATCCTTTAGCACCCTGTAGGTCTTGCTGGCGGGAAGCCCCATCACCGTGTAAAAGTCTCCCTTTATCTTTTCCACAAACTTGGCTCCCACACCTTGGACTGCATAGGCTCCCGCCTTGTCCATGGGCTCTTGGGTTTTTACATACTCTTCTATTTCCTCCTCTTCAATCTTCCTAAACTTTACCCAAGCCATATCGTGGAAATGCACCCTCGCCTTTGGCGATATTACGCAAACTGCGGTTATTACCCTATGCCATCTTCCCGAAAGATCCCTTAACATATCCTTCGCTTCTTGCTCATCCCTTGGCTTTCCCAATATTCTTTTGTCCAAAACTACCACCGTATCTGCACCTATTACCGTGGCAAACTTGTAATCCTTCCAAACGGCAAAGGCTTTTTTAAAGGCAAGCCTTCTGGCGGTAAGGAGAGGGTTTCCCGAGTGGTTTTCTTCCACGTAGGAGGGTATAACCAAAAACTTAAAGCCAAGCATGGTTAGTATTTGGACTCTCCTTTTTGATTGGGAAGCCAATATAAGCAGCCTCATTTTCCTATGGTATTTTATTTTAAACTACGTTGGGTGTTTCTTGAACCGCCATTGCATTCCTTTTATTTTCTCCTTAGCAAGCTAAAGGCCAAATAAAAGGATACACTAAAGGCAAGGCCTACAAGGAGGGCAAACTCGCTGTGGAAAACATACTCAAGGATAGCCCAGCTAAAAAAGCCCGACAGCATGGAGCCAATAGCAGAAAGAGGGTTTGAACCTTTAAAGTAAAGCCCTGCCACCAAAGGTACAAAAAGGGAAACAAGGCTTAAGGCAGAGGAGCTTCCCACAAGGTGGTATATGGATTCTCCAGATAGGGCAAAAGCCAAAGAGATGAGGGAGACCAAAATAACGCAAAACCTTGTAAGCCAAAGAAAGCCTCTGTCGGACATATTCCTTATGTAGGGCTTTATAAGGTTTTCACTAAGGACAGAAGCAGGCGCCAGCACTGCGGCGCTTGCCGTACTCATAATGGCAGAAAGCAAGGCTCCAAAAAAGAGTACCTTTGTGGGAAGGCTTGCATGCTCTATTATCATGGTGGGTAGCATAAGCTGAGGGTCTAAATCCAAAAGCTCTGGATACTTAACCCTTGCGAAAACGGCCAACACGAGGGGAATAAGGGCTACCGTTAAGTACATAAAGCCGCCCAGTATGGCAGAAAGCACCGCCACCCTTTCGCTTCTTGAGGCCATAACCCTTTGAAAAACATCCTGTTGGGGTATAGAGCCAAGCCCTATGGTGATCCAAGCGGATATATAAAGGAGAATATCCTTTAAGGTAGGCTCCGGCAAAAAGCGGTAATATTCCAAGGGCTGGGATTGAAGCACCGTAGATATCTGAGAAAAACCAAAAGAAACCTCATAAAGAACAGCCACAAGTCCGACGATTATCATAATAGTTTGTATAAAATCGGTTAAAGAAACCGCCCACATACCTCCCAAAAAGGTGTATAAAAGCACCACACCAAAGCCTATAAATATTCCCATAGTATGCGGAACACCAAGAACCAATTGGAGTATTATGCCAATGGCTACCATCTGGGCTGCTATCCAGCCAAAATAAGAAAAAACCATCATAACACTTGCCACCACTTCTGCTTTTCTTCCATATATTACCCTGTAGAAATCTCCCATGGTAAGGAGGTTCATCCTGTACAAGGGCTTTGCAAAGAAAAGCCCTATCAATATAAGGCAAAGGGCAGCCCCAAAGGGGTCTTCTATAACCCCTATTAGACCCTCCTTTGCCATAACAGAAGAGGCACCAAGAACCGTTTCGGAACCAAACCACGTGGCAAAGGCAACAAAGGTAGCCATAAAAAGGGGAAGATTTCTACCAGCCAAAATGTAATCCTTTGAATTTTTTACAAAGGTGCTTGCCAAAAGACCGATAAAGAGGGTAGATAGAATGTAGAGGATGATAAACCCAAAAAGCATGCAATTATTTTATGAAATTTCCTCCAAAGGTTTGCCCTTTGTCTCTATACCTTTTATAGCCCAAAAAACAAAGGCAAAAAAGCCCACAAGCCAGAAGGCAGCTAAGCCCAAAAGGGCATACACAAAGTCAAAGGAAGCTAAACTTACCAAAAGAAGGGGAGCAAAGGCTCCAGAAAGCCTGCCAATTATTGAAAGAATACCTATGGCATAAGCCCTAATGTAAGAAGGATATATCTCTGTGGCTATCACATAGGCAACGGAGGCAAAGGAAAAGGCCACAAAGGAGTACAAAAGGAAGGTTATTCTAAGGTCAAAGCCCAAAAGGAAGGAAAGGCTCAAAAGGGCAGATAAAAGGCTTATGGCTATACCTAAGGGTATTCTACCTACTCTATCTACCAAATAGGCAACCACAAGCCCACCAAAAAGGCCTCCCACACTGCCGAGGGTCAAAAGCTGGGGAATTTCCTTGCTTTCAAGGTTATAAACCTGGGAAAGGATCACGGGAAGTAAAGTGATCATCCCATAATAGGTGGTAAGTATGGTAAAGCTCATGCTGGCGCTAAAGATAAAACGCCAACCGTACTTTCCAAATATTATCCTTGTAGCATCAAGTATGTTTCCATCAAAAACAGGAATATCACAAGATTCATAGCTTCCCCTTTTTCCAGCCGCTTTTTCTATTCTTTCAACTATTCTTTGCGCTTCCTCAGCTTTACCCTTTGAAAGGAGCCACCTTGGAGATTCGGGCACGTACAGCCTTATGAAGACCACAAGCAAGGCCAAAAGACCACCCAAGAAGTAAGCAAAACGCCAAGCAAAGGATTCCTCCATAAGCTTTAAAAGAAGGATGGCGCTTAAAGATGCCATTAAACTGCCAAGGTTCCAAAGGGCTGTGATGGTGCCATCTACCTTTCCCCTATGGCGGGAAGGAACAAACTCATCTATGGCAGACTGTATGGCGGCGAACTCTCCACCAAGCCCAGCACCCGCCAATATCCTAAATAAAAGCGCCATTTCAAAGCTGCTTGCAAAACCCGTCAAAAATGTGCCGCCAGAGTACAGAAGGAGTGTAAGAAGAAAAAGCTTTTTCCTACCGTATTTATCCGCGAGGTAGCCAAACAAAAGAGAGCCTAAAAGAGCCCCCAAGAGAAAGCCGCTTACCATAAGAGAGCTTTGCTGCGGTGTCAGTTCAAGACTTTTTGCCATGGGCTTTAAAACCGCGCTTACAATAACCACCTCAAAGGCATCCAAAACCCAAGTTATACCCAAGGCAAACACAAAGCGTGTGTGAAAGGAAGTCCAAGGTAATCCATCAAGCCTACAGGTAATATCCGTTTTAATAAGCTTCACAATGCTATAAAATATAGCCCTATGATAGCCTACTTTGTTATGGAACTTGGGCTTGAGGACAGTATGCCCACATACAGTGGAGGGCTTGGAACCCTTGCTGGAGATACTCTATACTCTTACGCAGATATGGATATACCAGCGGTTTGTATAACCCTTCTTTACAAAAAGGGCTATAACCTGCAAAAATTAACGCCTCACGGCATACAGTTAGACTTTGATGCCCTATGGGACTATAAAAGGTACCTACGAAAACTTGACCTTGAAGTGGAGGTTTTCTTCGAAGATAAAAAGCAAAAGGTAATATGTTGGGAGTATTGGGTTCGCTCAAAGGGGGACGTAAGGATCCTATTCCTTGATGCAGACGTGGAGGGCAACGACCCAGAAATAAGAAAGCTAAACAGCAAGCTGTACTTTGACGACGGTGTTTACAGGTTAAGGCAAGAGATCCTCCTTGGAATAGGAGGCTACAGAGTACTAAAGGCCTTGGGTTATCCCATACACGTTTATCATATGAACGAAAGCCATTCTGCCTTTTTGGTGGTGGAGCTTCTCAAAGAGTTTTCAAGCCCAGAGGAAGTAAGAAAAAGGTGCGTCTTTACTACCCACACGCCCGTGCCCGCAGGCCATGATAAATTCCCAGTGGATATGGTAAAGGAAGAACTAAAGGCTTACGATAACATAGATTGGGACAAAGAAGCAGTTGATGGCTTTGTAAATTTATCCGTGCTTGCCTCAAGATACTCTGGCAAGGTAAACGCCGTATCCCACAAGCATCTTTATGTCACTCGAAGCATATTCCCCGAGATATCTGCAAACCTTGAGTACGTTACCAACGGCGTTTATCACAAAAGATGGATACACAAAGAAATACAGGAGCTTTTCAATGAATACATACCCGCTTGGGATGAAAACCCCATATTACTCCAGAAGGCCTACGATATACCCTCGGAGCTCCTGTTAAAGGCACACAACAGAATAAAAAGCGACTTGATAAACTTGGTTAACAAGGAAACGGATGCAAGCTTCTCCGATGATGTTTTCACCATAGGCATAGCAAGAAGGATGACACCCTACAAGAGGAACGACCTAATCCTTAGGGATATAGACAGACTTATCCACATTGGAGAGAGGGTAGGGGAGATACAAATAATCTTTGCAGGCAAAGCCCATCCAAAGGACGCAATGGGTAAAGAGATGATAAAGAGGATCTTTGAAGGTATGAGAATCATAAGAGAAAGAAGCAAAGCGGTAAAGGTTGCCTTTTTGGAAAACTATAGCATAGAAATGGCGAAGCTTTTGATATCGGGCTGTGATGTGTGGCTAAACAATCCAAAAAGGCCCCTTGAGGCGTGTGGTACCAGTGGTATGAAGGCGGGCATGAACGGAGTTTTAAACTTTTCCACATGGGATGGTTGGTGGCTTGAGGGTGGCATTGAAGGTGTAAATGGCTGGGGAATAGGTCCAAAGCCCAGTTGGCAAGATACTACCGAGTCCAAAGATGAAGAAGACCTTGAAGACCTATATAGTAAGTTAGCCTATATAATAATGCCCACCTACTACAAGCGTAAAGACCGTTGGGTAGAGCTCATGAAAAACAGCATAGCCACCATAGGACCCTACTTTAACACCCATAGGATGGTTAGCGAGTATATTAGTAAGATATACAAAATAGGTTTGAGGTGAAAGACATGGATAAGAAGGAAACTATAAATCTGCTTCTTTATGATGTAGCCCTTGAGCATTCTGCTATAGTGCAGTACCTGTACCATATATTCCTTATAAGCGACGGCAATATAACCTCCGAGATAGAGGAGATAGCCCGCCAAGAGATGAGGCACCTTAAATGGTTTGCCCAAAAGGTGGTTCAATTGGGCGGGCAGGTGGTCTTGGATAGGATAGAGGATATGATAGTGATAGGGGGTCCCGATTGGGCGGACATGCTATCAAAGGATGTTATGGCAGAAGAGGACGCCATAAAGATATACACAAGCCAGCTGAATATGGTAAAGGATGACTCTGTAAAGAGGCTTCTTGAAAGGGTTATAAAGGACGAAGAAGACCATAGGATAGAATTCTCCGAGCTTGTTAAAAAGGTAAAGGAGAGTGTAATATACATTGAAGAGGAAAAAAAGGCAGACCCAAAGACCGTAGAAATTTTAAACAAGTTTATAAAGGAAGAATATCAAACCATCATCAATTATCTTTATCAGTTTTTCCACTCAAAGAACTGCGATTACAAGGACATAATGCTCGACCTTGCCATAGAAAGTATGGTGCATATGGGAAAGCTTGGGGAGAAGATAGGCGAGTTGGGTGGCATGCCCAACATGGAAAGGATAGACTTCTCACCAAAGCCCCTAAAGGACCTGCAAGAACAGGTTAAAGGTGAGATACTCTACGAACAAGAAACAGGAGGAGAATACACAAGGGAAAAAAACATCACACAAGACCCAGAGATAAGAAGGCTGTTCACTTTCATAGAAAACCAAGAGGAGTATCATAAACAAAAGCTCATGGAATTTTTCAAGCTTATGAACAGACTAACGGTAGGAGACCTAAGGGAAAAGGATGCTTGACCTTGTTATAAACTCCTTTAGAGAGAGCTCAGAGGTAAAGCTCGCCTTTGTAGAGATCTACGCAGAAAGGATATTAGAAGTGGGTCGAATAATGGCAGAAGCTCTCAAAAGTGGCAACAAAATTCTACTCTTTGGGAACGGGGGTAGCGCCGCAGACGCCCAGCATATAGCGGCCGAAATAGTGGGAAGGTTTAAAAAGGAAAGGAGACCTTTACCTGCCATAGCCCTAACCACCGATACCTCTATCCTTACAGCCCTTGGCAACGACTATGGCTTTGAACACATCTTTGAAAGGCAAATAGAAGCCCTTTGTATGCCGGGAGATATAGCCATAGGTATAAGCACATCGGGAAGCTCTCCCAACGTGGTAAGGGGTTTGATGAGAGCCCACGACCTTGGGGCAACCACCGTAGCCTTTACGGGAAGAAAAGGAGGGAAAGTGGTAGATATAGCCCACTATAGCTTTATAGTGCCCTCTTATGACACACCAAGGATCCAAGAGTGCCACATAACCCTTGGCCATGTGCTGTGTGAGATAATAGACAGACTTCTATGAAGGTTCTCCTCTTTGTAAAAGATACGCTCTCCGCCCTGGAGACAGCCCAAAGGGTCAAAGAGTTTCTATCTTCAGAAGGGCAAAAAGTGGAGATTTTCATAAACAAGAGACATCTGTCGGAAAAGCCAAGCCTTGAAGATATAAAACTGTTGGTGGTGGTAGGTGGTGATGGTACTTTTTTGGCGGGCGCTCGCTTGGTAGCCCAGCATTCCATACCTATTTTGGGAATAAATGAGGGCAGGTTCGGGTTCCTTACAGAGGTGGAAAGGGAGGAGATGGAAGAAATCCTTTTGAGGGTATTAAAGGGGGATATGGAGCCTCAAAAGAGGATGATGTTAAGGGCTATTCTAAAAAGGAGGGGAGAGGAAAGAAGTATGGGGGATTTTCTTAACGACGTAGTTCTATCAAAGGAAAGCCTTGCCCGTATGGTGGAGGTGGATGTTTTTGTCCAAGGGGAGCATGTTTTGAGGGTTTATGGAGACGGGGTAATAGTATGCTCTCCAACGGGGTCTACCGCCTACGCCCTTTCTGCAGGAGGTCCCATAATCTATCCTATGTCGGAGGCTTTGCTTTTTGTACCCATATGTCCCCATACCTTATCCAATAGGCCTTTGGTTTTGCCACCCCATTTTGAAATAACCCTCAAAAACCTCACAGAGGGCGCTTACCTTACCCTGGACGGCCAAGAGGGCCTAAGCCTGGAAAAGGGGGACAAGGTGGTAATTAAAAGGTCTTCCTTTTACTGCCTTATGTACCCAAATCCAAAAAGAAGCTTTTTTGAAATACTAAGGGAGAAGTTAAAATGGGGGTAA
>JBKBNZ010000010.1:0-11616 GCA_046294875.1 Aquificaceae bacterium | reverse complement strand
TCCAGCTTATTAAAGGCTTGCCCTTTAACGACGCCCTTCTTTGGGGAGATAGAGGGACCGGTAAGTCCTCCCTTGTAAAAGCCATGCTTGGCCTTTTTGCAAAGGACGGCCTTAGACTCATCCAAGTCTATAAGATGGATATTGTACACCTTTCCGACCTTTATTACTTGCTAAGGGGCAAAAAGGAGAAATTTATCCTTTTCTTTGATGACCTATCCTTTGAGCCCGGCGATGAAAACCTAAGGGTGCTAAAATCTTTGATGGATGGTGATATAGAAGAAAGGCCAAGTAATGTAGCCCTTTATGCTACTTCAAACCGCAGGCATCTTATGCCAGAAAGGGATGGGGAAGAGAAGTTTCCCGAGGAAAGCTATTGGGAAAGGGTTTCCCTCGTGGAACGCTTTGGCATAAGGCTTGCCTTTTTTGCCTTTGGAAAGGAGGAGTATCTTTCCATAGTAAGGCATATGGTAGCCCAAAGGGGTCTAAAGGTGGAAGAAGGAGAGCTTCAAAGACTTGCCCTTGAATGGGCTTTGAACAGGGGCTTTTCTGGAAGAAGCGCCCACCAGTTTGTGAAAAACTTAGAGGGGATGCTTAAACTTTCCTAAAAGTCTTCCTTAGAGGTTCCTTTATAGGCTATACAAAAGGCACAGGCAGGCTTGCTTTATAATAAATATAAAATGTATTCCTTTCCATCCCATTGGTGGATAAAGGCAGAAGAAAAGCTAAACAATCCACAAAAGGCAAAGGAGTCCTTGCAGGAACTCTTAAGGCGTCATCCTGACCCAAAAAGCCTTGTAGATTACCTTAACGAGAGAAGGTTTATCCTGCTCCTTGAGCTTCTTGATAGGTCTGAGTGCATAAGGAAGTTTCTGTTGAACCATCCCCAAGACTTTGAAAAGAACATACCACGCCTTTGGTATCTATTCAAGGATAAAAAGACATACCTTAAGGAGTTAAAGGATTTAACCTCTGAAAGCATGTCTGATGAGGAGTTTTCAAAAGTTTTGGCCTATTACAGGCACAGGGAACTCATGAGGATCATGGCAAAGGAGATCCTTGGTACTGCCAAGTTAGAGGACCTCCTTTATGAATATTCCCAACTTCCTGATGCTATGTTGGAGCTTTGCTACCAAAGGGCATACAAGGAAATGGTGGATAAATACGGAGAGCCTCTAGAGGAGGAGGGCGAGGTTGCCAAGGCTTGTATAATAGCTCTTGGAAAGCTTGGCAGTTATGAACTCAACTACTATTCGGACATAGACATAATGTTTTTACATTCCTCCGACAAAGGACAAGCGGGCAAGCTTACGCTAAACGAGTTTTTCTCCAAGGTTTTTCAAAAAGTCTACAAGCTAATGACAAATATAACTCCCGAAGGAAAGCCCTATGAGGTGGATTTAGACCTAAGGCCCTTTGGTAAATCTGGGCCTATAAGCATGTCTTTGAGAAGTGCAGAGCTTTATTATGAATCCTACGGTAGAACTTGGGAAAGGTTTGCCCTTTTGAGGGCAAGGTACTGTGCAGGGGATGAAGGTCTATACAAAGCCTTTGAAAGGGAGGTAAAAGAGCCCTTTGTCTTTAGAAAGTCTATAGACTACAAGCTTATAGAAGAGATAAAACTTATGAAGGCTCAAATAGCCAGCGAAGCAAAAAAGAAGCTACTGCACAAATACAACGTAAAGACGGGCGATGGTGGTATCAGAGAGGTAGAATTTACAGTGCAATCCCTTGTTTTGTTGCTTGGGGGAAAGTTCCCCTTTTTAAGGGAAAGCAACACCTTTAAAGCCATATGGAAGCTAAACCAGAAGGGTGTTTTCTCCAACGAAGAAACCCTGTTTTTGGAAAGAGCTTATGAATTTTTAAGAAGGTTGGAACACAGCATACAGACCTACGGCTGCACTCAATCCCAGAGTTTTTCAGAAGAGGATATAAAAAGGCTGTCAAAAGCCCTAAGCATGGAAGAAAAAAGCTTTTGGAAGCTTTACACAGATTACACAAAGGGCGTTAGTAGGATCTTTTCAAGTCTTATGCCCTCTCAAGAGGAGGAGGAACTCCATCCTTTACAGAGAGCTTTACTAAACGAAGACCTTGAAGAGGCAAAGGAAATACTCCGAAACCTTGGCTTTAAAAATCCTTTAAGGGCTTACAACATACTATCCAGCTACCTAACGGGAAGAGAAGACATAAGGCTCTCCACGGGGGAAAAGCAAAGCCTTATAAGGGAACTTCCAAGACTTATGGAGTTTATGGCAAAAACACCAGACCCCGACGAGACCCTTTCAAACTTTGACAAGTTTTTCTCAAATCCCACGGGAAGGAGGGTAATTCTAAGCCCCGCCAAAGAGGATATCAACAAAATGCTATGTAAGGTTTTTTCCCTTTCCTCTTACCTTTCCACCTTGATAAGCAGGTACCCAGACCTTGTGGAGGATGTGCTTACTCTGTACCAAGACTTTCCAAAAGAAGAAGAATTAAAAGAAGAGTTTGAAAAGTACAAGGAACTCCTGGGTTTATCCTTGGAAAACCTATGCAGAAGGTTCAAAAGGGTGTGGGAGATTAGAATAGCCTTGGTATATCTCGTTAAAAAGGAAGACAGATATATAAAGCTTTTTGAGTTCTTTAAAAAACTGTCGGAACTTTCCGACTTTATTCTTCAAAGGATATGGGAAGATATGTCTATGGAAGGCATGATCCTTGTGGCCTTGGGCAAATACGGAAGTAAAGAGTTAAACATCGGCTCCGACCTTGACCTTGTCTTTGTCTGTGGTGGAAGCAGTCAGGAGAAAACAAAGAAGGCCCAGGGGTTTATAGCTCTTTTAACCAAGCATACGGCAGAGGGATACCTTTACAAGGTGGATTTTAGGCTAAGGCCGATGGGAACTGCGGGCGAGATAGCCCCTTCTTTGGACTTTTATAGGGAGTATTTTAAAAATCAGGCAAGGACTTGGGAGAGGCTTGCTTGGACAAGATGTAGGTACGTTGCGGGTGAAAAACATATCATAGAAGAGTTTGAAGAAATATTAAGGGACTTCCTCTTTGGCAAGCCCTTGGGAGAAAGGGAAAAGAGGGAGATAAGGGATATGAGGTTTGCCCTTGAGGGAAACGCCAAAAGGGTAAAGGGCGCCATAGACCTAAAGTTTTCTTCCGGTGGTCTTATAGATGCGGAGTTTCTTATTCAATACTATAGCTTGGTGGAGGGACTGAGAGAACCCTCCATGCTATCTGCCTGTCAAAGGCTTATGGAAAAGTATAGTCTTCTTAAAGAGGTTTATCAACACTACATTTTCCTAAGGCTTGTGGAAACAAGGTTAAGACTTTCTAAGGAGTCTGCCGGCTCTCTTCTTTCTCCCCAAGATATTAAAAGAGTAGGAAATTCGCTCGGCATGGAAGATTTGGAGGATAGAATAAAGGAAAGCATGAAAAAACTTAGGGAAATATTCCTCGAGGTTTTTGATTGAACTACCAAGAAGAATTTTACTCATTGCATAAGCCTTATAGCTCTTGTTACTCTGTCTATTATCTTCTCCTTTGGCAGTATATGGCATAAAATGTCCACGCCAATACCTTCCAACTCTCCCGTAAGGGCTGCCCTAAGAGCATGCCATACATCCTTTGCCTTTACCTTTAGCTCCTTCTGTATCTCCTTGGCTATTGCCTTTACCACCTCTCCGGATAACTCCCCTTTTTGGATCCTCTGTAGAAAGGACTCAAGCACCATAATGGAAGTTTGGTTTTCAAGCACTGAGAGGGCTTCCGATGAATAGGTGATCTCATCTGCGAAGAAGGGCTTTAACCTTTCAACGCCCTCTTTGAGGGTTTCAAAGGAATCTCTGGTTTTTTCCAGTACCCTTTCCACGTATGCCTTGTCCGCCTTATAGCCTGCCCTTTCAAGGAAGGGCATAAACTCTTCCACAAGCCTTTCGAGAGGGATTATCTCCCTTATATAAACACCGTTTAACCACCTTAGCTTATCCTTGTTAAAAACGGCAGGAGAGGAATTAACATCTTCAAGCTTGAAGACCTCTATAAGCTCTTCCTTTGAAAAGATCTCTCTACCCTCTTGGGGTGGGCTCCATCCAAGAAGGCAAAGGTAGTTAAAGAGAGCTTCTGGCAGATAGCCCTCTTCCCTGTAGTTTCTCACAGAAACGGCACCGTGTCTTTTGGAGAGCTTACTTCTATCCTCGCCCAGTATCACAGGAAGATGGGCAAAGTGGGGCACCTCAAAGCCAAGGGCTTCGTATATGAGGATCTGTTTGGGAGTGTTTGGTATGTGGTCTTCTCCCCTTACCACGTGGGTCACGCCCATAAGGGCATCATCCACTACCACGACGAAGTTATAAGTGGGTGTTCCATCGCTGCGCACTATAACAAAGTCTCCAAAGTCGTCGGTGTTAATGGCTATGTGTCCCTTTATAAGGTCTTCAAAGACCACCACTTTGTTCTCGGGCACTTTGAACCTTATGGTGTAAGGCTTACCCTCCGCTTTGAACCTTTCCACCTCCTCCTTGGTTAAAACTCTACACTTGCCAGAGTATCGATAAGGTATTCCCCTTTCTTCTGCCCTTTTCCTCTCCTCTTCCAGCTCTTCAACGGTGCAAAAGCATGGATAGGCATGGCCGCTTTCTATAAGCTTTTGGGCGTATTCTTTATAAAGGTCAAACCTTTCCGATTGCCTGTAAAACTCATCCCATTCAAGGCCTAACCATCTTAGGTCTTCAAGGAGCATCTCCTCAAACTCTTTGGTAGACCTTTCCCTATCCGTGTCTTCTATGCGTAGTATGAACTTCCCCTTGTGATGCCTTGCGAAAAGGTAGCTAAAGAGGGCAGTCCTTGCATTGCCAAGGTGGAGATATCCCGTTGGGCTTGGTGCAAACCTTGAAACAAACATGAAAATATTATAAGGGGCTTCTGTTATAATCTATAGACTATGGAATACATTTTCTTTGAGGGAGATTTTGTTTCTGCAGATAAGGCAAAGATAAGCATAATGACCAACTCCTTTCATTATGGTACTGCCATCTTTGAGGGCATAAGGGCATACTGGAACCAAGAAGAAGGTCAGCTTTACGTGCTCTTTGCAAAGGAACATTACCAAAGGCTTTTGAAAAACTGCAAAGCCATGTTTATGGAGATTCCTTACACTGTGGAAGAATTGGTAAATATAACGGTGGAACTTTTAAGGAAAAACCAGATAAGGGAGGATGTTTATATAAGGCCTATAGCCTATTTTAAAGACTTAAAGCTTACACCAAAGCTTATTGACTACACACCGGAGGTGGCCATATACACTTACAAATTTGGTAGGTACCTTGATACTTCAAAGGGGATAAGGGTAAAGGTTTCCTCCTGGAGAAGGAACGACGATAATTCTATACCCTCAAGGTGGAAGGTGGCTGGGGCTTATGTAAATAGCGCTTTGGCAAAAACAGAAGCTCTGATGAGTGGATACGACGAGGCAATAATGTTAAACCAGCATGGTTTTTTGGCAGAGGGCTCTGGAGAAAACATTTTCCTTATAAGGGAAGGAAAGGCGATAACACCCTCCTATTCGGAGCACATACTGGAAGGTATCACAAGGGCTGCCGTTAAAAAGCTTTTAAAGAATGAATTGATAATAGAGGTGGAAGAAAGGCCTATAGCCCGCAGTGAGCTTTACGTGGCGGATGAGGTCTTTATGACTGGTACGGCTGCTGAGATAACGCCCGTCGTAGAAGTGGATAACAGGAAGATAGGCAATGGAGAGATAGGTCCCATTACAAAGGAGCTTCAAGACCTATACTTCAAAGCGGTAAGGGGCATGGTGGAACGCTACAAGGTTTGGCTTACTCCTGTTTATGAAAAGTGAAAAGCTTGAGGCTTTAAAGGAGCTTGCCTATAAGGTTCTATATTATAACCGGCTTACGGGCACCAAAGAAAGCAAAGAAGCCCAAAGGCTAATAGAAGGCTTCCTTGAAGAAAACTCCTGTTTTTACCAAAAGGAGAAGTTCTCCGCAAAGGCCTACTTTCCAGAAAAGGCATTAATAGAGGTAGAAGGCAGAAGAATAGAAGGTGTTGCCTTTTTGGGTAGTAAAAGCACAGAAATAAAAGGCTTTGTAAAGAGGGATTACATAAATGGGGATATAGCCTTAATTCCAGATTTAACAAGGGAGAGGGCTTTGCAGGCTCGGCAAAGAGGTGCAGCTGCCATAATAACCTACAAAGAGCTTTTGGAAGACTATATATACGGACCTTTTATGGGAGTTGATATTCCCATAGTTAGCTTAAAAAGAGAGGACATAAGAAACGTGGAAGATTTCAATGTTAAAATTTATATTTCCTCTACAGAAAAAAACTTTGAAGGGGAAAACCTAATCATGGAAGTGGGAAGAGGTCCTATTATCTACCTTTTAGCCCACAAGGACACGGTGCATGGAGGCTATGGAGCTATAAGCAACGGCATAGGCTTTCTTTTGCTTCTTTTTCTCTTTCGGGAAATAAGGGAGAATTACAAAGCACCCTACAGACTAAGGTTTTTAATAACGGAGGCAAGGGAATTGGGCTCAAAAGGTGCAAGATTTCACGTAGAAAGAGGCTTAAAGCATGCCTTTTCTTGTATAAACCTTGAAGGCATAGGATGGCATAATCCCTGTGTAATATACGAGGACATGGGCGGTTATAACGGGGAAAGGATAAATGAGATGTTCTACAAACACCTAAAAGAGCTGAAGGTAAATATAGACTTCTGTAGGGCTAAGGAGAGGGATGGAGACCATATACCCTTTAAAGAGAAAGGTCTTCAAACCCTTTTTCTTAGCTCCCATCCTTTTACCATAAGGCACACCCAGTATGACCTTTACGATGCCATAAATTGGGATGTAGTAGTTATGTGGTATGAGGCTATATTATCTTTTTTAAGGAGGCTTCATAAGTTATGAGGATATGGTTATTTCTGTTTTTCTTTTGTTTTTCCTTTGCCCAATCCTTTGAGGACTTTCAAAGAAGGTTGGACTCTATAAGGACTTTAAAGGTTTCCTTTGTTCAAAGGGTACAATATCCGTGGCAGTCAAAGGCGGAGGTCTCGAAGGGTGTCTTTTATGCTCAAAGGGGAGGAAGGTTTAGAATAGAATACGAACAGCCAGAAAATACCCTGATCCTATCCGACGGCATACGGATCATGGTCTATTCCCCAAGGGACAAAACAGCCTACCTTGACAGTATAGAAAGGAACCGATCTCCCGTCATAGAGGCTCTCTTTTTAATATCCAAGCCCCTTTCTGAAGTTTTCGACTTGGTCGGTGAAATGGATGAAGAAAATGGGAAAACCTTTGTTTTAAAACCAAAGGTAAAGGATGAGTATTTTTCAAAGGTCTTTGTATCAACCTCCCGTAGGGGTGATATAAGGAGTATAAAGGTTGAGGAAAGGGGTGGCATTATAACCACCATAGAGTTTATAAGGGTTTCTACCAACTTTACACCCTCCGAGGGGCTTTTTAGAATAACTATTCCAGAAGGTGCAAGAGTAATAAGGCCATGAACCTTCGTAGAGCTCAGGAAAAGGACATACCTTATCTGATACAGGTCTACCTTAAAAGCTACAAAGGGCTTGAAGAGTACTCTTATACCCACCCCGACGACGTGCAAGCTTACCTAAACTGGCTTTTCCGAAGGGATGTGGCGGGTATATGGATCGCTGAAGAAAAGGGAAAAATAGTGGGCTTTGTGGCAAGTGATGGAAACTGGTTTAGCAAAAGGGAAGGTAAAGTGGTGGGGGCTATCCATGAGCTTGTGGTTCTACCAGAAGGGAGGGGTAAGGGCGTAGGAAGGCTTCTTGTGGAAAAAGCCCTTGAGTATTTCAAAAGTAGGGGGCTTGATACCGCAGAGCTTTGGGTTGGAGACCAAAATAGGCAAGCACTGGATTTTTATAAAAAGCTTGGCTTTGAGGAAAAGGACAGATTTAACTATTGGATAAGGATGACAAAGTCTTTGAATTGATCCTTTCCCTTAGCCTACAAACAGAGCATATCTCTGCGGTGGTGGGCTCTTGGCATATTTTACAGGGTCTTACTTGAAGGTTTTCTTTAAGCAACAGGGGGCTTAACCTTTTCAAAAAGCCCATGTAAAATCTAAGCTTTGTACCGGGGCTTTTCTCCTCTATCTCTGAAAGTATCTTTTTATACTCTATAGAGCTTGCCCCTTCTGCAAAGGGACACTCCTCCTCTACAAAGTTTATGCCCGATAAAAAGGCATAAAGGGCGTTTTCCTTCTCGGTAAATTTAAAAAGGGGCTTTACCTTACGCACAAAGCCCTCACCCTCCAAAAGCACTGGAGCCTGTCTTGAAAGATATCCCATATCCCAGCTAAGCACGTTGGATAGAAGGGTGGCGCTTTCATCGTCAAGATTATGGCCTGTGGCTATAACCTTGTAACCCCCTTTCCTTGCAAAGCTGTTCATGTAGTACCTTTTTAACTGGCCGCAAAAAGAGCAGGCTGGCCTTTTTTCCACCTCCTTTATGGTGGGTATGTCCCCTATCTCCTTCTTCAACTCCACTATGTTTAGCCTTAAAGACCTATCCCTTGCAAAGTCTTGGCATATCTTCTTTGACTTTTGGGAGTACTCATCGATGCCAAGATCTATATAAAGGCCGTCCGCCTCGTAGCCAAGCCTATTTAAAGCATCCCAAAGAGCTAAGCTGTCCTTACCTCCAGAAACCGCCACCAGAACTTTATCCTCTTTATCAAACATGCGAAATTCTTTTATGGTTTCCTGCAATCTCTTTAAATACCACTCTATGTAGTGCTCTTTACAAAAGGCTATTCTATGTTGCCTTAGATAAACTACGGCCCTTTGCCCACACTTATAACATTTCTTCATACTATGCTAAGGGCGGATGGTGCATGCCTTAAAAGGTTTATGGAAAATTCAAGGTTATCGTAAAGGGTAATAGAATAGTTGTCCCAAAAAACACATGTACCTGCCAAGCAGAAATAACCACCGCTCGTGGGAGCTAATTGTTCTGCAATAAGAAGTGTGTAATTACCCATATTAGACTGGGCGGTGTCTTCTGCCCTTACAACAACCTTTATATCGGGCATTAGGGGCTTTATGGAGGCACTACAAGCAAGCATTATACTTTTTACGTTCACCTCGTTTTTCTCGTTCTTGTTATACCTTCTTATCTTTGAAGTTAGCACAAAGTATTTATCACCTTGATGGTTATTTACTTCATCGATTACCTCATCGGGGTTTAACTCCATGCCAAACCTTCTGGCAAGGGTGTTGCATGTATCTGCAATATGGTCTTCATTTTTGTAGTATCCCAAAAGGATCACCTTTTTGCCCTTTTCCCAAACCCACTTTTCTACATCATCAACTTCCTTCTCTGTAAAGGGTATCTCTGGATAGTTAAAGACTATGGTGTCGTATTGGGATAGCTTTTCCCAACTGTCCACTTCTTCAATAATTAGTCCCCTTTGTTCCGCTTCCCTTTGAAGTATGGAAAAGTAGTAATAATCTGTTATGGTAAATTCTTGATGGGTTATACTCCATGCTACCTTTGTGCGCATGCTTTAATTATACCAAAGGTTTTAAAAAGGCAGTATGTATGCTCTTTTTTCCTCCTTTGAACTCCACCAAAGCTTTGGAATCTTCAAGGCTTAGGATAACTCCCTGACCGAAAAGCTCATGGAAAACTATGTCTCCCACTTTAAACCTGTAGGGGCTTTTCAACTCGGGCATGTAGGTGGTTTTCTTTTTTGCAAAGGCAGAAAGGTCAAGGTAGGCTTTGTTTATATAAGAGAGAAATCGACTTGGTTTAGCCTGCTTTGTATAGCTCATGAAAAGAAAGTCCCTTGCCCTTGTGATGGCTACGTAGAAAAGTCTTAGCTCTTCTTCCAGCTCCTCTTGGCTTTCCATAGACCTTTCATGGGGTAGTATGCCCTCTTCCAACCTTGGCAAAAAGACCACGTCAAACTCCAAGCCCTTGCTGGCATGTATGGTCATAATTTGGACTGCGTTAGCCTCTTGCTCCTCATCAAGGATAAAGGCGATCTCCTGAAGAACTTCCTCAAGTGTGTATCCTTCTTGGTGCTTCTGCCTTAGGTATCTAATCAACTCTTTAACATTTTCCCTTCTTTCTTGGGCATCCTTGTAGTTTTCCAAATAAGACCAAAAGTCAATATCTTGCAAAAGCCCTTCAAGGGCGTATGGATAGTTCTCCCTCTCTTTAATCAACGGAGAAAGCTTTTTTAGAAATTCATACAAAGCAACTGCCTTGCTTTGGGGCAGATCCTTTAAAGCAAGCTTGGACCCCTCTATAAGGTTTCCCTTTCCTAAACGTGCAACAAGGTCAAAGGTTTTTTCTCCTATACCCTTTACCACCAAATTCAAAGCCCTTTCAAAGCTTACCCTATCATAAGGGTTATGGACAACCCTTAAAAAGCTAAGGCAATCCTTTATCTCAGACCTTTCAAAAAACCTAACCGTTCCCACCACCTTGTAGGGTATCTTGAAGTTATAAAGGGCTCTTTCTATCGGCTCTGTTAAATAGCCCACCCTTACCAAGATGGCTATCTGGGACAGCTTGTAATGGTTTAATAGTTCCTTTATCTTCGTAGATATCCATAGGGCTTCTTCCTCATCCTTTTCAAATCTTCTTACCACTGGCTTTTCCTTTCCCTGCTTTACAGGTTTTAAAAGGGGTATAAGTTCTTTCCATTGGGCTGTGGATGCCTGAAGAATACAGTTAGCGGCGTAAAGTATATAAGGCTTTGAGCGGTAATTGTACTCAAGCTTTATTATATCTGGGTTGAAATCCGCCTTAAAGCGTAATATGTTGTGGGGCTTTGCATACCTCCACTCATATATGCATTGATTGGGATCCCCTATCACGCATACATTTTCTCTTGCTATAAGTTTTAGTATCTCGTACTGGATAGTGTTGGTATCCTGGAACTCATCCACGAGGACGAAGGAAAAGCTTTCTTTTATAGAGGGTTGCTCTCTTAAAAGTTTGTAAAGGTAGAGCATAAGGCAGCTAAAGTCCATAAGGTTCATCTCTCTAAGGAGTTTTAGGTATTCTTTAAAGGCTTCTTCCAAGAGAGGATCCTTTGAAGGCTTTAGGTCTTCTATTCTTTGGGATATATAAGCCTTTAACTTTTCTAAGGTTTCTTTGCCTTGAGCTATGTTCTTTAAAATCCTGTCCCTGTCTCCCTCGGAAAGAAGGCTAAAGCTTGGACTTATACCTATATCCTTGCCCCTTTCCTTCAAAAGCCTTAGGGCTACCGAATGAAAGGTGCCAGACCAAGGAAGGTCTACGTTGGCAACCCTTTTAACTCTTTCCTTTATTTCTTTGCCTGCCTTGTTGGTAAAAGTTATGGCCAAGATCTTGGAAGGGTCTATGCCCTTGTCTTTTACTAAAAACTCCACCTTGTGGGCGAGGGTCTTTGTCTTCCCAGATCCTGCGCCCGCAATAACAAGGAGCGGTTTTCCAAAATGCTTTACCACACTCTCTTGAGAAGGGTTCAAGCTCTCCATGAAAGCTTTGCCAGAAGGATCCCTTTTAAGTAAGGCATGGTTAAATTTTAGGTCAATTCTTTATCAAAGGCAAGCTGTAAGCCCAAATTACGAAGTCTGTTGTA
>JBKBNZ010000009.1:0-20961 GCA_046294875.1 Aquificaceae bacterium | reverse complement strand
CCTTTACTTGGTGGAGGACTTTGGGAAATATACCTTTTTAGGTGGTACACTTGATGATGCAGTGGGAGAAAGCTACGATAAAACGGCAAAGCTTATGGGACTTGGATATCCGGGAGGTCCCGTAATAGACAAGCTGGCGAGAGAAGGTAAAGCTTCGTACAAGTTACCAAGACCTATGATAGAAGAGGAAAGCTTGAATATGTCCTTTAGCGGTTTGAAAACCGCGGTGAGAAAAATAGTGGAAAGTGGAAGCTATTCCAAAGAAGACTTGGCGGCTTCCTTTCAAAAAGCTGTAATGGATATTTTGGAAAGGAAAAGTCTTCTTGCCATGGAAAAAACTGGCGTAAAAAGGCTTGTTATAGTGGGCGGTGTATCTGCCAACTCAGAGTTAAGGGAAAGGTTTAAAGAACTATCTTATAAAAAGGGCTTTGAAATTTATATACCACACGTAAGACTTTCTACCGACAACGCCCAAATGATCGCCTATGCAGGCATGGAAAGGTTTAAAAGGGGTATAACCGCCCCCGAGGATATAAACCCAGAACCCAACATACCCTTAGAAACTTTTGGCAAGCTTTGGAGCTAATCATAAGAACCTTTCTACCTTATAACCCCTTATAAAATCCTCTCCTGTCATAACTTTTCCCTTTGGAGAGATCAACTCCAAAACCTCAAGGGCATATTCTGCGCATGCAATTACCAGCTTTTTGGCGCTTATAATTTCCCCGGGCTCTCCGGAGCCCTTAACCACCTTTCCCTTTAATATCTTTATTCTTTCTCCTTTTTCTGTAAGGGCATAACAGTTGGGATAAAGGCCCCTTATTCTATCTCTTACACTTTCTGCGGTAGCCTTCCAACATATTCTGTACTCTTCCTTTTGTACAGGTGGAGCGTAGGTAGCCCTTTCATGGTCTTGTGGAAGGGGCTTTATATTACCTTTAAACCACTCCCTTAGTGTCTTTGCCAAAAGCTCCGCTCCCTTTTGAGATAGTCTTTGGGAAAGGCTTTTCAGGTCATCCTCTTCAAGAATAGGCTCTTCTTCCTGCGATAAGATAGGTCCCGTATCCATGCCCTCTTCCATCAGCATTACCGTATTGCCCGTTTTTCTTTCTCCTGCCATAATAGCCCTTTGAATAGGTGCAGAACCTCTATAGTAGGGAAGCAGGCTTGCATGTAAGTTTATACAACCATACTTTGGATATTGGATCACCTCCGGTGGTAATATCTTCCCATAGGCTACCACCACTATACACTGGGGTTTTAAGGATTCCACTATGGGAAATATCTGGCTTTTTTTCTCCGGCTGGAAAACTTCTATGTGAAGCTCCTTAGCTAAAAGCTTTGTGGGTGGTGGTGTAAGCCTTTGGCCTCTTCCAGAAGGCTTATCAGGCTGGCATACTACACCTACAATCTCAAATTCCTCTGCAAGTCTTTTTAAAGAAGGAACTGCAAAATCTGGAGTGCCAAAAAAAAGCACTTTCATAGAAAGCTATAGCGTAATTATAACCCAAAAATACGCCAGGTGAGAAATTGTCCGTAAAGCTCATATAACCAAAGGCATGGATGTCTGTGCCACGGGGTGTATTTCCATACATCCAATAAAAAAATAATTGGACGGTTCTTGAACCGCCCCTACAAGGGAATTTTTCACCCCACGTCTTTTGAAAATATAATTTTCTCCATGACCACAAAGGAAGTTGCAGAAATCCTCGGAAGTGTCCATATTGGTGATCCGGTTCCCTTTTCCGGCTTTTCCATAGACAGCAGGGGTGTAAAAGGGGGGGATATTTTCGTTGCTTTGAAGGGAAAAGTGCACGACGGGCACCACTTTGCTTTGGATGCGGTCAAAAAGGGTGCCGTGGCGGTTATAGTGGAAAGAAGGTTAAACTTACCAAAAGATGTGCCTCAGATACTCGTGGAGAATAGCCTTGAAGCTTTAAGGAAGTTTGCCCTTTTTAAGAGGGAGAACTTTAAAGGAATAGTGGTAGCCATAGCGGGCTCTGCAGGAAAGACAACCACCAAGGAAATGGCTGCTTTTTTGCTTTCCAAAGTGGGTAAAACCCTCAAAACGCCCAGGAATTACAATTCCCAAATAGGAGTCCCCCTCTCTTTGGCAAACTTTGAAGAAGATGCTGACTTTTGGGTGGTAGAGCTTGGGGCAAGCCAAAAAGGTGATGTGAAAGGTTTGGTGGAGATCGTTAAACCAAGGGTAAGGGCAATAACAGCCATAGGAGAAGAACACTTGGAGACTTTTGGATGTCTCGACCATGTAGTCCTTGGCAACGGAGAAGTTTTTTATGGTATGACCGATGAGGATTGGGGCATATGTCCCCATTATGTTTCCCACTGCTATGAAATTCCCAACAAGCTAACCTTTGGTGGTGATGATTTTTCTGCGGAGGATGTCAGGCTTTCCCAAGAGGGTGTGGAGTTTAAGGTAAAGGGAGAAAAGGTTTTTATACCTATACCAAGTCTTGCGGTGGTGGAAAACGCCCTTTGCTGCTTTCGTATCCTTGAGGCTTTGGCTCTTGATTGGAAAAAATTGGCAAGTGCTCTTTTTGACTTCCATCCGGTAGAAGGCAGGTTTAAGCTTTACAAAAAGAGAAATCTTCTTATCATTGACGACGCCTACAACGCCAACCCACCCTCTATGAGAATGGCTCTTAAAAGCCTTTCCTGCTTTGAAGGCTACAAAAGAATAGCGGTGCTTGGAGATATGCTGGAGTTGGGTCAAGATTCGGAAAGGTATCATAGAGAAGTGGGAAAACTATGCGCAAGCTATCCTATAGACCTTTGCCTTTTTTACGGAGACCATATGAGATATGCCTACGAGGAAGCTTTAAAGGGGGGCTGCGATTGTAGCTTTTTCAGAAACAAGGAAGAGATAAAGCCCCTTTTACTCGACCTTATAGACCAAAGGGCGGTTATACTTTTTAAAGGTTCAAGAGGTATGAAGATGGAAGAGCTTATGGAGGAGCTTTTAAATGCTTAAAAGACTTGACATATTAGGATTTCATTATATAATTATTTGCTTATATAAGCCATGAGAAGCTTGGTAATATTGCTTATCCTCGTTGGAGGTCTTTTTGCAAAGGAGCTTTCCCTAAAAGAGGTCATTGACTTTGCTCTAAAGAATAGTCCGATGGTTAAGTCTGCTCAAAGGGATGTTAAAGCCCAAGAGCTTGAGTTAAAGGCAGCAAGGGGAGCCCTATTGCCTCGGTTTAAGGTGGAAGAAACCTTTACAAGAACCGACGTGCCCGCCTATGCCTTTATGAGTAAGCTTAACCAAGAAAGGATAAGTATGCAAGACTTTGACCCTGCACGCTTAAACAATCCAAAGGCTATTAACAACTTTGAAACCAAATTTACCCTTGAGGTGCCCATATGGATGGGTGGGAAGATCCAGTCTGCCCAAAGGATGGCCGAGTATGAATACAGGGCAACAAACCTTGACGCCAAAAGGAAAGAAGAAGAGGTTATAAGGCAAGTGTACCACGCCTATATGGATGCTATCTTTGCAAAAGAATCCATAAAGGTGGCAGAGCAAGCCTTAAAAGATGCCAAAGAACACCTACGTCTGGCAGAGCAGATGCACAAAGTGGGAATAGCCCTTATGTCCGACGTGCTAAGGGCACAGGTCTATGTTTCAAAGGCGCAAGAAAACCTTGAGAAGGCACACAGGGGCTACGCCTTGGCGAAGAAGGGAATTGAAGTGTTGGTAGGTGTACCCCTCGGAGATTTTGATGTTGTAGATATGGCATCCTGCCCGGAAATAAGACTACAGGATGTAAGGGAAAAAGCCTTACAAAGAAAGGACATAAAGGCGATGGAGGAAAGGTTAAAAGCCCTAAGGGAGATGTATAACTACACACTTTCCGATAACCTACCTCAGGTGTTTGCCTTTGCCCAATACTTCTTAAACTCAAAGAACTATCCCTTTGGCGCCGATGGTAAAGGCTATTTGGCGGGCATTTCCCTCTCTTGGACCTTCGATACGGGCTTAACCACCCTAAGAAGGGCTCAGGCAAACTTGGAAAGGAGAGCAAGCCTTGAGGAAAGGCTAAAGCTTATGAAGGATATGGCCCTTTTTGATGTGGATAAGGCCTATGCAGACTATGAAAACGCCATAGATATGCTAAGATCCTCCGAAGATAGAATAAGGGCAAGCCAAGAGGTACTTAGGGTTATGGAAATAAGGTATAGAAATGGCCTTGCCAGGATGGTGGATATATTGGATGCCCAAACAGAGTTGGATAAGGCAAGGCTTGAAAGGATAGAGGCGATAAGGGCATGTCAAAAAGCCTATGTGGAAATTCTCTTTAGCGCAGGTATAACGGAGGAGGTGTTGAGATGAAACCTTGGGTTAAATACCTGATCTTTCTTCTAATAATCTTTGTCATGGTTCTGTGGCTTGGGGGGTACATTGCTAATAAGGAAAAGCCCGGTGAAGTCCAAAGGGAAAAGCTCCTTGTGGAAGGGATAAAGATAGGGGTTGTGGAAAAGGTGTCCCAAGTTGAGACTCCTTATACAGGGCAGGTAGTAGCAGACAAAAGGGTTGAGATATCCACAAGGTTGATGGGCAAGGTAAAGGATATCTACGTAAAGGAAGGGCAGATGGTTAAAGCGGGGCAGCCTTTGGTTGTTGTGGATGCGGAAGATATAAAGTCCCAGATGGATGCCGTAGATAGTCAAATACTACAGGCGCAAGAAGGCCTAAGGGCTGCCATAGCAAACTACGAAGCGGTCAGCAAAACCTATGAAAGGTACTTAGCCCTTTTGAAAGAAGGGGCTATAACTCAGCAGGAGTTTGACCAGATTAAAGCACAGTTTGAGGCAGCAAAGGCGCAGGTGGAGCAGGCAAGGGCAGGCATAAAAGCTCTCCAAAGTCAAAGACAAGCTATAGGCAACAATCTTAAATATTCTAATTTGGTCTCTCCAGTAGAGGGTTACGTGGTACAAAAGAACGCAGACCCCGGAGATTTGGCAGTGCCCGGACATCCCTTGCTTGTTATAGAATCGCCACCTTATCTTTTTGAAGTATTTTTGCCAGAAAGGTACGTAAACCGCATAAAGGTTGGCCAAGAGTATAAGGTATATATACCAAGCATAGACAGGATTATAGAAGGCTCTGTCAAAGAGGTTTCTCCCTCTTTGGATCCTGCCACGAAGACCTTTAGGGTAAAGGTACTTTTGGAGAGGGTAGAAGGTTTGAAAAGCGGCATGTACGGAAGCTTGCTTATACCGGAAAGTTTAGAGGCTCTCCTTGTGCCCAAAAGCGCCTTGGTGAAAAGGTTTGACTTCACCGGTGTTTGGGTGGTAAAGCCCGACAATACCCTTGAGCTTAGGTTTGTAAAACCTGGAGAGATGAGGGGCGACAAGGTGGAGATACTGTCTGGTTTAAGGGAAGGTGAAAGGATAGTGATAGAAGGCATAGAAAAGGCTTGTGAAGGCTGCAAGGTAGGAGGCTAAGATGTACGGCTTTGCAGGAAGGTTAGCTCATTACTTTATAGATTCAAAGCTAACACCCATAATTATTCTGGTCTCTTTGGCTCTTGGACTCTTTGCAGTCATAACCACGCCAAAGGAGGAGGAGCCACAAATAGTGGTTCCTATGATAGACATAATGATCTCTTATCCGGGTGCTACTCCAGAAGAGGTGGAAAGGAGAGTAGTGGCACCCCTTGAAAAAAAGCTGTGGGAGTTAAAGGATATTGAATACATATACTCTGCAAGCATGGAGGGCATGGCGGTAGTCACCGCCCGTTTTTATGTGGGAACAAACCCCGTTAAGGCTCTTGTGGATTTAAACACCAAGATGATGTCCGCCATGGACCTGGCTCCACCCGGAGTAATTCTACCACCCCTTATAAAACCCAAATCCATAGACGACGTACCTATCCTTACCTTAACCCTTTGGGGAAAGAACTATGATTATTACGACCTTAGGCGAATGGCGGAAGCTCTTGAGAACGAAATAAAAAAGGTTCAGAACGTAGCGGATGTTTTCATAGTGGGAGGAAGACCAAGGGAGATAAGTATAATCCTTGACCCAAGCAGGCTAAACGCCTATGGCATATCCCCTATGCACATAGCCCAGCTAATACAAACTGCCAACTCCCAATCCCTTGGCGGTAAGTTGGTTCAGGGGGATAAGGAGTATGTTATTAGAACGGGTGATTTCCTTAGGTCAAAATCAGACGTGGAAAACATAGTGGTAGGTATCTTTCAAGGCAGGCCTGTTTATCTAAAGGACGTTGCACAAGTAATAGATGGTCCATCCACTATAAGAGATTACGTGCTTATGGGCTTTGGACCAAAGCATGAGGAAAAGGGTATAAAGGACGTAAAGGCTGGAGAGCTCTACCCTGCGGTTACCATAGCGGTTTCCAAAAGGGTTGGAACCAACGCCGTGGATGTGGCAAGGGAAGTACTTCACCTTGTAGACCACATGAAAGGCAAGATACTTCCCAAAGACCTAAACATCACAGTAACAAGGAACTATGGAGATACTGCAAAGGAAAAGGCGGACACTTTAATAAAGAAGCTTATAATAGCCACCTTTTCTGTAATATTGCTTATAGCAGTAGCCCTCGGCGTTAAAGAGGCTATAGTGGTTGGTATAGCCGTACCTGTTACCTTGGCAATAGCTCTCTTCCTCAGCCAAGTCTTTGGCTTTACCTTAAATAGGGTAACACTTTTCGCCCTAATCTTTGCCATAGGTATCCTTGTGGATGATGCCATAGTGGTCGTGGAAAACGTCCATAGATGGTTTGAGCTAAAGCTGGCAAAAACACCAAGGGAGGCCATAGTAAGGGCTACCGATGAGGTGGGAAATCCAACCATTTTGGCAACCTTTACCGTTATAGCGGCCCTTATGCCCATGGCTTTTGTATCAGGCCTTATGGGTCCTTACATGAGGCCCATACCCATAAACGCCTCTGTTGCCATGTTCTTCTCCCTTTTGGTTGCCTTTATCATAACCCCTTGGGCAAGCTATCTATTTCTTAGAAAGGATTTTGACAAGGGACACCACAAGGAGGAGATAGACATAAAGGATACGGTCTTTTGGAAGATATACTCACGCCTTATGGTGCCCCTCCTTACCAGCAAACCCAAAAGGTATGCTTTTTACGCCTTTACTTTGCTTTTGATGGCTTTCTCTGTGGGCCTTTTGATCACAAAGGCGGTGGTGGTAAAGATGCTACCCTATGATAACAAAAGCGAGCTTCAGATAGTTATAGATATGCCAGAGGGCACACCTCTTGAGAAAACCCTTGAAGTGACAAAAGCTATCGGAGATTACATATCAAAGCAGTCCATTGTAACAGACTATCAGATATATGTGGGAACCTCTGCACCCTTTAACTTCAACGGCTTGGTAAGGCATTACTATTTAAGGCAAAATTCCAACCTTGCAGACATACAGGTAAACCTTATAGACAAGGCAAAAAGAGAGGAGCAGTCCCACGACTTTGCCAAAAGGATAAGGCCTTATGTGCATAAAATAGCTCAAGAATACGGAGCCAAATACGTAGCGGTGGTGGAAGTGCCACCAGGTCCTCCTGTGCTCTCTCCCATAGTGGCAGAGGTTTATGGTCCAGACCTAAAAAGCATGGAAGCCTTTGCCAGAGAGGTCTTAAAGGTTTTCAAAGACAGCAAGAGCATCACCGATGAGGGCATATACCTTGAAGACCAGGCCCCACTTGTAAGGCTTATAGTAAAGGAAGACAAGGTGAAAGAGGCAGGCCTAACCAAACAAGAGGTGGTTTATACCGTCCAAGCTCTATTCCATGGTTACCAAGTGGGCATACTACAAAACACAGACACAGAGCATACACCCATTGTAATAAGGTTTGACGATAAGCATAAAACCTTTGATGTTTTAAAGGCTTTGCAGATACCTACCAGAGATGGAAGAAGGGTTCCCCTTGCGGAGCTTGTGGAGATAAAAGAAGATACAATTCCAACCACCATATACCACAAGAACCTAAGAAGGGTCATCTATGTGATAGGTGATGTGGCAGGAAGGGAAGAGGCACCCTTTTACGGAATACTTGATGTGAGAAACGCTGTAAGGAATATACCCAATCCCTACGGTGAGGTTAAAGAGCTTTGGATGTCTTTGCCCCTTTTGGAGGATAGCATTTATGTGAAATGGGATGGTGAAATGCACATAACCCTTGAAGTTTTCAGAGACCTTGGACTTGCCTTTGGAGTAGCCCTCTTTATTATGTATGTGCTCATACTTGGATGGTTCAAAGACTTTAGAATACCGGGCATTATAATGGCGCCCATTCCTCTAACCCTGGTGGGTATAATTCCCGGACACCTTATAATGAACGCTTTCTTTACGGCCACTTCCATGATAGGTTTTATAGCCCTTGCGGGCATTATAGTGAGGAATTCTATCCTTTTGGTGGATTTTGCGGAGGAAAGAATAAGGGACGGAGTGGCACCCCATTTGGCAGTGGTAGAGGCTGGGGTGATAAGAACAAGACCCATTTTACTTACCGCAGTGGCCGTTATAGTGGGTGCCTTTGTTATAATCTTTGACCCTATCTTTAATGGTCTTGCCATCTCCTTAATATTTGGTACCATAGGCTCCACCACTCTGACCCTTGTACTGATACCCGTTATGTACTATGCAAGCAAGGTAAAGAAAATTGAAAAACTTCCCACCGCCGAGGAGGTAAGGAAGGATATTCTTAAATAAGGGGGGGCTATCCAGCCCCTTAAAGAATTATCATACTATCGGTAGTGCCAAAGGGGTTTGGCACCTGCTGGTCTGCTTGCAGCTCGTTTTCCCAGTATTGTCCATCAATCAAGTACTTAAACCTATAACCTCTTCCCCTTTTTAATCTTTTTGTGATCCAGAATGTGCCGTCCTTTTTCCTTTTCATAGCTTCTGGCTTCCAATCGTTCCATTCACCAACCAACTCAACCTTTTGTACCTTTTCCCCCTTGTAGTAGAAGGTTATGATACAAAATCTTTCCTTACAGACTCTTTTTAGCATGGGCCACCTCCTTGTTTATAATCTTATACCGTTAAGCTAAAAATAGATATAATAAAAAACATGAGGAGGGTATTAATAGGGGTCCTTTCTCTAGTTTGTATCGCTTTGGCAAGTGCAGATAACATAGTCCTTACAGCCCTCACTTATATGGAAAGGCCTTACCAGTTTGGTGCCAATGACCTTTACAGAATGGATTGTTCTGCTTTTGTACAAAGAGTTTTTAAGGTGAACGGTGTAAGGCTTCCAAGAACTACGAGAGAACAAGCGCAAGTTGGTGTACCAGTAAGCCTTAGCGAACTAAGACCAGGAGACCTGCTGTTTTTTACCACCTATAGGGAAGGTCCCTCTCACGTGGGAATTTATATAGGCAATGGAAAGATGGTTCATGCCATTGAGAAAGGTGGCATAACTGTAAGCAGGATAGACAGTCCATATTGGAAAAGTAGATTTCTTTTTGCGAGAAGGGTGACAAAGACTTCCACTGTGGCGGAAGCTCCAAAAATAGTAGTAAAACAACCTAAGAAAAGCATAGAACGAGATGAAATAGCAGATCTTATATTTATACTTTCCAGCCGATAAGGTACTTCTTTTCTTGCTGCTCAAAGCCCAAAGGGCGCTGTGTGGATAACTTCTGGAAGTATGCACGGAATTGAAGCTTTTGCAAGGGGTTTATTTGAATAATCTCTGATTCCTCAATTAACGTATGGAGGGCGTTGGTAGGTAAACTATCCTGATGGTATGCTGAAAAATTATGAGTAAGAAATACCATAAGACAAGCTGATCCAAATACGATAAAGTCCTGATGCCAAGGTTGTTATACCACCGCGTAAGAATGCACGCATTAGGTCAAGCGTTGAGAAGATGAAGAGGCTGTTTGGTGGTAGTGTAAGCGGTAGGCTATATGATATGCAGAGGTTGGAGTTGTTGGTTCGGTGTAAGGCATTGGTGTTGTATACGTTAAAAGCCTTTTTTTGCACCAATGCCGGTTTTCCCAAATATTTCTTCATGAATTTATTCACCAATACCTGACTACACTATTTGGATACAGTTGATATTATAATGTTGATCACATGAGAAAGGTTTTTCTACTAAGCCTCTTTTTCCTGTTATTTTCATCTTACAGCTCTTCCACAATAAGGGAAAGTCTTTCCATTGGTTTTATATACGGAGATAGTATTCCAGAGGAAGCTCTTAGCCTTTTTAATTGGTTGGTTATAGAGCATGATACGGGAATATCTCAAAGTATCAGAGGTAAGGTATTAAAATTGTTGGCCTATGTAAGCGTAGGGGAAGCTAACCCTGGGAGCAGTTATTTTAATGAGATCGAAGATGATTGGGTTTTGGGAGAAAATACTGCATGGGGATCCAAGATCCTTGATGTTAGGAAGGAAGAATACAGAGACTTCTTTTTTAATAGGATCATATCTCGTTTAGAAGATTATGATGGCTTTTTCTTGGATACTTTGGATAGCTATCAATTGGTTATAGAGGATCAGGAAGAAAGAAGAGAGTACGAGCTTGCTTTAGTTGAAATAATAAGGGAAATCAGAAACCGTTACCCAAACAAAATTATACTTATTAATAGAGGTTTTGAAATCGTGGATTTTTTGAAAGACCACATAGATGGACTTGTGTCAGAATCACTCTTTTACGGACTTGATTTAGATAACAATTTAAACTACAGAAGAATGAATATAGAAGAAACGGATTGGCTTTTGGCAAAGCTAATGCATGTAAAATCTCTTGGTATTAAGGTTATAGTTATAGACTACGTGGATGATAGCAACTTTGAACTAAGAAAAGGTGTAGCTAAAAGGATATATTCTCTTGGCTTTGTACCTTATGTATCCGATAAGCTTTTATATAACGTAGGTGTAGGAACTAAGCAGATAGAGTAATTTCTTACATCCATATTAATTGAGCTGAAGGTGCTTTTTTCTTAATGGCTTCAATGCTATAAAATCTACCTTGATAATTTCTGATGTATAGCTCTATATAATTCCATCCTTTTGAAAGTCTTACATTGTTAAAAGCTATTTCCTTTCTTGTTCCATCAAGACAAGCTTCTTTTAGATAGCCGTTTAAAACTCCATCCCTATCAAGGTATATAAAGAAACCACTTATAGGTTCATCAAATCCTAAGCTTGGCTTTGGGTTTAAGAGACGGATTTCCACCTCTGCATTTTTCAGTGATCCTATTAGCTTCAACTTAGCGGCTCTTGCGTTATTGGGTTGAAGGATGGGCATTTCTTCAAGATTACACCCTTTGCCAGCTTTAAAGCTAAGTCTATCAAGGTGTTCTAATTTAGGTGTAGGTAGCTTGTATTCAAAATTGCCCTGATCATCCACTGGTATTTCCCCATAAAAGTATAGGCTGTTGGCTTCTATGTAGGATTTCAAAGAGTATCCTGCTTGCCAATATTCAACTTTACCTTTTATACTACTCTCGCTGTTTGCGGTTTTAATCCCACATGCACTGAGAAGAAGTATGAAGATAATTACAAAGGGCATCATTTACACTCCTTCTTTGATAACATCTATTATCCTCCTTATAGCCTTTCCCCTGTGGGAGATAAGGTTTTTCTCCCGAGAGGCTAACTGCGCCATGCTTTTTTCATAGCCCAAAGGTTGGAATATGGGATCGTAGCCAAAGCCCCCTTCTCCCACGGGCTTGTGAAGTATAACTCCTTCACACCTTCCCTCCGCCCATATGCCCTTTTCCCCTATGTATATAACTGCAAAGGTTACAAAGTAAGCCCTTCTATTTTCTACGCCTTCCATAAGCCTTAGCACCTTTCTTATGTTTGCTTCATCTTTGCTATTTTCTACCTTTTCTACGCCTCCCCACTCAAGGCTGTAGAACCTGCTTGAGAAAACACCAGGATATCCACTAAGGGCTTCAATGACCAAGCCCGAATCTTCTGCCAAAGTGGGTATTTTGTAAGCCTCGTAATAGGCTTTTGCTTTTTTATAAGCGTTTTCTAAAAAGCTATGTCCATCCTCTTTAACCTCTATATCTCTTTCTGGCTCTATAATTTCAATATGGGAGCCTTCAAAGATCTCTTTTATCTCCCTTATCTTTCCTTCGTTGGTAGTGGCAAGTAATAATCTTCTTAGCATGCTAAAATTATAAACATGGAATTTGAACCTGTTATAGGACTTGAGATCCACGTGCAAATGGATACAAAGACAAAGATGTTCTGTTCTTGCCCTGTGGAGTTTGGGGCAGAGCCCAACAGCAACGTATGTCCTGTATGCCTTGGATTGCCCGGCAGCTTGCCCGTAATAAACAAAAGGGCGGTAGAGTACGCCATAAGGGCAGCTTTGGCTTTAAACTGCCAAATAAGCACCAGATCTGTCTTTGCAAGGAAAAACTACTTTTATCCAGACTTGCCAAAGGGCTATCAGATATCCCAGTACGAAGAGCCTTTGGCGGTAAATGGCTGGCTTGAGGTAAACGGCAAAAAGATAAGGATAAAAAGGCTTCATATAGAAGAGGATGCGGGTAAGAACATCCACGAGGGATCGAAGACCTACGTAGACCTAAACAGAGCAGGCACCCCCCTTATGGAGATCGTCACAGAGCCCGACATAGATTCTCCCCAGTTGGCAAGGGAGTTCCTTGAAAAACTTAGAAACGTAATGAGATACACGGGCGTTTCCAAGGCGGATATGGAAAAGGGACAGTTAAGGTGCGATATAAACCTTTCCATAAGGCCAAAGGGTTCAAAAGAGTTGGGCACGAGGGTGGAGATAAAGAACGTAAATTCCTTTAGGTTCGTCCAAAAGGCAATAGAGGCAGAGATGGAGCGCCAGATAAAGATAGTACTATCCGGTGATAAAGTAGTTCAAGAAACGAGGACTTTTGATCCCTCCACCGGCCTTACTCATCCCATGAGAAGCAAAGAGGAAGCAGAAGATTATAGATACTTCCCAGACCCAGACCTTTTGCCCCTTGTGGTACCAAAGGAGTGGATAGAAGAGATAAGATCAGGCATGCCCGAACTTCCCGACGAAAGATTAGAAAGGTTCAAAAGGGATTATGCCCTTGATGACTATTCTGCAAGAGTACTAACGGAAAATAAAGAACTTGGTGATTTCTTTGAGGAGTCTCTAAAATATTACTCTCAGGAGCCCAAGCTTACCGCCAACTGGCTTTTAAACGACTTACTTGGGAATCTTTCGGAGGCGGGCAAGGGTATAGAGGGTTCTCCTGTAAGCCCCCAAAGCCTTGCAGAGCTTGTAAAGCTTATAAAAGAAGGAGTCCTTTCCTCAAAGCTTGCCAAAGAAGTACTAAAGGAGATGGTATCAACGGGTAAAGAGCCACAGAAGATAGTAGAAGAAAAGGGCTTAAAACAGGTTAGCGATGAGGGGCAGATAAGGTCTTTGGTGGAAGAAGTCTTAAAGGAAAATCCCAAGGAGGTGGAAAGGTACAGGTCTGGTGAGGAGAAGGTCTTTGGCTTCTTGGTAGGGCAGGTGATGAAAAAGGCAAAGGGAAAGGCTAATCCGCAACTGGTGAATAGGATACTAAGGGAGGTGCTTTCAAGATGAACATAGCCATAGGTTCAGATCATGCAGGATATCCCCTAAAGGAAAAGATAAAAGAGTTTCTCCTTTCAAAGGGCTATAAGGTGCTTGATTTTGGTACAGAATCTACCCATTCCACCGACTACCCACTTTTTGCAAGGGATGTTTGCCTTGCAATACAAAGGGGAGAAGCCCAAAGGGGTATTCTTATATGTGGTACAGGCATAGGCATGTCTATAACCGCCAACAAGTTTAAAGGCATAAGGGCAGCCCTTTGCCTTAATGAGTATATGGCTCGTATGAGTAGAAGACACAACGATGCCAACGTGCTATGCCTTGGAGGTAGAATAATAGGCGATGACCTTGCCCTATCCATAGTGGATGCGTGGCTTTCTAGCGACTTTGAAGGTGGAAGGCACGAAAAAAGAGTAAAGCTTATAAAGGAAATGGAAGATATGCTATAATTTAATCAACAGGAGGCTAAGCATGGATATCCAGCAGGCTCTTTATCCTAACATAACCCTTTTGATACAAGCCATACTCTTTCTTATCTTCGTAGCCCTTGTGAGAACACTGCTTACAAAACCCTACTCTCAGGTCATAGAAGAAAGGGAAGAGATAATTAAGAAAAACATGGAAGAGGCTACAAAGCTAAGAGAGGAAGCCCAAAGGTATTTTCAAGAGGCTCAGGCTCTTCTGGAAAAGGGAAGGGCAGAATCTAACCAAATATTGGATGCTGCAAGAAGGGAGGCGGAAAAGGCAAAGGCAGAGATAATAGCAAAAGTAGAAGCCCAAACTCAAGAGGAAATATCAAAGGCGGTGGAAGAGATAAGAAAGAGCTTTGAGGTAGAAAAGAAGAAGCTTGAAGAAAGGATAAGGGAAGTGGCAGAGCTTATATCCAACAAGGTGATGGAGGAAGCGGCATGAGTGAAGGACACCACGCCCTTGAACTTGCATGGAAAGGCTTAAACGTATTGGCCTTTTTGGGAATAGTCTATTACTTTGGAAGAAAGCCCATCCAAGAAGCCTTTAAAAGGTTCTTCGTTGGCCTAACGGAAAAGCTAATAGAAGCAGAAGGAGAATTAAAATCTGCCAAAGAGGAGCTTCAAAGGGCGAAAGAAAGCTTACAGGATGCCCAAAGGAGATACCAAGAGCAACTAAAATTAGCCCATCAAACGGCACAGGCCATAAAGGAGGAAGAGGAAAAGAAGGCTCATGAGGTGGCAGAAAGGATAAGGGAAAAGACAAAGGAGGTTATAGAGATAGAGCTAAAGAAGGCAAAGGAAGAGCTCTACAGGTACGGTGCGGAAAGAGCCCATGTCCTTGCAGTGGAGATTCTAAAGGAAAGGTTTAGCGATGAGAAGCTTCAAAATGCCTACATAGAAAAGGCTCTTAAAAAGTTGGAGGCTAAGGCATGAGTGTAAGGCAGGAAGTGGTAAGGAAGATAGCAAAAGTCCTTTTGGAAAGGTCAAGCAAGGAAAAACAAGAGCTTATAAAGATCTCCCAACTACTCCAGCTTTTGCATAGGCTATACAAGGAAGAAAGGAATTTTAGGGGGTTTATTTTAAACCCCAACGTACCGAAGGAAAAAAAGCTTGAGTTTATCAAAAGCTTAAGGGAGAGGTTTTCTATAGGAAGTAAGGTGGATGAAGTTTTTGACTATATGATTGAAATAAACGCCATACCCTTTATCAATGAGATAAAAAGAGTCTACGAGCATGAAGTGGAAAAGTTCCTGAAAATAAGCAAGGCTTTGTTGGTGTTGGCAAGAAGGGTGGATGAAGGCCAAGTGGAAAGGATAAAGAAGGCTATAAGGGAATATACTGGAAAAGATTATGATTTTGAGGTGGTAGAAGACCCAAGCCTTATAGGTGGCTTCTTGCTTAAAACCTCAAGCTTTGTCCTTGATGCCTCTGTGAAAAGGAATCTTGAAGGCCTGTTAAGGGGATAATATGGACTACCCTAAGGAAAAATTCCAGGAGCTGGTAAAAAGAGAATAAAGGAGGCAAAACATGGAAAGGACTTTAGTGATAGTAAAGCCTGATGCCTTTGAAAAGGGTGCTGCAGGTAAGATAGTTGACCGATTTTTATCCGAAGGCTTCAAAATAAGAGCCTTAAAGCTTTTTAGATTTACCAAGGAGCAAGCAGAGGGCTTTTATGCAGTACATAGGGAAAGGCCCTTCTTTGGTGAGTTAGTAGAGTTTATGACCTCGGGGCCTGTGGTTGCCATGGTTTTAGAGGGAGAAGATGCCATAAGGAGAGTGAGGGAAATAATAGGTCCTACCGATAGCAACGAGGCAAGAAAGGTTGCCCCCAACTCCATAAGGGCTCTCTTTGGCACCGACAAGGGCAAAAACGCAGTCCATGCTTCCGATTCAAAGGAATCTGCAGATTACGAAATACCCTTCATCTTTTCACAGCTTGAGATAGTTTGAAGCACCAAATCTTTTAAAGCTTCTATGTAGGTAGGGTGGGTTTGTAGGGTAGGGATCCTTACAAACTCCGCTTCCTTCTCCTTTGCCATATTTCCATAAAGGTAGTCAAGCTCGTAAAGGGTTTCCGAATGCTCGCATGTAAAGGAAATAGGTATAACCGCTATCTTTTTAACACCATTCTCTATTAAGCTTTCCAAAAGTTCATCGGTAAAGGGCTCAAGCCATTTGGCAGGCCCCACCTTGCTTTGATATCCAAGGGCATGCTTCACACCCGGAAAGTGCTCCATTATAAGTCTTACCGTTTCTTCCGTTTGTCTTTGATAAGGGTCTCCTTCCCTTATTATGCTTATGGGAAGACTGTGGGCGGTAAAAAGGAAAAAGTATTCCTTCCAGTTGGGTAGGTTTTCTTTTATGTTTTCCACCATTGCCTTTATGTAAGTGGGATGGTTATAGTAGCAGTTAATCCTATAGACCTTTATGGGGGAGGGATAAAAATAGGGCTTTTCCTGCCCCTTTAAGGTGGTTAGGTTAAAGTGTCTACCCTTTCCTAAAAGCTTTCTAAAAACCCTGTCAAACTCGTTGAAAGAAGACCCTGTGGTAGTCCTGCTATATTGGGGATAAAGGGGAAGTAAAATTATCCTATCTACCGGGTAGCTTAACAGATCCCTTAGAGCTTCCTCCGTTAGGGGATGCCAGTATCTTAGGGCGACCACAACCTTGTAATTTTCTCCTAAGGCTTTCTGCAATGCCTGTGCCTGTGCTTGGGTTTGCTCCCTTTGTGGAGACTTTCCACCCATAATCTCGTAATACTTTCTTGTCTTCTTTGCCCTTATCCTTGACAGAAAAAAGGCAAAGGGCTTTTGTATGGGCTTTGGTATTCTTATAATGTCGTGGTCTGAAAAGAGATTGTAAAGGAAAGGCTGAATAGAAGAGAGACTATCGGGACCACCCATGTTAAAAAGAACAACGCCTACCATCAACTTGATTATAACAGGCTTTTTAGGTCTATTTTGCCTTCGTATATTGCCTTTCCAACGACCACACCTTCCACTACATCCACAAGCCTATAAAGGTCTTCCAAGCTTGCCACGCCACCAGAGGCAAGCACGGGCTTCTTTACATACTCTTTAAAGGCCTTATAAGGCTCAATATCCACGCCTTCCAAAGTACCATCCTTTTCTATATTGGTATAGAGGTATCCCCATATAGGCTTTTGGTCGTATCTTAGAGCAAGCTCTTGTGGTTTTATAGAGCTCTCTTCCTTCCAACCGCCAACGGCCACCCTTCCACCTTTTGCATCCACGGCAAGTATAACCCTTTGGGGATAGCTTTCAACGATCCCTTCAAAGCTTTGAGGCTCTTTTATAGCCAAAGTGCCCACCACAAAAAGGTCTATGCCCTCCTCCCATAGAATTTGACAGCTTTTTAAACTTCTTATGCCACCACCAACCTGGATAGCTCCAGAAAAAACCCTTCTTATGGCTTTTATGCTTTCAAGGTTGACGGGCACGCCTTCAAGACTTCCGTCCAGGTCTACCACATGAAGCCTTTTAAACCCAAGGTCTTCAAAGAAATTTGCCATATCTTCGGGAGACTTTGGATAGACCTTTATGTTTTCAAACTGGCCTTTAAAAAGCCTTACCACCTTTCCTTCCTTCAGGTCTATTGCAGGAATTAGAAAGTTTTTCAACATGGGGATTAAAATATTAAAGGATGGAAAAGATTAAATCAACTACAATAATCGTTGTAAGGAGAGATGGTATAACGGTGATGGGGGGAGACGGTCAGGTGACCCTTGGCTCTTCTGTTATAAAGCATACTGCAAGGAAAGTAAGGAAGATACACAAGGATAGTATACTGGTGGGCTTTGCGGGATCTGCCGCAGACGGAATGGCTCTAATGGAAAGGTTGGAGGGAAAGCTGGAGGAATTTAGAGGGAATCTGTTAAAGGCATGCGTGGAGCTTGCAAAGGATTGGAGGATGGATAGAAGCCTAAGGAGGTTGGAAGCCCTGCTTTTGGTGGCGGATAAAGAGCGCATGCTTTTACTGTCGGGAAACGGAGACATAATAGAACCAGAAGAGCCCGTATTGGCTATAGGCTCTGGAGGAGATTACGCAAGGGCTGCCGCCTTAGCCCTTTACAGAAACACCAAAATGTCTGCCGAAGAGATAGTTAAAGAATCACTAAGGATAGCTGGGGAGATATGTATATACACTAACCAGAACTTTGTAATAGAAAAGCTTGGGGACTAAATGTTAAAATCCACTAAAAGCCTTCTTTTTTAAAAGCACCTCTTCCCATTCCCTTTCTGGGTCTGAGTCATAGACTATGCCGGCGCCAGCAAAGTAGGAAAGTCTTTGCTTAGAGCCTATGGCACTTCTTATAAGCACACTTAAGGTAAAGTCCTCTCCGTTGATGATGCCCCCACATCCGCAGTAGTAATCTCTGCTGTGGGGCTCCAAGAGGTCTATAATTTCCACCGCCTTTCTTTTTGGCGCTCCCACCACGGAAGCTGGGGGGAAAGTTTCAAAAAGTATCTTGCTTATGTTCTCCTTCGTTCTTGCCACCACAGAAGAGTGCATCTGGAAAAGGGTCTTAAACTCCTCTATTTTAAAAAGCTCTTTGACCTTTACGCTTCCGCAAAGGGCTACCCTTGAAAGGTCATTCCTTACCATATCGGTTATCATAAGATTTTCCGCTTTATCCTTTTGACTTTTTTCAAGCTCCTCTCTACTTTTTGCCGTGCCCTTTATGGGCTTGCTAAGGAGAATATGCCTTTTCTTTTTCAAAAAAAGCTCCATGGAGCCGCTTAAAAGGTAAAAATCCCCAAGGTCAAGGAAAAAGGCATAGGGTACAGGTTGTTTTCTGTAGTAATTTAAAAAAAGGTCAATGGGAGAGCCTTCAAGGGCATACTCAAAGCGGTTGGTTAGATTAACCTGATATACCGTACCCTCCGATATATACTCCTTTACCTTCCCTACGGCTTTTTTGTAAGAATCTGGAGAAAAAAAGGAGTATAGAAACTCCAGCTTTATATTTTTTGGACTGTAAGAAAAGACAAGAAAATCCTCGATCTCCAAAAGGATTATCTTGGGATAAAGGGAGCTTTTTAAAGAAAGGTTGAGAGTTTCTTCTGCAAGGTGATAAGAAAGGACAAGAAAGCCAAGTCTTAAAGGTTTTAGGTCTGTGAGGGAGTCTAAAAGATGAACCCTTTTTATCCTTGCTTCGTATATGCCTTCTTTACCCAGCCAGTCCCCGCATAAAAGAAGTCTCATTCAAAGGTTTTTCCTCCACGCCTCCACCATATCCTTATCTATATCCACGAGGATTACCTTTTTTAAACTTTTACCGCTAAAGGCTTTTACCTCTTCCAACATGGCTTTAGCGGCTATCTCCTTGGAAAGCCCACCAACTCCCGTACCCATGCCCGGCATGGCTATAACCTCAAAGCCTTCTTTGTCCGCAAGCTCAAGGGCAGCTCTAACAGCCTTCCTTACCTTTTCTTCGGTGGTCTTCATAGCGGGCTCTTCCATAGTAGGAGCGTGAATAACCCCCTTAAAAGAAAGTTGGCCCGCGGTGGTTAAAACGGCAGAACCCACAGGTATAGGTGCCTTTTTTACAGCTTCCCTTTCTATCTCTTCTCCACCAAACCTCTTTATAACCCCCGCCACACCACCACCCATATATCCATAAGAATTGGCAGGATTTACAATGGCCTGTGCCTTTACTTCAAGAAGGCTTCCCTTTAAAACTTCCACTTCCATGGTTGCAAAGCGTCCCCGGGAGGATTCGAACCTCCGACCTCGAGATTAGGAATCTCGCGCTCTGTCCTTCTGAGCTACGGGGACTATAGAATAATTATAACAATTTCCTAAGTTTTTGTCCTTACTTTCCCCTTGTAAGCACGATTATTGGAAAAGGAAGCCAAGCAGGCTACTTTAACACCTTCCCCGTTTTGTAGTAAAAGATATAAAGGTCAAGCTCTGCTTGAGATATGCCAAGTTCTTGACATATGCCTTGAAGCCTTTCCTCGGCGGTCAGGTATATCTTCCTTGTTAAAGTTTTATAATCTGGCAAAAGCCCCTTTTCCTTTAGGTATCTAAATATGTGTCTATCCACTATGGCAACATCTTCAAAGCCAATGTTTCTTAAAAAGTGAGAAGCTTCCTTTAGACCAAAGCCCTCCACCTTATACTTGGAACGGCTATCGCTAAGGAGCTCTCTTACCTCCTTTCCACTCTTTGAGCTATTCAAAATTTCCAAAACCCTTTCAAATCTTTCTCTTGCCTTTACGATTCTTTCCGCCCTTTGTAGGGCAAACCTATGCCCTGCAGAGGAAATAACCCTTTCTAAATCATCCAAGTTCATCTTTTTAAAGCCTTCTATGCCTATGGTAGATTGAAGCTTTATACCCAAGAGGGCAGAGGAATTGGCGGTAAGTAGACAAAAACATAGTTCTGAAAAGAGGTCTGCTTCATAAACATAGCTTGCATAAGGCCTAAAGTCAAAGGTCGTTCTGCCCTCCTTTCCAAGCCTTTTAAACTCCAAAAGCCTTCTTTTTACATGATCCCCTATTTTTTCTTTAAGGGCTATCAACTCTTCAAACACTACAAACCTCTCTTATAAGTTCTTCGGAAGCCTTTAAGGTGTTTTGGTCAACCCTTCCCATAAGCCTTGCTATTTCCTTTAGCCTTTCCTTACCCTTTAGCTCTACAACCCTTATAAGAGGTATGTCTTGGATAAATTCCTTCTTTGTGGTAAAGTGTTTGTCTGCGGCGCTGGCTATGGCAGGAGAATGGGTTATAACAATAAGCTGCGTATTCCTTGAGAGCCCTCTTAGGAGTTTGGCAAGCTTTATGGAGGTTATGCCGCTTATACCCGTGTCTATCTCGTCCAGTATATAAGTCTGCGCCGGTGGAGATAACATAAAAAGGGCAAGGGATAGCCTTGAGATCTCACCGCCGGAGGCCACCTCCCATATATC
>JBKBNZ010000008.1:0-22304 GCA_046294875.1 Aquificaceae bacterium | reverse complement strand
TATGCCCTTGGTTTATATACAAGCTATCTAAGAAAGCCTTATTTTGTAGCCTTTGATCTTTTGGGCGAAGCCACAAAACACCACTATAAAGGTCTAACAGGCTTTAATTTTGAGATAGGAGAAAAGGCAAAGTATTGGAGTAGGAAGATAGAAAGTAAGTTGGTTGGTGGTTATATATTCTCTGGGGACAGATGGTCTGTGATGCCCACGATTGGTGTAAGGGCTATAAGGTGGTCTGCGAACGGATATGCTACACAAGCAGATGTACCAGAATGGTCTACTCGTGTTAAGCCAGAAAGGAGAACTTGGGTATCAGGACTTTTGGAGCTAACAGGTGGAAGGGTAATAGGCAAATCCGATAACCTAAAAACTTCTCTTACTGGGCTTGTGAGGTTGGAACATGTTTTAACGGACAACTATGTGGCAGTTTCTCAGGGTATTCCTGCGTTGAACACAGGATTTGTAAGAGTTAAAAAGGATATTAGCAAAACCACTCTTGTAGCGAGGTCTGGCGTGGAGTTTGTGTACAAGAGCAGATATAGTCTTGGTGTTTCTGGTGGTGTTTGGTTAAATTCTGATTACAAGGCTTACGATGCAAGAGCGTTGTTTAAGTGGATGTTCTAATTTCTACAAAGTTCCTGGGGCTCTATAAGAGCCCCTATATTTTTATAATTACCTAACTTGGTATAAAGGCGTATAATTAAACGATAGCGGGTGTGGCGGAATTGGCAGACGCGCTGGACTCAGGATCCAGTGGGCAAAGCCCGTGAGGGTTCAAGTCCCTCCACCCGCACCAGAGAGCCATGAAATTCCTAATTTTTGGAGATATCATAGGTAAGCCCGGCAGGAAAGCCCTAAGGTATTTCCTTGCTGGATACAGAGACCTTGCAGATGTGGTAATAGTAAACGTGGAAAACTCTGCAGGCGGTTTTGGTATAAACCAAAAGGTCTACGAGGAGCTTTCCCATATGGGCGTGGATGTTATGACCTCGGGCAACCATATATGGGACAAAAGGGAAGTTTATGGCTTTATAGACCATAAGGAAAATCTTCTTAGGCCTGCCAACTATCCGCCAAAGGTACCCGGAAGGGGTTATGGTATATACGAGAAAAAAGGTGTAAGGTTCGCAGTTATAAACCTTATGGGAAGGTCTCTTTTAGACTCAAACCTTGAAAACCCCTTTTTTGTCTTTGATAGTTTATACGAGGAGCTTTCAAAGGAAACTCCAATAATAGTGGTAGATTTCCATGCAGAAACCACTTCAGAAAAATGGGCTTTTGGTATATACGCCGACGGTAGGGCAAGCGTGGTTTACGGCACGCATACTCATGTGCCTACAGCGGATCAAGTTCTTTTAAAAAAGGGTACTGCCTATGTGAGCGATGTGGGTATGACAGGCTGCTGGTATTCGGTGATAGGAATGAGATATCAGGAGGCCATAGAAAGATTTACTACAGGCATTCCTCAAAAGTATCAGGTGGAAGAAAAGGAAGATCTGGTGGTAAATGCTATACTTGTAGAAGTGGACGAAATAACAGGAAGGGCAAGGGATATAAAAAGGATTCAGCATTACATAACAAGGGATGAGTTAAGAGAAGAGTAGTATGCAGGAAGAAAAGAAAAGACCAAAGATAAGTCTTATATTGGAAAGCTTTAGCCAACTTGAAAAGGCCTATGGAGATATAAAGAAGAATCTAAACTTTGGAAGAGAAGAGTTTCTATACAACAAGCTTTTACAGGATAAGGTAAGGGTGGATTTTAACCTTGCCTTTGAAAGCTGTATGAGAGTATGCAGGCATCTGTCTGCTGTTTATAACCTAAAAACCACGTCAAAGGATTGTCTGCAAAAAATAGGCCAATTTATTGGTATGGAAAGGGCAGAAGACCTTGGAAGCCTTGCGGAGTTTTACATAAAGCATAGAGATGTAAAGGAGGAAATAAAACCAGAAGACCTTTATGACTTTCTAAACTCCCATTTTCATCTTTTCAAAGACTACGCCAAAGCGGTTGTGGAGTTTATAAAAAGTCAAACTAACAATCCTCTCCTTATAGACTTTGACCTTTTAAAGGAAAAGGCAAGTAGGGTAAAGGAGTCTGTAAAGAAGATAAACTTTGTCCTTTCACAGGGAGAGGAAAGATTTTGCCAAAGCCCTATGTATTACGATAGGGTAAAGTATTTCTACCACGTGGCCTATGATAGTCTTTTTGATATCTGTAAGCATCTGGCGCCAAAGTTTGGTGTTAAAAAGTTTGGAGATGATTGTTTAATAAAGCTGTTAGAAGTTGGTGTGATCTCCAAGGAATATTACCAATCCCTTTCAAAGATGGTAAGCCTAAAAAACAAGCTTATAAGCACTTGGGATATTCCACCGCAGGAGCTATACATGGCACTTTCGGAAATAAAGGATAAGTTTGAACCTTTACTAACAGAGATAGCCAACAGCCTAAAAAGGCTGATCGAAGAAAAAAAGGGCTATCTTGGGTAGTCCTGCTTACCCCCCACTATAAGGCTCCATATAAGAAAAGCTACGGGTTCTGGCACTATTACCGTTTTCCTGTTTGCGCTCTGGCTTAGTATTTCATAAAGTTCAGTCCTTATGACGGCATTCCCCGTAAGCTCAAAGAGTACATCTATGGAGTCCTCAAGAGACCTTAACATATCCCTTGCATCTCTGTAATAGGCTATTCCTTTACTCTTTGCCAGGCTTACGCTTTCCAAATCTTCCCTTGGCTCTGCCACTGCTATGACCTTTACCCCTTCTGCATTAACACTCAAGAGAGCTTCCAAAAATTGGCTTCCAACCCTTCCAAGCCCTGCAATAGCGACGTTAACACGCCTCAACTTTCAACCTCCTTTTTAGGGATATTATACAACAGAGCCTAAGGGTATATAGCCACTGGTTTATAAAAGGTATCTCTTTCTACCGGTATCTTTCCTGCATCTCTTATAAGTTTTATAAGCTTGTCCTTTGTATGTCCTACTGCAGACTTGGTACCCGCAGAATGCACTATTTTCTCTTCCATGATGGTACCATCAAGGTCGTCGGCTCCCATGTTTAGCGCCACCTGGGCTACCCTTTCGCCCAAGGTTACCCAATAAGCCTTTATATGGTCGAAGTTATCCAAAAAGATCCGAGCTATGGCGATGGTTTTTAGGTCGTCCACCGAAGAAGTCCTTTTGCCACCAAGCCTTGTGCCCTCTGGCCAGTAAGCCAAAGGTATGAAAACCTGAAAGCCTCCTGTTTCATCTTGCAATTCTCTTAGCTTTTCCATATGCTCTATTCTTTCTTCGTAGGTTTCTAAATGGCCGTAAAGCATGGTGGCGTTGGTGGGTATACCCAGACTGTGGGCTGCTTTGTGGACTTGTAAATATTCCTCTCCAGTAGCTTTGTAAGGAGCTATTATTTTTCTTACCCTTTCGGAAAAGATCTCCGCCCCACCACCCGGTATGGCATCCAAGCCCGCAGATTTTAAATCAAGGAGAACCTCCTCGTAGCTTTTTCCAGAAATTTTACTCATGTGATGTATTTCTATGGCTGTCCAAGCTTTTACCACTATATCTGGAAAGCCTTTTTTAACCTCTCTTACAAGGTTTATATAATCTTCATAACCCCAGTGGGGAGGAATACCACCCACAATATGAACCTCTTTGGCACCCATAAGGTAGGCTTCTTCTACTCTTTTTAAAACCTCTTTTAGGCTCATCTCATAAGCCCTTGGGTCGGACTTTACCACACCAAAGCTACAAAAATTGCACTGGTATATGCATATATTGGTTGGGTTTATCTGCCTATTTACTATAAAGTAGGCAAACATACCGTTTTTCTTCCGGTTTACATGTTCCGCAAGGCTTCCCACATAGGTAAGGTCTGCCTCATAAAAAAGCTTTATAGCTTCCTCTGGAGATATCCTTTTACCTTCTAAAACCTTTTCTCCTATATTCCTTAGTATTCCCTTTTTTCTTTCAAGGATTTTTTCCAGCATAGGATATAAATATAGTCAAAATACGCTGGGTGAAAAATTATCTGTAAGGCTTATATAGCCAAAGGCATAAACACTTGCACCACTAGATTTTATATTTTTTTGTAGGAGCAATTCATAAATTGCCCCAATTGGGCGCCTCATAAACCGCCCCTACAAGGGAATTTCTCACCCAACGTATGAGGTTATACTAAAAAAGCTTTAAACAGCCTTTAGCATAAGCTTCCTTTTCCTTTCTACGAAATCTTTCACACCATTTACATCTCTTGTGTTTAGTACAAATTGGGGGATAGCCCAGCCCCTTCTGGCAAGTCCTACGCCAAGCTCCATGTAAGATAGGTGCTTTACCGCATGAGCATCGGTAGCTATGGCTATCATAACCCCCGCCTGCATACACTTTCTTACAGTTTCTGGAGATAGGTCTGCTCGGTGGATATTTAGCTCCAAGGCTGTACCCGTTTCCTTTGCCATCTGGATTATCTTATCCATATCTAAAGGATATCCTTGCCTTGTACTGTAGGCTTTCCCGGTGGGATGCCCTATAAGGTTTACATAAGGGTTTTCCATGGCCTTTAGTATCCTGTAGGTGTTGTCTTGGTTAAACCTTGAGTGGATGGACGCAACCACAAAGTCAAACTCTTGAAGAAGCTCATCGGGCAGGTCAAGGCTGCCGTCAGGCAATATATCCACTTCGCAGCCTTTTAGTATATAAAAGCCCTTTGGATTGTAATGTTCTTTTAGCTTTTCTATTAACTTGAATTGCTCTCTGTAGCCCTCTGGATCAAGACCGTTGGCAACCCTTGCCGATTGAGAATGGTCTCCTATTACCATGTATTCATATCCTAGTTCATAACACGCCTGCACCATCTCCTCCAGACTATTTAAACCATCACTCCAATTGGAATGCATATGAAAATCCCCTTTTATATCCTTCAACTCTACCAACTTGGGCAAAGCTCCTTCCATAGCAAGCTCTATCTCTCCCATGTTCTCCCTTAGCTCTGGTGGTATCCATTCCATACCCAAAAGCTGGTAAACCTCTTCCTCCGTAGACCCTCCTACTCTCTCTTCCGTATCCGCCGTGAAGACACCATACTCATTGATCTTTAGTCCCATCGCCTTTGCAATATCTCTAAGTCTTACGTTGTGTTCCTTTGATCCTGTAAAATACTGAAGAGCTGCACCCCATTGATGGGGTTCCACTGTCCTTAGGTCTACTTGCCTGCCTTCTTCTAAAACCACGCTTGATTTGGTCTCACCACTAAGCAAAACATCCTTCACGCCCCTATAGGAAAGAAAATGTTGATGGATCTTTTGCCAGTTTTTCCTTTCCGCAGCTACTAAAATATCTATATCCCCTACCGTTTCCTTTCTCCTTCTTAGACTTCCTGCAAGCTCTATGCTTTCGTACAAAGCCTTTACGGTTTCAAAGTGCTTAACAAGGTCTTTCCCAAGGCTGTAAGCTTCCAAAAGTGTCATCCTTTCTTTGCTTTTTTCCCAAAGTTCAAGCCCCCTTAGTATATTTTGTAGCTTTTTATCTCCCATACCCGGCAAAAAGGCAAGCTTCCCCCTTTTAACAGCCTCTATGAATTCCTCCTTTGTTCTTATATTTAATCTTTCGTAGGCAAGTTTAAGAGTTTTTACCCCTACTCCGGGCACTTCCAAAAGCTCTAAAAGGTCTTCGGGTACCTTTTGTTTTAGCTCCTCATAGACACCAACTTTCCCCGTCCTTAGATACTCTAAAATCTTCTCTATGCTTGATGCTCCTATCCCATGTATTTGATAAATCTTTCCAGTTTTTACAAGGTCTTCTACATCCTCCCCAAGCTCAGAAAGGATCTCTGCCACCCTTCTGTAGGTGCCTATTCTGTAGGGATTGTCTCCGAGAAACTCCAACATATCCGCCATGCGTTCAAATATGCGTGCAAGTTCTTTGTTCTTTTCCATAAGATAAAATTTAGGAATGGATTTTTTCTCTTACAGCCTATTTTGGCAAGGTATAATTACCGCCTTTCTTATAGCCCTATCCACCGCCCTTATAGGGCTCTTTTTACTCATAAAAAGGCTTGCCATGTTGGGAGCTGGGCTTTCTCATGCAGCCTTTGGCGGTATAGCCCTTGCCATAGTCTTTGATATAGAGCCCATGACCTTTACCCTTTTTTATAGCCTTTTGTGCGGTCTTTTTATTCAGTTCCTTGTGGACAAAAGGTCTTTGCCGGCAGACACAATCATAGCCATCTTCTATTCCTTGGGAGTAGCTTTGGCCATAATAGTCCTTGGAATGACCCAAAACTTGGATACAAACCTTTTTTCTTACCTTTTTGGTAGCATGCTTGTGGTGGAAAAAACAGACCTTCTTTTATCCTTTGTTATATTCCTTTTGACCTTCCTTTTTATACTTTTTAACTACAGAAGCCTGTTGCTTTTATCCTTCAATGAAGAAATAGCCAAGTTAAAGGGCGTAAAGGTGGGGCTTATGAAATACACCCTTATAGCCTTGGCTTCCGCCAACATAGTTTTGTCCATAAAAGCCGTTGGCCTTGTCCTTTCTGCAAGCTTTATATCTATACCTGCCATAACGTCCCTTATGGTATCTTCCTCCTTTCTTCAAAGCCTGATATTTTCTGTAGGTTTTTCTCTCCTCTCTCTTTTTTCTGGAATAGCCCTTTCCTTGTTTTTTGACCTTCCTCCCAGCGGTGGAGTGGTGGCAAGCATGGTCTTTTTCTTCCTTTTGGCAGGCTTTGGTGGGTTTATAAAAAGAAAGTTTTCAAAAGGCTTTTAGCCCTTTCCTTTTCCTCCTGATACAGCTTCCTTGCCAAGGCTAAACTTTCCGGAGAAGAACCCTTTGGCAGCCCTTTTTCCCTAAGCCACCGTAGAAACTTTGCCCTTGCCAACACGCTTGCAACGGCAACCGCCAAGTTTTCCTCCCCTTTGTGTTCAAAAACCACCCACGCGCCAAAAGGATTTTTCTTAGAGTACGCATCTATGCAGAACTCTGCCTTTGGATACTTTTCCCTTAACTCCTTTAAAAGTTCCCCATAGAGTCTATCAAGTATCCTGTTTATATTTTTCTCCTCTTGATAGAGCTGGTTTAAATCCAAAGGCTCCACCACCTTACATAAAAATTCTCCAAACTCCTCAAACTCCTTAGCCTTCCTTATCACCTCCTCATCCCTCATCCTTTTACAGTCCCTGTAGTTAAGCTCTAAGACCTTTTTGTAGTATTGGGGCTTAATGACGGCACAGCATAGCACCAAGGGACCAAAAACATCTCCTTTCCCAGACTCATCGCAACCCACCCTTATGTTTCCATGAAAGGAGACCAAGCTTAATATAAACTCCTTTAACCGCCTGCTTTCCTTTCCCTGTAAAAGAAGAGTGCCGCTGGCATAAAAAAGGGCATGGTTTTCTCCATCGGTCAAAGACCAAAGAGCATGGGGCAAAGACCTTTCCCAAAAGCCTCTTTTTAGAAGCTCCTCTTTAATCTTTTCCACGTATTCCTTTGGAAGCTTTAAGGTTTGATTAGACATGTTTATAGCTTTTGCTTACTCTTTTACCTCTTTTATAGGGGCTTTCCCAATCTTCAAGCCCAAAGGCGTGGGGTCAGCCCACACACAAGATATTATAACTTCTTAAAAGTTCAAAAGGCAAATATCTATTCCGGCGTACATTTGCTATAATTAAGAGAATACTCAAGGAGGTTTTTGCATGTTTGAATACGCCCAAAGGATAAGGGTGCTTCCTCCCTATCTTTTTGCCCAGATAGACCAGAAAAAAAGAGAAAAGCTACAGCAGGGAGTAGATTTAATCGACCTTGGAGTAGGAGATCCAGACATTCCTACACCAAAGCCCATAGTGGAGGCTATGCAAAGGGCGGTGGAAAAGCCAGAACACCATAGATATCCCTCCTACGAGGGCATGCTTTCATTTAGACAGGCGGTGGCTGATTGGTACAAAAGGCGCTTTGGAGTGGAGCTTGACCCCAACAAAGAGGTTATAACCTTAATAGGTTCAAAGGAGGGCATAGCCCACTTTCCCCTTGCCTTTATAGACCCCGGTGACGTGGTGTTATGTCCAGACCCGGCCTATCCCGTTTACAAAATAGGCACCATTTTTGCAGGCGGAGAGCCCTACATATTACCTTTGAGAGAAGAAAACAGCTTTTTGCCGGACTTTAAAAGCGTCCCAAAGGACATACTAAAAAGGGCAAAGATCATATGGGTAAATTACCCCAACAACCCCACCTCTGCCACTGCCGACGAAAGCTTTTACAAGGAGTTGATAGAATGGGCAAAGGAAAATAACATCATAGTGGCTTCCGACCTTGCCTACTCGGAAATATACTTTGGCGACAAAAAGCCCTTGTCTATACTGCAAATAGAGGGTGCAAAGGATGTAGCCATAGAGTTTCATTCTCTTTCCAAGACCTACAACATGACTGGATGGCGTATTGGTATGGCGGTAGGCAACAAAGACCTTATAGCGGGTCTTGGGAAGGTAAAGACCAACGTGGACTCTGGTCAGTTTCAAGCAATACAAGAAGCTGGCATAAGCGCCCTAAACTTACCCGAAGAAGAAGTTCAAAAGATAAGGAACGTTTACAGAGAAAGAAAAACAGCCATGATAAAAGCCCTTGAGGAAGTAGGCCTTGAGGTTTATAAATCCGATGCAACCTTTTACCTTTGGATAAAGGTGCCAAAGGGCTACACTTCTGCAGAGTTTGTATCTTTACTTTTGGATAGGTGCGGTATTGTATGCACTCCCGGCAATGGCTTTGGAGAGTATGGAGAGGGCTACTTTAGAATATCTTTAACAGTGCCTACCAACAGACTTTTAGAGGCGGTGGAAAGGATAAAGGGGTTAAAGCTATGAGGCGAAGGGAAGTTTGGGCTTCAAAGATAGGGCTTATATTTGCCGCCGCAGGAAATGCGGTGGGCTTGGGAAACCTCCTTAGGTTCCCGTCAAAGGTAGCCCTATACGGTGGCGGAGCCTTTATGGTTCCTTACTTTATATCTTTGATCCTTTTGGGCTTGCCTCTTATGATACTTGAGTGGGTCATGGGAAGGTACGCGGGCAGCAAGGGGCATGGCTCTATGACGGGTATTATGGGTTCTTTGTTTCACCATGCCAACTGGGCAAGGGTCCTTGGCTCCATTGGAGTAGCCATACCTTTCCTAATAGTGTGTTATTACATATACATAGAGTCTTGGACTTTGGGCTTTGCCCTTTTATCCCTCTTTGGGCAGATGCCACAACCTGTAATAAGCCCTGATTACAAAACGGCGATGGCTCCCTATGTGGAGTTTTTCAAATCTTACACAAAACCATCCTTTATTGCCCTTGTTTTCTTGGTTATATCCCTTTTGATAAACTGGTATCTTTTGCAAAGGGGTGTGGTAAAGGGTATTGAGCTAACTGCAAAGATAGGTATACCTGCCCTTTTGTTGATGGGTATCTTTTTGGGTGTGGTTTCCCTTTCCATAAGGGGCGGTCAGGGATTAGAAGGTTTGATCTTTATATACAAGCCCGATTTTAGTAGGATATTAGACCCACAGGTGTGGCTTGAAGCCTCGGGTCAGATATTCTTTACCCTCTCCTTGGGTATGGGTGCCATAGCCACCTACGCCAGCTATGTGAAGGCAAAGGAGGATGTTTTAAAAGCTGGTCTTTGGACTGCCAGCATAAACGAGTTTGTGGAGGTGGTTATAGGTGCCTCCATTGCCATACCCGCCGCCTTTGCCATGTTTGGGGCTTTGGCCGTTCCTGAGCTTGCCCAAGAGGGTACCTTTAGGCTTGGCTTTATGTCTATGCCGGCGGTTCTTATGGCTTTGCCCCTTGGCTGGCTTCTTTCTACCGTATGGTTCTTTTTACTCTTTATAGCCGCCTTGACCTCCTCCCTCGCCCTTACACAGCCTCTTATAGCCCTCTTTGAAGATGAGATGAGATGGCCTCATTCAAAGGCGGTAAATGTGTCCATGCTTATGGTATCTGTGGGTGCCTTTTTATCGGCCTTTGTGCCGGGCTTTATAGATGAGGTGGATTTTTGGGCTGGTACCTTTTTGCTTGTGTTTTTCGCTCTGATTGAGATAATAGTCTTTGTATGGATCTTTGGAGTTCATAAGTTCCATCATGAGCTTACAAGGGATGCCTTTGTAAAAGTTCCCAAGTCCTTGGTCTATTTCTTTGCCATAGTTTCTCCTATCTTTTTGGTAATCCTTATATACAACTGGGGAGTTATACAGGCTCCTAAGGTTTTTGCAAACACCAGCTTTGAGGTGATGGTGGCAAGGATGTTTATAATATCCACCCTTGTTTTGCTTGCCTTTGTGGCCATTGAAAGCAGGAGAAGGTATCTCTCCGGACCTCATATATGAGATACATCGACCTTGCAGACCTTTCTACGGGCGTGCCCAAGATAGAGCACAGCCTTGGTATAAAAGAAGCACTAAAAGCCTTTGAAGAATATGGTATATACGACTTTTTGGTGGTGGTAAAAGAAAACAAGCCTATAGGTATTGTAAGCAGGTCAGACCTTATAAAGGCTCAACAGAGGGAAAATTTAAAGGTGGAAGATTTTGCACACCCCCTTATGAAGCTAAAAGCTGCAACGGTAGGAATAGAAGAGCTTGGCTACCTTTTGAACTTTTTTAACTTTCAAAAAAATCCCCTATTTCTGGTGGATAGAAAGGGGAACTATATTGGTGTAATCTTTTATCATATAGTTTTACATCATATAAGTCTTTTTAAAGAGGCCACCATTCCCCTTTTTCAAAAGCTCCCAAATCTTTTCGGACAGGATTATTACTTTTATTGTTTCTACATAAGAGACCTTGGGGCATTCAAAGAACAGTATGGTTCCACTTCCAGCGAAAGCCTGCAAAAGCTTCTTTATGAGAACATAAAGGCAAGCATAAAGGGGGATATAAGTCTTTCTTATGAAGAAAAAGAAATATACGTCCTTTCTAAGGAAAGGGTAAAGGAGGAAGGAATAAAAGAGCTTTACCAAGAATTTCATAAGGAGTTTGGTCTGCTGTATGCACAGGCGGAGCCCATGTACCTTTCTGGCTACTGTGTACCTTTGAAGTCGATAAACACCTTTGATGAGTTTTTCAAAATAAGCGCCGCGTTAAAAAATAGAATGGAAAACATCCATGATGCCTCCTTTTTTATATTCTATGGAGAGCCCTCATCGGTAGTTTTGTGTGAGTATGAAAGGAAAGAGTTTATTTACAAGATAAAGCAAAAGATAGAGGAGGACTTTAAAAGTATAGTAGAAGCATTAAAAAAGGCCGATAGAGATGTTTGGGAGTTTGTACTTTATGACCTTTTTAAAAAATACCCCTACTTTGAACTTTTTTACATAATAAGTGAAAGCGGGCTACAGATATCCAACAATGTAATAAACCCCAAGATAAACTACCCCATAAAAACTGGCAAAAAGGGCGCCGACAGGTCGGAAAAAGACTACTTTAAGAAGGCAAGCTCTATGGATGTTTATATATCCAACATCTATATATCCCAAGCAACGGATGATTTCTGTATCACCGTGTCCAAAAAGTTTCCTTATGGTGAAAAAAGCTATATATTGGCAGGCGATATAAACTACAGGGAAATTCACAGGTTGGTAAAGGAATATGCAAAGGAAAGCCAAGCTAATAGGTAGCTTAGCATACAAAGACCTCAGGTATACCAAAAACCATCCCCTTAGAATACCAAGGGTTTCTCTTTTGATGGAGCTTTTAAAGGCTATGGGTCTGATAGAAGAAGAAGAGATGGTGGAAAGCTTGCCCGCACCGGTGGATAAGCTTTTACTCTTCCATAAAGAGGATTACATAAAAGCTCTACAAGAGTGTGATGCCTGCCAGTGTGTAAAGAGGGATTACAGGGAAAGGTTTAACATTGGCACCTATGAAAATCCTGTAGCTCCCGCCATGTGGAAGGGCTCTCTTTTGGCAACGGGCTCCTCTTTGCAAGGGGTAGACCTTTTCTTGGAGGGATATATCCCCTTTAATCCTGCGGGCGGGATGCATCACGCCTATCCAAACAGGGCTAATGGATTTTGTTTCTTGAACGACCCGGGGATAGCCTTGCAATATCTACTGGAAAAGGGCTTTAAAAGGGTACTTTATATAGACCTTGACGCCCACCATTGCGACGGAGTACAAGACTTTTTCTACCAAGAGGATAAGGTTTTTGTCCTTTCCATACATCAATCACCCACCTACGCCTTTCCCTTTAAAAAGGGCTTTTTGGAAGAAAGGGGAGAAGGTAAGGGAAAGGGCTACAATCTAAACGTACCTCTGCCAAAGGGAGTAGAAGATAGGGAATACCTATATGTGATAGAGAGCATAGTTCCTTTGGTGGCAGAGGCTTACAAACCGCAGGTTTATGTGCTACAGCTTGGCACCGATATCTTGGAAGAAGACTATCTTTCCAAGTTTTGCCTTTCCAACTTTGGCTTTTTGAAAGCCTTTGACCTTATAAGGGATATTTTAGGGGAGGGTATATACCTTGGAGGCGGTGGCTACCATCCCTTAGCTTTGGCAAGGGCTTGGGCTTTGATCTGGTGTAGAATGTCCCACAGGGATATACCGAAGGGCATTACAGCTTCTGCAAAAAGGCTGCTCTCCTCAGTGGAATTTGAGGAGCTGGATGAGGTAGACAGAAGCTATATGTTGGAAAGCCTTTTGGATAAACCAAGGGAAGGAGATTTAAGAAGGGAGATAAAAGAGCTCGTGGAAAGAATACGCAGCGAGTTTATATAATACTACCATGAAGGTCTTAACCTATCATAACGTAGACAAAGCTCCCAAAGGAGCCAAGCTAAAAACCCTCTATGTAAAGCCCTCCCAACTGGAAGGGCAAATAGTATGGCTAAAAAGGCTTGGTTATTACTTTGGGAAAAGCGACGACCTTTTAAAGGGTGGCCATCCAAAAGGGGTAATCCTTACCTTTGACGATGCCTATTTAGACTTTTGGGAAAAAGCCCTTGATATACTAAAAAAATACAAAGTGCCTGCTATAGTCTTCGTGCCCGCAGGGCTTGTAGGTACCTATAACCAATGGGATTACCAAAAACTTAACGTTAAAAAGCCCTTGATGGACTGGTGGCATCTAAGGGAACTTACAAAGATGGGTATAGAGATAGGTTCTCACAGCCTTACCCATCCTTACCTTTCCCAAATAAGTCCCCAGAGGGCTAAGGAGGAGATAAAGGATTCCAAAAGCCTTTTAGAGGATAAACTGGGCGTGGAAATAAAAAGCTTTTGCTACCCTTATGGAGATTACAACTCACAGGTAAGAGACCTTGTAGCCGACGCGGGCTATAAGCTTGCCTTTACCACAAAGGAGGGAAAGGTAGAGGATAGCCCCAACCTCTTTGAAATAAAAAGGATAACCGTCTTTGGAAACGACTTTTTACCCAAATTTTTACTAAAGATAGCCCTATGAAGATAGTTTGGCTTAACGGTAATCCAAATCAAAACTTTGGGGGCACGGAGATCCACTCTGTGGAAATGGTAAAGGAACTAAAGAAGAGGGGCCTTGACCTACTTTTGGTGGTAGCCAAAGGCTCTTACGTGGATAGATATACACAAGGAGTAAAAAAACACTACATAAGCTTTCCCAACAGCTTGGCCTTTTATAGCACCTACAAGCTTGCAAAGCTTTTGAAGAGAGAAAAACCCCAAATACTAATAGCCAACAACGGAAAAGAGTACTTAAACGCCCTTATCTGCGGAAAGCTTTCCAAGGCAAAGGTGGTGTTTTTTAGACACATGGAAAGGATGAAAAGCTGGGGAGTCAAAAGGTTTGTCTTTCCCTACGTAGACCTATTCCTTGCAGTAAGCGACCATGTAAAAAGGAACCTTATAGAGGAAGGCGTTAAACCAGAAAGGGTTAAAGTGGTTTATAACCTTATAGACGAGGAAAGGTTCTACTGGAAGGAAAAACCAAGGGACTTTTTGAACTTCCTCTTTGTGGGAAAGGTGGATAAGGGTAAAGGGGTATGGGACCTACTTTATGCCTTTGAAAGGCTTTCAAAGATAAAGGACAAGGTTAGGTGTTTTTATGTGGGAGAGGGGCCGGAGAGAGAAAAACTGCAAAAGGCTGTTTATGAGAAGGGGTTGAAGTATAAGGTCTTTGTAGTGGGATACACAAAGGAGGTGGAAAGGTACTACCAACATTCCCACGTTTGTGTAATACCCTCCAAAGAAACGGAGGCTTTTCCAAGGGTTGCCATTGAAGCTCTCGCCTGTGGTTGTGCTTTAATTAGTTCCGACGTTGGAGGCACAAAGGAGGCTATCCTTGAAGGGAAAAATGGTTATGTTTTTATGGCGGGCGATGTAGAGGGTCTTTTTCAAAAGATGCTAAAGGCTTCCCAAGAATGGGAGAGTCTATCCTTAGACTCTCTAAGGCTGTATAGGGAGAGGTTTTCTCGGCAGAAGGTTATGGAAAGCTTTATAAGGGCTTTGGAAGAGCTTTTGTAAGCTTATAATATCTCCTATGGGCAATGTGCTTGTCATATATGACAGCAGGACTGGTAATACTAAAAAGATGGCGGAGCTTGTGTATGAGGGTGCAAAGCGGGTTGAGGGTATAGAGGTAAGGCTAAAGCATGTGGATGAAGCCACGAAGGAGGATGTGCTGTGGTGTCATGGGCTCGCCGTTGGCACACCCACCCATATGGGAATAGTATCTTGGAAAATAAAAAGGTTCTTTGACGATGTTATGGGAGAGCTTTGGGGAAGCATAGACGGGAAGATAGGCTGCGCCTTTTCTTCTTCTGGTGGTTGGGGAGGTGGCAATGAGGTGGCTTGCCTTTCTGTTCTTTACATGCTTTTAAACTACGGTTTTCTTGTCTTTGGTCTGCCAGATTATGTGGGCAAGAAGTTTACCCTGCACTATGGTGCGGTAATGGCAGGCGAGCCAAGAAGTCAAGAGGAAAAAGAATCCTGTCTTAGGCTTGGAGAAAGGCTTGCCCAGTATGTGGCCTTTGTTTACGATGGGAAAAAACAGCTGATAGACGGGATAAGAAACTTTGAAGGTAAATTCCCTTGGTAGAATCTTGTAATAGGTCTATATTTATATCCTTACAAAGCCATGAAAATTTGGATAAACGGTAAAGAAAGGGAAGTGAAAGAAGGTATAAGCTTGCTAAACTTGTTGGAAGAGTTGGGAATTCAAGTAAAGCCCGTAGGCTTTGCAGTATCGGTAAATGAGGAGATCGTGCCAAAAAGCAAGTACGGCGAGTACCTATTAAAGGAAGGGGATAGAGTAGAGATAGTTAATATAGTAGGAGGTGGATAGATGTTGGATTATGAAAAGCTACTTGAGGAGGACTATTTGGAGATAGCGGGCAAGCGCTTTCGCTCAAGGCTTATCATAGGCTCTGGCAAATTCAAAAGCTTTCAGGAAAACAGGGAAGTGTTGGAAGCTTCTGGAGCAGAGATAATAACCGTTGCGGTAAGAAGAGTAAATATAACAGACCCTACGAAGGAGAACCTCCTTGACTACATAGACCCCAAAAAATACCAAATTCTTCCCAATACTGCCGGATGCTATACTGCAGAAGAGGCCATAAAGACTGCTATGCTTGCAAGGGAGGCAACGGGCATAAACTGGATAAAGCTTGAGGTTATAGGAGACCAAAAAACGCTTCTTCCCGATATGGAACAAACTTTAAAGGCTGCCGAGTTTCTGGTGAAGGAGGGCTTTGTGGTCTTGCCCTACATCTTTGACGACCCTGTGTATGCCAAGAAGTTTGAGGATGTGGGCTGTGCTGCCGTAATGCCTCTTGCAGCCCCCATAGGCTCAGGCTTGGGCTTGCAAAACCCTTACAACCTTATTTTCATAAAGGAGGCGGTTTCTGTGCCCGTTATAGTAGACGCAGGCATAGGAAGCGCGGCGGATATTCCCCCTGTTATGGAGCTCGGCGTGGATGCCATTTTAACCAACACAGCCCTCGCAGAGGCAAAGGATCCCATAAAGATGGCAGTTGCCATGAAGTATGCCACCATAGCGGGCAGGCTTTCTTACTTGGCAGGTAGAATGCCCAAAAGGACCTACGCCGTACCCTCTTCACCTTTAAAGGGAATTCCCTACAAGACATGATCGACCTATTGGTGGTAGGAGCGGGTATATCTGGGCTTTCCCTTGCAGCCCATTTTAAAAGGGAAGGTTTTAAGGTAAAGGTTCTTGAAAAGGAAGAAGTAGAAGGGGGCAATATAAAAACCCTCAAAAGGGACGGCTTTATATTGGAGCTTGGCCCTCAGACCATATTGGCCGACAAAAAGGTGGAGGAGTTTCTGGAAAGCGTAGGTATAAAGCCCCAATACGCGCAGGAAGTGGCAAAGATAAGGTACATATACAAGAAGGGCAAGCTTATACCCTTGCCCATGTCTCCCGTAAGCTTTCTAACCTCTCCTCTTTTTTCCCTCTCTGGTAAGCTAAGAGTTCTTAAAGAGCCCTTTGTGCCCCCCTCTATAAAGACGGAGGAAAGCATAGAAGAGTTCGTGGTAAGAAGGCTTGGGAGAGAATTTTTAGATTACGTGGTTTCCCCCTTTATATCGGGAGTGTATGCAGGGGATCCCAAGGAGCTTTCGGTAAAGTATGCGGTAAAAAGGGTCTATGAGTTAGAGCAGAGGTTTGGAAGCTTGATAAAAGGCGCTATAAAGTTGAAAGCCTTGGGTCCCGGTGGACGCTTGATATCCTTTGAGGATGGAAACCACACCCTTATAAAGAAGCTTGGAGAAGGTTTAGACCTCGAAAGGGAGAACGTGGTTTTAAGAATAAGAAGAAAAGAGGATAAATTTGTGGTGGATGCAAAAGGGGGTAAGTACGAAGCAAGGGCGGTGGTTATATCCGCACCTGCCACCTCCGCCAGCTATCTTTTAAGGGAGATCTCTTGGAGTGCCTCCCAAGTCTTTGACCAGATATACTATGCGCCCGTGGTGGTGGTGCATGCGGTGGTAGATAAGGGCTCTGTGCCACCGGGCTTTGGCTTTCTTATCCCCAGGGTGGAAAAGAAAAGGATGCTGGGTGTCCTTTTCTCCTCCCAGATCTTTAGGGGCAGAGCTCCGGAGAACAAGGAGCTTTTAACCGTCTACCTGGGAGGAGCCACAGACCCGGAGGTGATAGACTACGAAGATGAAGAGATATATTCCTTGGTAGAAAAGGAGTTGAAAGAGATCCTTTCTGTGAATAATGTAAGCTTTTTAAACCTTACAAGGTGGAAAAAGGCAATACCCCAATACACCCTTGGATATGGGAAATATCTTGAACTTGCCAAGACCCTTGAGGAGGAAAACCCCGGGCTTTTCCTTACTGGAAATTACCTTTATGGTGTTTCTGTAGCCGATTGCATAAGAGCCTCTTATCAGGTAGCCCAAAAGGTGAGGGAGTTTTTAACAAGAAGATAGCACCTTTTTTAAAATCTCCCTCAGCCTTGGATGGTGGGAGCCTTTCCAGTAGATCTTTCCACATCTGGGACATAGGGTAAAATCCTCACCGTAGATATAAACCATAGGCGGTATTCTTTCTTTAACCTCTTCCTTTTCCACGGCTACAAGCTCTGCGTTGCAGTGATAGCAACGGTTTAATTTTAATTCTCCTTTGATATTAAAGTATTTCAAAAGCAGGCACAGTTGGACCTTCCAGTCTTCCTTTGGTAAAAGTAAATAATCTACACCCCAAGCCCTTAGGTGTTTTTCCAATTTTCTTGAGGTGGTTATAAAGACCCTATCCGGGTGTTGCAATACCTTCCTTTTGTTTATTTGGCCCTCCAAAAGGAGGGCATCCACACCGAGGAGCCTAAGCCAATGGACTAACTTCTCAAGCCCCGATTCAAGCAAGAACCTCCTCAAGTTCTTCCTTTCTTATTACCTCTTCGGGATGGGCTATTCTTCCCAATATGGCGCTTGCTGCCACCACTGCGGGGTTTGCCAAGTAAGCTTCGCTCTTTGGATGGCCCATCCTTCCCGGGAAGTTTCTGTTGGAGGTGGATATGCATCTTTCACCCTCTGCCAGTATGCCCATATGACCGCCCAAGCAGGGACCGCAGGTGGATACAGAAACAGAACACCCCGCCTCAAGGAATATATCAATAAGTCCCTCCTTTAAAGCTTGCGTATAAACCTGCTTAGAGGCAGGTATAACTATACACCTCACATAAGGATGTACTTTTCTACCCTTTAGAATCTTTGCCGCTATTCTTAGGTCTTCTATCCTTCCGTTGGTGCAGGAACCTATAAAGGCTTGGTCTATGGTAATGTGGGTGGATTCAGAGACAGGATGTACGTTGGAGGGTAGATAAGGCCATGCCACCAAAGGTTCTATCTTGCTGGCATCCCATTCATAAACTACTTCATAGTTGGCATCAGGATCGCTTTGATATACCTTCCAAGGCTTTTGCGCCCTTTGGGATACGTACTCTATGGTCTTTTCATCGGGGGCTATTATTCCGCTTTTTCCTCCAGCCTCTATCGCCATGTTGGCTATGGTAAGCCTTTGTTCTACAGAGAGACTTCTTATAGCTTCTCCTTCAAACTCCATAGCCTTGTAAAGGGCTCCGTCCACCCCTATCTGTCCTATGGTGTAGAGAATTAGGTCTTTTCCAGACACCCAAGGCTGGAGCGCACCATAGAAGATAAACTTCATAGTTGGAGGCACCTTTAACCATGTTTCTCCTGTAGCCATGGCGTAGGCTATGTCAGTAGAGCCCATACCCGTGGCAAAGGCGCCAATGCCTCCATAGGTACAAGTATGAGAGTCCGCTCCTACTACCAGGTCTCCAGGTACGACTATTCCCCTCTCTGGAAGTATAGTGTGTTCTATGCCTTCACCCTCTTGGAAAAACCACTTTATACCATGCTTTCTGGCAAACTCCCTTACCATCTTTGCCTGTTCGGCAGATTTTATATCCTTTGCAGGCACAAAATGAGACAACACCAAAGCTATCTTCTCTGGATCAAAGACCCTGTTTATACCATACTTTTCCAAGATCTTTATGGCAAGGGGTGCGGTCACATCGTTTGCCATGGCAAGGTCTATCTTCACGGTTATTAGCTCACCGGGATATACCTCTTTTTTTCCTGCGTGCTCCGCAAGTATCTTCTCCGTTATAGTCATACCCATGCCTTTAACCTCCTTAGTTTTTAATAGCCTCTTGGCTTTCTTCCCTTTTATCCTCAAGCTTGAACTCTTCCTTTTTACACTCGTTTTTCACCTCAACGCCGTGTAGTCTTAGTATCTCTACCACCTCCTCGCAGGACATGGTTTCCTTTTCCAAGAGTTTTTTAACCACCGCCTGGATAGCCTCCTTGTACTCTAAGATAAGGCTTTTTGTTTCTTCATAGGCTTTTGTGAGAAGTCTTTTGACCTCTTCATCTATCTCCCTCTTGAGCTCTTCGCTTATATCCACCGATGTGGTCATACCACCAAGGAAAGGATTTATAGTTCTTCTTACCGCCAAGGGACCTACCCTTTCGCTCATGCCCCACATGGAAACTATTCTATAGGCAAGCTCCGTTGCCCTCTGCAGGTCGTTTTCTGCACCGGTTGTTATGCCTTCTTTTCCATAAAAGACCTCTTCTGCTGCCCGTCCACCCATAAGGGTAAGAATTCTACCATATAGGTCTTGCTTGTCGTACATATGCTTGTCGTCAATGGGTAGCTGTTGGGTCACTCCAAGGGCCATTCCCCTTGGTATTATAGAAACCTTATGCAGGGCATCGGAGCCTGGTACCATCAAACTCATTATGGCATGCCCCATTTCATGGTATGCGATCTTTTCCTTTTCCTTTGGAGATATTACCATACCCTTTCTTTCAAGGCCCATAGTGACCCTATCTATAGCATCCTCTATATCCTTCATCTCTATGGCTTCTTTGCCTCTTCTTGCCGCAAGTAAGGCGGCCTCGTTCATTATATTCTCCAGGTCTGCGCCCGTAAAGCCAGAGGTTGCCCTTGCTACGATTTCAAGGTCTACGTCGGGAGCCAACTTTTTATCCTTTGCATGCACCTTTAATATCTCATACCTTCCCCTTACGTCAGGCCTTGGGATGAATATTTGTCTGTCAAACCTTCCTGGTCTTAAAAGAGCCGGGTCGAGTATGTCAGGCCTGTTGGTGGCAGCTACAACTATTATGCCCTCGGAGGTATCAAAACCATCCATTTCTACCAAAAGCTGGTTAAGGGTTTGCTCCCTTTCATCATGTCCACCACCGAGGTTCAAGCCGCCCCTTGAACGGCCAACCGCGTCTATCTCGTCTATAAAGATGATACAAGGAGCATGTTTTTTGGCAGTGTCAAAAAGATCCCTTACACGGGCGGCACCCACACCCACAAACATCTCCACAAAATCGGAGCCAGAAACGGATATAAAGGGTACATGCGCCTCTCCTGCTATGGCCTTTGCCAACAAAGTTTTACCCACACCGGGCTCACCGTACAACAACACTCCCTTTGGAGGCCTACCACCTAACCTTTGAAACTTCACAGGATCCTTCAAGTACTCTATTATCTCCTTTACCTCCTCCTTTACCTCCTCCATTCCAGCCACATCCTTCAAGGTTACCTTTGGCTTTTCATCTATATACACCTTTGCCCTACTTTTTCCAAAGCTAAAAGCCCTTGAGTTGGGATTTCCTCCGCTCATCTGCCTTAGCATGTATATCCAAATCCCTATAAAAAGCAGAATAGGAAGCCAAGAGATCAAAAAGGGCATAAGCCAGCTACCTTCTTGGACTACCACCTCAACCTTTACACCCTTTTCTATAAGCTTATTCACAAGGTCTGAACCCGGGGGAATACCCGTTTCTATCTTTTGCCCGTCGGTGGTTATACCCATAAGGAGATTGTCCTTTATCTTCACCTCTTTTAACTTACCCTCATCCGCGAGCTCTAACACGGTGTTTATGGGAGTTCTAACGGCAGTTTGCTCTTTATTGCCTTCAAAAAGGTTAAAGGCCAAGATCATAAATCCAAGAATAACCAACCACACAAATATGCTCTTCATCCACTGCATCCTATACCTCCATATTAGGATTTAATAATAATCATGGCATGGGGCTTTTCAAGTATGAACCCCTTTTTATACCTTTTATAACCCTCTCTATGTCCTTGAAGTTCCTTATGTTATAAAGCTGGTAAATAACTCTCCTTTGGATAGCTTTTGGAAGCTTTAAAAAGGCCTTTCTATCTAACTGACCTTCTTTGTAAACCTTCTCTATGGATTCCCTTGTAAGCTCTTTGAGTAATTCCTCCTCTTCTCTTAATATTTCTCTTAGTCTTAAAAGGCTTTCCTCCAAGTTAGGGTTTATTTTTTTCATCTCGGGAATTATCCTGTGTCTTATAAGGTTTCTTGGTATTTCCAAGTTGTAGTTAGTGGAATCTTCTACCCAGCTTTCACCTTTTAATTTTACATACTCTTCTATCTCTTGCCTTTTAGCAAGGTAAAGGGGCCTCACTATGTTACCTTCCTTTTCTTCAAAGCCCAAAAGTCCCTCTCTTCCTGCACCTCTAATTAACCACAGTAGGATGGTTTCCACAAGGTCTCTTAGGTGATGGGCGGTGGCGATAAGGTCAAATCCTTCTTTAAAACCTATCTCCTCAAGGGCTTGGTATCTCAACTCTCTTGCCTTTGCCTCTATGTTTCCCCCTTTTGGGTCCATGTTTAGCCTTTTTATGAAGATCTCAATGCCCTTTCTTTTGGCAAACTCTATACAAAAGGCCTCATCCCTGTAAGACTCTTCTCCCCTTAAGCCATGGTTTATATGTGCCAAGGCAAGCCTTTCAATACCTAAGAAATCTTTTAACTCCGTAAGGGATAAAGCAAGAGCTACAGAATCTACGCCACCCGAAAAGGCAATAAGCAGCTTTGATCCTTTTGGTATGAGTTTTTTGGTCCTTTGTAGAAAGACTACCTTTCTTAAAAGAGGATGGTATTTCATCCTTGGAGCCTTTTTTTAACCTCTTCGTAAAAGGGATGGGGTACTCCTTCATAATGAAGCTTTTCAAGGAGTTCAAGGGCTTTTTCCCTTTGTCCTTTTCTTTCAAAGATGTAAACCATCAACTCGTAGGAGTTTATCTGTGGCAGACTTCCCCCGTTTCTTTCCTTTAGCTCCTCTTTATAATCCTCAAAAAGTTCCAGGTCCATGGTAGCATACTTTTCCATCCTTTGAAAATCCTTCAACTTCTGAGATAGCATGACAAGGTCGTTTAAGATAAGATGTTTTTCATAGGGAGTCTGTGCCAATTCAAGGGCTAATAAATACAGTCTTTCTGAGTCTTGATGCTTCCCGTCAAGGAGGGCAGTTTGGGCAAG
>JBKBNZ010000007.1:0-22495 GCA_046294875.1 Aquificaceae bacterium | reverse complement strand
GCTTTTGTCAATGCTTGAACTTGCTTTGTTAGTTCCCTTAGTTCCTGCTTTACCTCTGACACTTCTTTTGTCAGCTCTAAAAACTCTTTCCTTGTTATAAGCTCCCCAATAGCCTTTTTTATGTGCTTGAAGAGCTTTATGAAGATAGCCCTCGTATTGGGGTCTACCTTCTCCAGCTCCTCCAAAATCTCCGCTGTGATTATCATAAAGATTTAGTATATGCGAGTAATGGGAATTTTCCACAAAATCCCAGAAGATTTTTAAAACACACCTTAAGAATACTTAGAAGTTGCTAATTCATTTAAAAACTTCTTTAAGAAACATACAGATTTGTAAGTAGTATTTCAAGCATGCATTTTTGCGTATCTATATGCCTATATTTAAAATCTATGATAGGCCTTGAGGAGCTTCAAAGGGCTCCCGATAAGCCGGGAGTGTATTTGTTTAAAAAGGGCACGAAGCCCATATATATAGGCAAGGCAAAAAGTTTAAAAGAAAGACTTATCCAACACTACAAGCTTGCCCAAAAGGGAGACAAAAAGGAAAGGGCAATAGTGGAAAACTCCACGAAGATAGAGTGGATTATAACACGCAACACATTTGAAGCCCTTACTCTTGAAGTAGACCTTATACAACTTCATAAACCAAGGTATAACATAATGCACAAATACGGCGGTGGCTATCCATTGCTGCTTATAACTCAAGAGGCTTTTCCCACCGTCAAAGTGGTGAGGGGTACCGACCACAAAGGACAAGTTTTTGGGCCCTTCTTTAGCACTTCAAAGGCAAAAAAGGTAAAAAGATTACTACACAAAACCTTTAAGCTTCGCACCTGCGACCCCATGCCTATAAGAAGCTCTCCCTGTATGGATTATCATTTAGGCCTTTGCTCTGCTCCCTGCTGCGGTTATATAGACAAGGAAGCCTACAATCTTTCTGTAAAATCTGCCCTTGCCCTGCTTTCTGGAGACGTAAGCGAGGTTTTGGAGGAGCTTTACTCCAAGATAGAGGAGGAGATACAAAGGATGAACTTTGAAAGGTGTGCTATGATAAGAGACCAGATCCAGTCCCTTGAAAATCTCTCTAAGGGGCAAAAGGTTTCTGGTCTGGAGTACCAAAGGGCAGATGTTGTATATTCCATGGGAAGGCTCGTAGGTGTTTTTCTTATACGCTCTGGAAGGCTTGTAGATAAGGAGATAACAACTTTGGATAGCTCCGAAGACCTTGAAGAGTTTTTGGTAGGCTTTTACTACAAAAACCCCTTGCCAAAGTATCTTTTTGTGAACTTTGACATTGCAGAAGAAACTCTTTGGTGGTTAAAGGAAAGGGGAAGCTTTGAGCTTAAAAGGGATATGGACAGAGAACTGGAGGAGATAGTAAGGGAGAATTTGGGCTATCAAATTCAAGGGGAGTTGTTGCAGGAAGAGTTTAAAAGGGTTTTGGGTATTTCCTTGGTTAAAAGGATAGAGGGCTTTGACATTTCTCACTTTTATGGAGACTATACGGTGGGCTCTTGCGTAGTGTGGGAAGAAGGCATTATGAATAAAAGGGACTACAGAAGGTACAAAATAAAAAGTTTTAAAGGTATTGACGACTACAGAGCCCTTGAAGAGGTTCTAACAAGAAGAGCAAAAAGGCTAAAGGATGGAGAAGAGAAGATGCCAGACCTTTGGCTTATAGACGGTGGCTACGGACAGCTAAGGGTAGCCACGAGGGTAAGGGATAAGTTTTCCTTGCCTATAAGGGTATTCTCCCTTGCAAAGGAGGAGGAAATACTGATCTCCGAGGAGGGCAAAGAAATTTCATTAAAGGACAATCCCCTTTTATACAGGGTCTTTGGCCTTATAAGGGACGAGGCACACCGATTTGCCCTCACTTACAACAGAAAGCTAAGGCTAAAGGAAGGTATAAAGGACATATTAGACCAGATAAAAGGCATAGGTGAGGTAAAGAAAAAGCTTATATACAGAAACTTCGAAAACCTTTACGAGTTTTTAGAGGCCGATGACCAAAGGTTAAAAAGGTTGGGAATAAATCCAGCCTTGAAACAACAAGTGGCGAAGTATATTTATTAAATCCAGCCTTGCATAAACTCTAATAAAGGGTATTTCTCTGCCCGCAAACTCGCTGACTGGCAGAGGTTTTCTCAAAGGTCCTTTTGTGAACTTATGCACCAAGGTCTTACGTCCGACCAAGAAGGTATAATTTTTCTCTGAGGAGGTGGGTTATGAAGGAGTTGGCAAAAGCCTTTAAGGCTTGCAACTACCTTGCCGTGGGTATGATATACCTTAGGGATAATCCCCTTTTGAAGGAGCCTTTAAGAAGGGAGCATATAAAAAAGCGCCTTTTGGGGCATTGGGGAGCAAGCCCCAACATAAGCCTTACCTACCTACTGACAAGCTTTACTTTAAAAAGCTTTCCCTTTGACGCTATCCTTGTGGTAGGACCGGGGCATGGTGCGCCGGGCTACATTGCACCCTTGTACTTGGAGGGTACCTTATCCAAATACTACCCTCAGTTTTCTCAAGATGAAAAGGGAATGGCAAGGCTTTTTAAGGCCTTTTCCTTTCCCGGTGGGCTTGGTAGCCACTGTACTCCCGAGCTGCCCGGCTCTATACAAGAGGGAGGCGAGCTTGGATATACCCTTTCCCATGCCTTTGGTGCAGTCTTCGACCATCCCAACTTGGTGGCGGTGGCCATAGTGGGCGATGGGGAGGCAGAAACAGGTCCATTGGCTACCGCTTGGCACTCCAACAAGTTTTTAAACCCTCAAAGGGATGGCTTTGTTTTGCCCGTGCTTTCTTTGAACGGCTACAAGATAAACAACCCCACCCTCTTGTCAAGGATACCAAAAGAGGAACTCATATCCTTGCTTAAAGGCTATGGGTATGAGGCTTTTTGGGTGGAAGGTACAGACATAGAGGAAGTAATAGAGAAGCTTATGGATGTTATGAAAATATCCTTTGAAAGGTTTTTGGAGTTAAAGGGTCGGGCAGAAAGGCCTATACTTCCCGCCATAGTTCTAAAGACGCCAAAGGGATGGACAGCGCCCAAGGAGTTCAAAGGTAAATACATAGAAGGCTATTGGAGGTCTCATCAAGTTCCTCTTACCCAAGTCTATGAAGACCCCGACGCCCTAAAACTTTTGGAAGATTGGCTTCTTAGCTACAACCCTAAGGAGCTCTTTGATGAGGAAGGAAGGCCAAAGATAGATATATCTCAAATCTTTCCAGAAGAAGGAAGAAGGCTTGGAGACACACCCTATGCCAACGGAGGGCTTATCAGGAAACCCTTGGATCTTCCAGACCCTGCACACTTCTCCCAAAATCCCTTTGAACCAAGCAGCAACACTCTGTCCTTGGGCTACTACCTAAGGGAGGTTATGAGGAAAAATCCCGACAATTTTAGAGTTTTTGGTCCCGATGAGACAGCCTCCAACAGGCTTCATCCCACCTTTGAATTTAAAAAGGCTTGGATGGCGCAGACCTTTGAGATAGACAAGGATGAGGGATACCTTGACCCCCTGGGAAGAGTTATGGAGATGCTTTCCGAGCACACGGTAGAGGGTTGGCTTGAGGGATACCTTTTAACGGGAAGACATGGATTTTTAAACACTTACGAGGGATTTGCCCCCATAATAGCCTCCATGGTAAACCAGTTTGGAAAGTGGTTGGACATTAGCCAAGATGTGCCATGGAGGGTTCCCATAAGCTCCCTTAATCTTCTTCTCTCCTCCGTGGTTTGGAGGCAAGACCACAACGGCTTTACCCACCAAGACCCGGGCTTTATAAACAGCATAGTGGATAAATGGCCTAACGTGGTAAGGTTATACTTTCCATGCGATGCCAACACCCTTTTGGCGACAGCCCACCTTTGCCTACAATCTACGAACCGCATAAATATAATAGTGGCCGATAAACAGGTGCATCCCCAATATTTGGACTACGAAAGGGCTCTGCAGCATGCCATAAAGGGCATTGGAATCTTTGAGTTTGCCAGCACACACCTTGAAAGAGAGCCTCATGTGGTTATAGCCAGCTGTGGAGACATACCCACCAAGGAAGCCATAGGGGCATCCCTTATGCTATCGGAGTTTTTCCCAGAGCTTGCCATAAGGTTTGTCAACGTGTTAAACCTCTTTAGGATCACACCAGATACAGAGCATCCCGACGGATTACCCGACAGAGACTTTGACAGCTACTTTACCACCAACACACCCATCATCTTTAACTTCCACGGATACCCATGGCTTATACATAGGCTTACCTACAGAAGGAAAAACCACAAAAACCTCCACGTAAGGGGCTACAGGGAGAACAGAAAAATAGGCATAGATGCAGCCCACCTTCAGCCCTTTTTAAAGGGAAGGGGCGGTATAACCACACCTCTACAGCTCGCCATAATAAATCAAGTAGACCGCTTTAGCATAGCCATAGACGTTATACAAAGAGTTCCCCAACTTCAGTCAAAGGGGGCAAAGGTGGTTGATATGTTAAAGAATATGCAGATAAAAGCCCTAAGGTACGCCTACGAGGAAGGCATAGACCATCCGGAGTTTTCCGATGAGAACTTTCTTATCCCTAAACTACGGAAGTAGTTCCTTAAAGGTGGGTTTTTTTGTGGAAGAGGAGCCACTCCTTAGGGAAAGCCACAAGGCTACCCATTTGGAAGAATTCAAGAAGGCTCTCATAAACCTAAAAGCCAAGCTAAAAGAAAAGCCCCAATTCCTTGCCCACCGCGTAGTCCATGGGATGGACTACAAGGGACCTATGGAGATAAACAAAGACACTTTGCCCTTGTTGGAAAGATTGGCTATCCTAAACCCCCTTCACAATTTAATAGCCTTTCATTGTATAAAGGTTAGCCTTGAACTCTTTCCAGAAAGCAAACACTACGCTCTCTTTGACACAGACTTTCATAAAACCTTACCCCTTCACGCCCAACTCTATGCCCTCAGCTGGGATATGTACCACAGAGGAATAAAAAGGTACGGATTTCACGGTATATCCTATTCCTACCTATTGGAAAGGGCTAAAGAGATCTTGAAAAAGGAAGGTCCAAACCTGATTCTTATGCACCTTGGCTCGGGATGTAGCGTGTGCGCCATAAAAGAGGGCATTTCTATAGATACTTCCATGGGCTTTAGCCCTCTTGAGGGATTACCCATGGCTACAAGACCCGGCGACTTAGACCCGGGGATCCTTCTATACCTTTTAAAGGACTATCCCAACCCCGAAGAATTGGAAAAGCTCCTATATTACAACTCGGGCATAAAGGGGCTTTGGGGAAGGGAGAGCTTTGAGGAGGTGGTAAAAGCTAAGGAAACAGACCAAAGGGCAAAGGTTGTTTTTGATCTTTTCCTTCATAGGCTTTTGAAGTATGTAGGAGCTTATTGGTTTCTTTTGGAAGGCTCTGTGGATGCCCTTGTTTTTTCCGGTGGTATAGGAGAAAACAGCCCTCAAGTGAGGCATTCTTTATGTGAAAAACTAAGGCCCTTTGGTGTAGAAATAGATCCAAGGAAAAACCAAGAAGGTGACACACTTTTAAGCACAGAAAATAGTAAAGTAAAGGTGCTTTTAATAAGAACTGATGAAGAGCTTCACATGGTGCAAATTCTCAAGAGAGTAATAGAGTCTCCAACATCTTCTTGAAGTCTATGCCAGCCCTTTGGCACGCCATGGGGAAAAGGCTAAGCTCCGTCATGCCCGGTATAGTATTTACCTCAAGAAGGTAGGGTATGCCCTCCTTTGAAACCCTAAAATCCACCCTTGAAAAGTCCTTTAACTCAAGGTATTGATGAGCCTTTAAGGCTATGCTTTGAATTTCTCTGTTTAGTTCCTCATCCTCGGAGAAGATATATTCCGTCATACCCTTGGTGTATTTGCTTTCATAGTCGTATATGCCCTTTTTTGGCCTTATCTCTATAGGTGGTAAGGCTTTGTCCTTTAGTATGCCCACGGTAAAGTCCCTACCCTCTATAAACTCCTCCACCATAACCTTGTTGGATACTTTAAAGCATTCTTCCACGGCCTCTTTTAACTCCTTTTCCCCTTTTACCACGAAAAGCCCCACGCTTGATCCCTGGTCTGCAGGCTTTACCACCGCGGGAAAGCTATTCCATTTTACCTCCTCCCTCGTCCTAAGGCATACCCAGTTGGGAACCCTTATACCATGAAAGGACAGGATCTTTTTCGTTATATCCTTATCCATAGCCATGGCACTTCCCAAAACACCAGCGCCCACGTAAGGAATCCCCAAAAGGTCTAAAAGCCCCTGCACCCTACCATCTTCCCCGTAAGTGCCATGAAGGGCTATAAAAACTTTGTGGGGCTTTATCTGATTTAATCTTTGACAAAGGTCTTCTTCCAAATCCATGGCTATGGCGTCGTAGCCCATTTCTTGCAAAGCCCTTAAAACTGCCTGACCGCTTTTTAAAGAGATCTCCCTTTCCTTAGACCTTCCACCCATAAGCACGACTACTTTCAACTATCCTTACCTCCTCTTCCAAACTAAGACCAAACCTTTCAAAGACCCTAAGCTTTGCTTCATTTATTATTTTAAGGGCATCTATAAAGCTTCCTTTCCCGAAGTTTATTAAAAAATTGGCGTGCTTTTCCGAGAAGGCGACGTCCCCTATCCTGTAGCCCTTCATGCCTACCTCTTCCAAAAGCTTACCCGCATAGTAGCCCTTGGGATTTTTAAAGGTAGAGCCGCATGTGGGCAGGTTTATCGGTTGCTTGGCCAACCTCTTTTCCCTTATTTCCCTGTATTCATCCCTGACCTCATAACTTGCCCTTTGAAGCTCAAAAAGGGCGCCCACCACTATACCAAGCTTTGGAAAGGGAGAATACCTATAGGAAAAGCTAAGCTCTTGTTTTTTAACCCTGTTTAGCCTTCCTTCCCAGTCTAAAAAGACCACCTCTTTTAGGTTTTGGCTTGTTTCGTAGCCAAAGGCTCCCGCGTTCATGGCAACGGCACCACCCACAGTGGCAGGAAAGCCCACAAGCCTATAAAAACCCTCCAAAGATTCCTCCACAGACAAGGAAACAAGCCTTAAAAGGCTTACACCGGCCTCCGCATATATCAAAAACCTATCTTCTTTAACCCTTTTTACCTCAAAGCCTTGGAAACCCTTCATACTAAGCACCAAGCCCTCAAAATCTCCAAAGATGGTGTTGGAGCCCTTTCCAAGGACAAAGATGGGCAAAGACCTTTCCAAGGCAAAAAACAAGGCTTGTTTTAACTCTTCCAAGCTTTTGGGCTGACAAAAGTACTCGGCAACGCCCCCTATCCTTATGGTGGTAAAGGGAGCTAAGTTTACCTTTTTAAGGATTAAAGGTTTCACACCTAACCTCTTTTACTACCTTGATTATCTCTTTATCGGAAAGGGGAGGCCTTTTAAGGAAGTTATCCCTTCTATACCTTTGGGCGGTGATTATATTACACAAAGCCTCCACCGTTTTGTCTATGAAATCGTTCACCACTATATAATCAAAATATTTGGAACAGGCTATTTCCTCCTCCGCTTTTTTTAGCCTTTTTTCGAGGTTTTCCGTGCCATAGCCCCTGCTTAAAAGCCTTCTCCTTAACTCTTCAAGGCTTGGTGGCATCAAAAAGATAAGCACGCAATCCTTGTAAGATTCTTTTACCTTTTTAGCCCCTTGGATATCTATAACCAAAAGGGAATCTATACCTTCCTCCTCGTTTTTCAGAACTTGATCCTTGGGCGTTCCATAATAATTTCCATAAACTTCCGCATACTCAAGGAAATAACCCTCTTCTATCTTTAGCTTAAACTGGGAAAGCTCCATAAAGATGTAATCAACTCCGTGGACTTCGCCCTCTCTTCTTTGTCTGGTTGTGGCGGTTATAACCCTTTTAATGTAAGGACAAACTTTTAAAAGCCTTTCTGCGACCGTGGTCTTGCCTGCACCCGATGGAGCGGAAAGTACAAAAAGCATGCTATAATTATAACAAAGGCGCGTAGCTCAGCTGGCAGAGCGCTGGCCCGACACGCCAGAGGTCGGCGGTTCGAATCCGCCCGCGCCTACCATGCTATAATTACTTCTAATGTATTTAGAGTTTGAAAAGGAGCTTTACGAGGTCTATCAAAAGATAGAACAGTTAAGAAGGCTCTATCAACTTGGAGAAAAGGATAAGGAAAAGGAACTAAGAAGGCTTCAAAGGGAGTTTAAAAAGAAAAGTAAGGAGATATACTCCGAGCTTGACCCTTGGGAAAGGGTGCTTCTTGCAAGGCATCCCCAAAGACCCCATACCGTAGACTACATAAACCTTATTTTTAAAAACTTCTTGGAGCTTCACGGAGATAGGTGTTTTGGAGACGATAGGTCTATAATAGCGGGCTTTGGCTATCTTGATAACATGCCCATAGCCATAATAGGTCAAGAGAAGGGAAGAAGCACAAAGGAAAAGATGGAAAGGAACTTCGGTATGCCCCACCCAGAAGGGTACAGAAAAGCCATAAGGATAGCAAAGCTGGCAGAAAAGTATGGTATGCCTTTGATAACTTTTATAGACACACCGGGAGCTTATCCGGGCATCGGTGCGGAAGAAAGGGGACAATCTCAAGCTATAGCCCAAAGTCTTTATGTCTTTGGCTATTTAAAGGTGCCTTCTTTAGCGGTGGTGATAGGTGAAGGAGGCTCTGGTGGTGCCCTTGCCTTGGGCGTTGCCAACAGGATCTTTATGATGGAAAATGCCATATACTCTGTTATCTCTCCAGAAGGGTGTGCCGCCATACTTTGGAAGGATCAAAGCAAAGTAAAGGAAGCTTCAAAGGCTTTAAAGCTTACCTCCAAAGACCTTTTACAGTTGGATGTTATAGATGCCATAATACCAGAACCCTTTGGCTCTGCCCACTGGGACCCAAAAAGAAGCGCAAGAATACTCAAATACTACCTAAGAAGAAGTTTAAAGGATCTACTTAAGCTAAGCCCAGAAGAGCTTGTGGAAGACAGAATAAAGAAGTTTGAAAAGATGGGTGCCTATATAGAGTTATGAATTTCTTTTGCGTGCATTGTCATTTCCATCAACCACCGAGAGAAAATCCCTACTTGGGAATGGTTCCCGTAGAAGATTCTGCCTTTCCCTTTGAAAACTGGAACGAGAGAATATTTAGAGAGTGCTATCTTCCAAACCTTTATGCCCATTATGTAAGGGATAGGAAAATTCTAAAGGTAATCAACAACTATGAAAGGATAAGCTTTAACTTTACCTACAGCTTACTTTCTTGGCTTTTGAGGGAAAAGCCTTGGTTCGTGGAAAGGCTAAAACAGGCAAATAAGAACTCTATGGCCAGCAGCTTTAACCATACTATACTCCCCTTAGACCCAGAGGAAGACAGGGAAGTTCAGATAGTTTGGGGTATAAAAGCCTTTGAAAGGGTCTTTGGAAGAAGGCCAAGGGGCTTTTGGCTTCCCGAGCTTGCCGTGGATAGAAAAACCCTTTCCCTTCTTGTAAAGCATGGAATAAGGTATGTAATATTGGCACCCCATCAGGTAAAGAAAAGAAAAAGCTACCTACGGCACCACCTTCCCGAGGGGCATATAGATATCTTCGTGTATGATGGAGAGCTCTCCCATGGTATTGCCTTTGGAGAGCTTATAAACAACATGGAGGAGGTCATAAGAAGAACAAAGGATAAAAAGGGGCTAACCCTTATAGCGGTGGATGGTGAAACCTTTGGCCATCATAAAAAGTTTGGAGAAATGGGACTTGCCTACCTTTTGGAAAACCATCCCCATATAACAGCCCTTGAAGAGGTGCTTGACCTTGCACGCCCGGAGGATGAAACAGACATTAACGAATTTACCTCTTGGAGCTGTGCTCATGGAGTGGAAAGATGGAGGTCTGACTGTGGGTGCTCCACGGGTGGGCAAGCTGGTTGGCATCAAGGATGGAGAAAGCCCCTAAGAGAAGCTTTGGAGGTCCTAAGGTCTGGAGTGAAGGAAAAACTCTTCCAAACTTTGGAGAAATACACCAAGGATCCCAAAAGTGCCCTTTTTGATTTTGTAGAAGTGATAATGGGGGATTCAAAGGAGGAATACTTTAAGAAGCATTTAAAAAGGGATTGCACGCCACAAGAGAAGAGGGATATATTAAAGATCCTGCAAGCATATAAGTATGTTAGCTTTGCCTTTTCCTCCGATGGTTGGTTCTTTGCAGAAATATCGGGCATAGAGGCTGTTAAAAATCTTCTCTTTGCCAAAAGAGCCCTTGACCTTTTGGGAGATAGGGAGCTTGAAAAGGCTTTTCTTCAAATACTTTCCTCCGCACCAAGCAACCTTCAAATATACGGCAATGGCCTTGGTGTTTTCAAAAAGCTGGTTTTAACACAAGTGGTTTCAGAAAAAGACCTTATAACCTCCATAACAGCCCTTGAATTATCAGACCTAATTCCACAGGAGGGCTTTTTAGGAAAGTTTTACTACAAGGTAGAAGGCTTTGAACCTTGGAAGGTTTATTTAAGGGATGAAGAAACAGGAGAAGAGTTTGAAGAGATAGAATACCTACGTGACTTTAATCCAGAAAAACTTCCCCAGCCTCTTTTTAACTGGCTTTTAAGGGGCTGGGCTATCAAGTACTTTGAAGAAGATATAGAATTTGAAAAGGATTACGAGGGGCTTTTTGAAAACTTGCTTTACTATACCCATGGCAGAAGGTTTGAAGGCTATAATCTGTTGAAAGATAGAGTTGCAGTCTATCTAAAGACCAGGCTTTACCTATCCATAAGGGATCTGCTCCCTCTTTCTACCATAAAGAAGATCTTTGAAAGGGCGGATACTTTTGACATAAACCTGAGGGATGAAGAGGTAAAGTTTTGGCTGGAAAGTTATATAGGACAAAGGATTTTAAAAGGTCTTTCCGAAGAGGAGGCAAAAGAACTGGCTATGTTCGTCAAAGATTACAACCTCCTTGCTGGCAGGTTTGAGTTTATGGTAAATCTATGGGAATTACAAAACTGGGCTTGGGAGAATAAAGAAAGGCTAAAGGCGGAAACTCTAAAACTTTTGGATTTCCAAGTAGAATAATAATATGGCTGCAACTTCCCTTATAACAGACCTCTATGAGCTTACTATGGTTCAGGCTTATTTGGAGGCGGGCAAAAAAGGGAAGGCTGTTTTTAGTCTTTTTGTTAGGGAGCTTCCAGAAAATAGGAACTTTTTAGTGGCCTGCGGCCTTGGTCCCTTGATGGAAGCTTTGGAAAGGTTCCGCTTTGAAGATGCGGAGCTAAAATACCTTAAATCCCTTGGCATATTTAAAGATTGGTTTTTGGATTACTTAAGGGAATACCAGTTTAGGGGAAATATCTACGCCATAAGAGAGGGAAGGATAGTTTTTCAAAAGGAGCCCCTTGTGCAAATAGAGGGCCCCTTGCCAGAGGTACAGATACTGGAGACCTTGGTTATAAACCTTATCCATTACAATACCCTGTTGGCGTCCAAGTCTGCAAGGTGCTATATTGCTTCCAAAGGTAAAAGTCTTATAGACTTTGGGCTTAGAAGAGCCCATGGCTTTGATGCAGGGCTTTATGGGGCGAGGGCTTCTTATATAACGGGCTTTGCGGGCACTTCCAACCTTTTGGCAGGCATGAAATATTCTATCCCTGTTTTTGGCACCATGGCACACTCTTTTGTTATGATTTTTGAAGAGGAGGAAGAGGCTTTTAAAGCCTTTGCTAAAAGCTTTCCCGATAGAACCATCCTCCTTATAGACACCTACGACACCCTTGAGGGAGCCAAAAAGGCCTTAAAGCTTATGAAGGAAGGTATAAAGGTGGTGGGAGTGCGCATAGACAGCGGAGATATAGAAGGCCTTAGCAAAGAGGTAAGGGAGCTTTTTGATAAAGAGGGCTTTAGGGAGGTAAAGATAGTGGTCAGCGGTGGTGTGGATGAGAAGGATATTCAAAGATGGCTTTCAAGGTCTGCGCCCATCGATGCCTTTGGTGTAGGTACAAAGCTTTTGACCTCTGCAGACGCACCCTATTTAGACATAGCCTACAAGCTTGTAGAGTACGAAGGAAAACCCAAGTATAAACTTAGCCCCGGCAAGGCAACCTTTCCCTACAAAAGGCAGGTAATTAGGCACTATCATGAGGGATGTATGGCTTACGATGAGGTAGTTCCCTACCAAGAAGGAGGCCTTGTGGAGCTTGTATGCAAAGAGGGAAATCTCTTAAAGGAGCTTCCAAGCCTTGAAGAAATTAGGGACCTTTTTATACAAGAGCTTTCAACGCTTCCACCGGAGTTGAAATCCTTGGATAAAAGGGTAGATTACAAGGTATTGGTATTATAATTATAAAGGAGGTTAAGCATGAGTAGGAGACCTAACATAGAAGAGGCGTTAAAGAAGGTATCTTCAAGGTATGAGCTTGTACATGCGGCGGCAAAGAGAGTAAAACAGCTCCTTGAACACAGCGATGATATCCTCGTGGTTGATAAAAGCAGGAAGGAGCTTATAAAGAAAACTTTCCAAGCCATAGAGGACATCGCTAAAGGAAAGGCAGTTATTGTGAAAAAGGGAGAAAAGGGATGATTAAAAGCCTTCTTTTTCTTCATGTCTTCTTTGCGATGGTTTGGATAGGGGGTATGATATACAGCCTGTTTTTTCTAAAGCCTTCTTTGAAAGAGATAGCTCAACGGGAAACAAGGGATAGATTTTTAAAGGTAGTTCTTTCTAAGTTTTTTCTTGCGGTTTGGATTTCCATATTAGTGCTTTTTATAAGCGGCATGGGCTTGTGGCATGGCTACAGAAGAGATTTTACCGAAAACACCCTTTTTCATACAAAGCTTTTCCTCTTTGGGCTTACTGTCCTTATATTCCTTTACATATACTTTTTTCTCTTTAGAAAAAACAAACTTTCCCAAATCCCAAATCTTATAGGCATAAACCTATTGATCAATACACTTATACTTCTTATAATTATCTACATCAGATAGATGTTTGTGCTACTTCTCTTTCTTATTCTCTCCCTATCCTGGGCACAGTTACAATTGCCGGAAGAATACCAACTTTTTATAAGGTTTAACCAGACAAAGGATCTATCCGTAGGCTACAGGATACTTCGGGATTATCCCGATGCAGTCTTTAAAGAAGACCTTATGCTCCTAATGGCAAAGGAAGAATTAGAAAAGGGTCAAGAGGATAAAGCGAAAAACTTAGTTTTAAACATAGACCCTAAAAACCTAAGCCAGCAGTATAGAGAAGATTACCTTAATCTTTGGAAAAGTTTAAACTTAGACCCAAAGGTGGGCTTTCTGAAGGCTCCTATACTCTTTAGAGAGTTTATACCTTATATTAGCCTTAGTCAAGAGGAGGCTTTGCAAGCCTCAGAAGAGCTTTTTAAAAGAAGGTATTACAAAGAAGTTATAAGGCTTCTTGAGCCTTTCGAATTTAGTAGAGTTTGTTATACCCTTGGAAGGGCTTATTCTCTTTTGCGTGAAAGAGACAAGGCTATAGAAGTTTTTGAAAATTGTGAAGATCAAAGGGCAAAAGGTGAATTGGCTTTTATATACTTTGAACTGGGGCAGAGGGAAAAGGTAGAAGAGATGCTATCCACCATAAAAGACAGAGAGGTACTTTCCAATAGCCTTTTTAGAATTGGAAGGCAAAGCCTTTTTAGAGGAAACTATCAAGAAGCTATAGAATACTTGGAGCGTATGAACGTATCCTATTCAAGAGAGTTTAACTTGGGGCTTTCCTATTATGCCCTTGGCGACTATCAAAGGGCTTTGGAACATTTTCTTAATTCTTTAAAGTACTCAGGTAATAGAGAAGACAGGTCTGCCAGCTACTTTTGGGCTTATAAAAGCGCCCTTATGGTGGATAGCGAGAAGGCCAATGAATACCTTATAAAGGCTTCCAACGGGGCAGGCTTTTACCACGCGGTGGCAAGCTATATGCTTGGTCTTCCCATAGCCAGCAAAGCGATGAGGGTGGTAATGGAGGATGAAAGCTTACCAAGGGTAGCAAGTACAATAAAGTCTATCAGGTCTGCAGGCTTTCCCGAGTACGCAAGACGGGAAGCCTTTAAAAGAATAAGAGAGATCTCCTCTTCGGATATTTTAGCCATCTCTCGCTTTGATCCCTTCCTTTCCATAAGGCTTGCAGTAAGAAAGTACGGTTATGGCAGCTTGGTCTATAATGCGGTGGCTTTTCCAACACCCTTTAAAAGCAGTGTGGAAAGGGCTTCAGACAGGTATGGTATAGAACCAGCTTTGGTGTATGCGGTGATAAGACAGGAGAGCCTTTTTGACCCTTATGCCGTATCCATTGCCAACGCAAGGGGCCTTATGCAGCTAATAGACAGCACCGCCCGGTATGTGGCAAGGAAAGAAGGCATAAGGATAAAAAACATCTACGAACCAGACACCAACATCTTACTTGGAACCGCATACCTTAGAGAGCTTTTAGATCAGTGGAGTGGCGATTTGGTCAGAGCCATTGCCAGCTACAACGCAGGACCATCAAGAGTAAGAAGCTGGAACAACCACCAAGATGTGTACCTCTTTATTGAAACTATCCCTATTACAGAAACAAGAAACTATGTAAAAAGGGTCCTTTACGATTACTACGTTTATACAGAAATTCTAAAGTGACCCTACAGCCCTTTGTACCTTTTCTAATGTTAAGTCTATATCTTCTTGAGTATGGGCTGTGCTTAAAAACCAAGCTTCAAACTGAGAGGGTGGTATAAGCACACCTTCTTTTAGTATGGCTCTAAAGAACCTTCCAAAGAGTGCAGTGTCCGACCTTTTAGCGCTTTGATAGTCGTAAACTTCCTCTTCGGTGAAAAAGATGGTAAACATGGAGGCTATCTGATTTATTCTGTGGTGTATACCCTTTTCCCAAAGGATCTTAGATATCCCAGAAGTTAATCTTTTTGTTAGTTCTTCCAAAACGCTATAGGGGTTTAATTCAAAAAGTTCCCCTAAGGTGGCTATGCCCGCTACCATGGAAAGGGGATTACCCGATAAGGTGCCCGCTTGATAAATGGGACCTTCGGGAGCTACCTTTTCCATGATCTCCCTCTTGCCACCGTAGGCCCCCAAAGGCATACCACCCCCTATTATCTTTCCCATGCATGTTATATCGGGGTCTTGCCCAAAGTACTCTTGGGCTCCTCCCTTAGACAGCCGAAAGTTGGTTATAACCTCATCACATATAACCAAGGCACCGTACCGCCTTGTTATCTCTCTTATGGCTTTTAAAAATCCGGGCTTTGGAAGTACCACACCCATATTACCTGCTACAGGCTCCACTATAACACAAGCTATGTCTTCTCCGTATTTATTGAAAACCTCTTCAAGGGCTTCTATGCTGTTGTAGGGTATTACAAGGGTAAGCTTTGCTATCTCCTCGGGAACGCCCGGAGTACCCGGTATGCCCAGCGTGGCCACACCAGACCCTGCGCTAACCAAAAGGGAATCACCATGCCCGTGGTAGCAACCTTCAAACTTTACCACGTACTTTTTGCCCGTATAGCCCCTTGCCAGCCTTATGGCAGACATGGTAGCCTCTGTGCCAGAGGACACAAACCTAACCATCTCCACTGAGGGCATGGCAGAAACCACCATCTGGGCAAGTTCTATTTCATGGGCGTTGGTAAGACCGTAAGAAAGTCCCTTTTCTGCCTGTTCTTTTATGGCTTGCACCACCTTGGGATGGGCATGTCCCAGTATTAAAGGTCCCCAAGACATAAGATAGTCTATATACTCCTTTCCTTCCACGTCCCAAAGTTTTGAGCCCTTTGCCCTTGAGACTATTATGGGATCTCCACCTACTGCTTTAAAAGCTCTCACCGGTGAGCTAACACCACCGGGCATCAGAGTTTTAGCCTTTTCAAAAAGCTTGCGGTTTTCCATTTGTTTTTCCACGAATATTATTATAATACCAGCTAAGCAAAAAATTTTCCTTTCAGAGCAAGAAATTTAAGACCTTGGTGGTTTTAGAAATATTTCTCAAAAAAATATCTGCACTACCATAGCCCTGTATAGTCCTGCTTTTGCTCAGCTTATTGAGAGGTTCTCAAGGTCATAGGGTAAAATTACTACCATGAAGATTATAAAACTTTTGATGGTATTTTTGGTGCTTGCCTTTGCCATGGCGCCCGAGATGAAGTTAAAAAGGGTGCATGGCAATGTTTATATGGTTAGGGGCGTTGATGCCTTGCCCTCTTTGGAAAACAGAGGCTTTATGTCCAACGCCTTTGCAGTTCTTACAGAAGAAGGATGGGTAGTAATAGATGCCTTATCCACTCCTGAATTATCCAAGGAATTCGTGGATAATCTAATGCGTGTTAAAAAAGCCCCCATCAAATACGCCATTATAACCCACTATCACCCAGACCACTGGTACGGAGCCCTTACCTACGAAAAACTGGGGGCGAAGATAATAGCCCATAAAAAGCTTTTAGACTTTTATCAATCGGGAGAGGCGCAAATAGCCCTAAAGGCAAACAACGAAAGGTTTCAAGGCTTGTATAGCAACGTTGTCCTTGTGGCACCACACATAGTGGTAGAAGACCGTCTCCCTTTAAAAGTTGGCAATACTATCTTTGAAATAATCTCCATGGCACCAGCTCATACAGATAACGATATTGTGGTGTATATGCCCAAGGAAAAAATTCTTTTCGTAGGAGACCTTGTATATAAGAACAGAATACCCTTTATGGGAGACAGAGGAGCAAACTCCAAAGGTCTAATGAAGGCCCTTGAGAAAATAAAGGCAATGGACGTAAAAATAATACTCGGCGGTCATAACGAGCCTATGGATATATCCGCAGTAGACTACACTCTTGGGTACGTAAAGTTCCTAAGAGAAAAGGTAAAAAAGCTAAAGGAAGATGGGAAAAGTTTAGACGAGATAAAGCAAGCCCTAAAGAGCAGTCCTTACGAAGGGACTGTTATGTATGAAAACTTTCACAACGCCAATATCTTTAGAGTAGATTTTGAACTTGATATGGAAGAGCTATGAAGATAGGTGTTATAAGCTTAGGATGTGCTAAAAATTTGGTGGACACGGAGGTGCTTTTAGGTAAGCTAAAGGCTGGCGGAGCAAAGCTTGTTAATGATCCTAAAAAGGCGGATGTGATAGTTATAAATACCTGCGGTTTTATAGAACCTGCCAAGCTTGAAGCCATAGAAACTATCCTTGAGTTCGCCCAAAGGAAAAAGGTTATAGTGATGGGCTGCTTGGTACAAAGATACAAAGAGGAGCTTCAAAAGGAGATACCAGAAGTGAAGGCCTACTTTGGCACGGAAAGTTGGGATCAGATAGTGGATTTTCTTGGCTTAAATAAATCAGAGGATACAAAAAGAGTTATAACCACTCCCAAGTCCTACGCCTACCTAAAGATATCGGAAGGGTGCAACCGCCTATGCTCCTTTTGCGCCATACCGCTAATAAGGGGAAGGCACAGGTCTAAACCTGTGGAGGAAATTCTAAAGGAGGCAAGACAACTTGCCCAAGAAGGTATAAAGGAACTGTGTATAGTTTCTCAAGATACCACCTATTATGGAAGAGATATACAGGGTAATTATAACCTTTATAAACTCCTTGAAGAGCTTGAAAGGATAGAGGGTATAAAGTGGATAAGGTTGTTATATCTGTATCCCACGGAGATAGATGACTCTCTCCTTGAGTATATGGCAAAGTCGGAAAAGGTTGTTCCATACTTTGATATTCCGCTTCAACATATATCCACACCAGTTTTAATGAGTATGAGAAGGGGCTACGATGAAGCCTTTGTAAGAAGGCTTATAGATAAGATAAAAACAAAAATGCCCCAATCGGTTTTAAGGACTACCTTTATAGTGGGCTATCCCACAGAAACTATCCAAGACTATCAAAAGCTTCTCTCTTTTGTATCAGAAGGGCATTTTCATTGGGTTGGTGTTTTTGTCTATTACAGGGAAGAAGGAACTCATGCCTACTCTTTGGGAGATCCAATAAAGCAAGAGGAGAAGGAAAGAAGGAAAGGGGAAATATTAGAAGTTCAAAGAGAAATAACTCAAAGAAAAAACCAAGAGCTCGTTGGTAAAGAGTTGGAGCTTTTGGTGGATGGTTTTGACCAAGAGTTTGGATACGTGCCCGTTGGTAGAATATACGCACAGGCGCCAGAGGTAGATGGATTAACCTACATAGAAACAGAAAGGGAATTAAAGGCAGGCGACCTTATAAAGGTTAGGATAACTCAGGTGGGTGAGTACGACCTTGGAGCGGAGGAGGTTTAGTATGATACGGCCTTTGGGAGGGTAATATTGTGTGGAGATAAATAAAATGTATCGATGTTTAGAAGTGTTTTGATATTTTATCTCAATACACAACTTAAGGTTCTATGTGGCGTGGTGGGTTATATCTGAACCTTGTGGGATGTAGAGAGTAAGATCTACACATTGCTGAGTGTATTGTGGGGAATATATTAATAGTCTTATAAGGGGGGATTAAAATGGGTATGAAAATTTTATTACACTTCTTGATCCTTTTAAGCCCTCTTTTAACGGCAAGTTTGTCTTTGGCGCAGGAAGATGTAAAGGGTAGTAAAGACCATCCGATTATCTCAAGGTATCCGGGTTCTTATATTTATCATTATGATCAAAAAGAGTTTGAAGAATTTGAAATTCTTTTGGGTCCTGTAAGAAGTTCTTCAGATAGAGATATTCAGCTTGCAAAGAGGGAAAAATTAGAAGGTAAGGTTACAATAATTCAGTACCAGGCTCCTAAAAATAGATCCCCGCTTGAAGTATTTAAAAACTACGAGGAGGCAGTAAAAAGAGCAGGATTTGATATACTTTATTCAGCAAGAGGGCAGGAAATTGTAGGAGTAAGAAAATTTCTCTATCCTTATTTCTGGAATGTTTATGCATCACGAGATGACGAGAGAAATTTCTTTTATCTTTCTGCGAAAAACAGAAGTAAAAATATAGCATTGTCTGTTTGTGTTCTTCCAAGTTTTGATGGACCAATTGTTCTATAATGAGATGGCGTAAAATGCCTATATTATTTTTCTGTGAAGCTTTTCATAGTGGAAAGTCCAACGAAGGCAAAAACCATTAAGAAGTACTTGGGGAAAGATTGGGTTGTGGAGGCTACAAGGGGGCATATAAAGGATCTGCCGCCGGATAGTTTGGGTGTGGATGAGGAAACTTTAAAGCCCACCTTTGTGTGGATAAGGGGTAAAAAGTCTCTTATGGAGAGGATAAAAAAGATAGCTCAAAGGGCGCAGGCTATCTATATAGGGACAGACCCAGACAGAGAAGGAGAGGCTATAGCCTACTTTGTATATAAAGAGATGGAAAGGTTGAAAAAGCCCTTGAAAAGGGCGGTCTTTTTTGAGATAACAAAAGAGAGTATTAAACAGGCTGTGGAGAATCCCACGGAGATAAACCAAAACCTTGTAAAGGCACAGCTTGCTCGGAGGGTCTTGGATAGGTTGATAGGTTATAAGCTTTCTCCTTACCTTCAGAAGGCTTTTAAGAAAAGCACCCTTTCCCTTGGAAGAGTTCAATCTCCTGCCTTGAGGCTTATAGTAGAGAGGGAGCTTGAAATCCAAAGCTTTAGGAAAAAGGAGTACTATTACATAAAGGTTATCTTTGAAAAGGATGGGGTAGAGTTTTCCGCCCTTTGGGATTATAGGTTTGAAAAGCCAGAAAACGCAAAGCCTTATCTTCAAAAGCTAAAGTCTGCCTTTTTTGAGGTGGTTCAGTACGAAGAGAAGGAGGAAAAGCTGCGACCGCCAGCGCCCTTTATAACTTCCACACTTCAAAGCACCGCCAATGCCTTGTTAAAGATGAAGGTGGAAGAAGTCCAAAAGATAGCCCAAAACCTTTACGAGGAAGGCTATATAACCTATCCACGTACCGACAGCTACAGGATGAACGCAAAAAAGGCTCAGGAGTTTATGAAGTATATAGAGAAAACCTATTCAAAAAAGTATGTGGGCCTTTTAAGGAAGTTCAAAGAAAAAACCACCGCCCAAGGAGCCCATGAGTGTATAAGACCTACGAGCGTAGAAATTCCACCTTTACAAGGAAAAGCCCTTGAACTCTACAAGCTTATCTTTCAAAGAACTTTGGCAAGCTTGGCAAGTCCAGCCCTGCTTAGGAAGAAGATCGCCCTTTTGGTACCCATCTACGAGAAGAAAAAGGGAGAGGATATAAAGTTTTTAGCCAAGGGCAGGGAGCTTGTATTTGACGGATATTTAAAGATATATCCCGAAGACTTGGAGCTTTCTTTTCTTCCAAGGTTAAACAAGGGGGAGATTTTAAAGGCAAAGGAGATAAGGTTAGAAAAAAGGCAAACACAGCCACCCAAAAGATACACAGAGGGAAGCCTTGTTAGAAAGCTTGAAGAGCTTGGGATAGGAAGGCCGTCCACCTATGCGGTAATAATTAAAACTTTAAAGGATAGGGGCTATGTGGTAGAGGAGAAAGGCTATCTAAAGGCCACAGAGCTTGCCTTTGAGGTTATAGATTTTATAAAATCAAACTTTCCAAAAGTGGTAGATTATAAATTTACCAGCAGGATGGAAGGAGGGTTGGATGAGGTGGAGGAAGGAAAAAGGGATTGGAAGATCATGGTAAAAGACTTTTTTAGGGAGATAGTGGAAGATGGAGATCATCTTGGATAAGTTTAAGGGTGTTTTGGTGGGTGGTGCCCTTGGAGATGCCCTCGGTAAAAGTCTTGAAGATGTGCCAAGGGATGAAGCCTTTGAATTTTATGGTGGTCTGGTAAGGGAATTTGTAGAACCCCATCCAAGCAGTCCATCGGTGGGTTTGGAAGCCCATCAAACGACCGATGAGACCACCATAAGCGTGCTTTTGGCGGAAAGCATAGTAGAAAAGAAGTCCATAGATCCTTACCATTTCTTTTTAAAGCTAAAAGGATGGGCAGAAAAGGAGGAGAGCCATAGGTATGCAGACCCTACTTTAATAACCGCTATAGATCTTCTTTCTTCGGGCATCGACCTTGAATCTGCCGGTCTTGTCTCTTCTTCTGTGGAGGGTGTTCTTAGATGCAGTATTACGGGGCTTTTTCACTACTACAATCCTTTGGTTGCAGTGGAGGCGGGCAGGCTTGTAAGCCTTATAACTCACAGAAGCAAGGAAATTTACGACGCCAGCGCAGTGGTCTCTGGCCTTATATCCCTATTGATCCTTGAAAGCTACAACCTTGAGGAGTTTTCAGAAAGAATAGCCCTTATTGAAAGGCTAAAGGGCTTTATGAAGTACGAAAGAAATAAGAAATACCTTGACAGGGTAAGGGAACTACTCCAAGAGGAGGCAGACCACGAAGAGGCCATATATCATCTGGGAAACTCCACCTTTGTCTTTGAGGCTTTGCCTTTGGCTCTCTTCCTGTTTTTAAGGTATATAGAAGATCCTTTGTCTGCCTTTTGGTATGGTGTGAATGCCTGTGGTATGGTAGGTGGGGATACGGATTCCATCGGCTATCTTTTGGGCTCCTTTGTAGGAGCCTATGGAGGTATATGGGTCTTTCCTTTGGAGCTTCTTGAAAATTTGGAAAATTACCAGTATTATATTTCTTTGGCGGAAAAACTATACGATACAACTATGGAATTTTTGGAAAGGAGGAGCTAAGGATGGCTTATAAGCTACAGGAGGCTTTTTTAAACACTGCAAGGAAAAGAAGGGTAAAGGTTACCATCTATCTTCTCAACGGCGTTAAACTTCAGGGAAGGATAAGGTCTTTTGACCTGTATACCATTTTGATAGAAGACGGAAGGCAGCAAACCTTGGTTTATAAGCATGCCATAACCACCATAATACCTGGGGAAAAGATGGAGATAGAGTTTGAAGAGGAGGGAGTGCCCGGGGCTGGTTAAGCCCCAATTTTTAAAACATGCCCGGTGGTTTTCCTTTGGATACCACCAATCTTTCCACAGGCTGACCGCCCTTTAGGTGGCTTTGAAGGATCTCTTCCACGTCTTCAAGCCTTACATTGCCATACCATATACCATCTGGATATACCACAATAGTAGGACCCAATCCACAGGGACCAAGACAGCCCGTGGGGGTTACGACTGTACTCATAAAAAGCTCTGGGTCCATTTGAAGCTTTTCCATAAGCTTCATGTAAACCTCTCTGGAGCCCTTGTCCGCACAGGAGCCCATGGGATGGCCTGGTGGTCTTTGGTTGACGCACACAAAAACATGTTTAAAATCCATAAGATACCTCCTTTGAGATTTTTGGAGTATTCTACCAGAGACTTTTGGATTTTTGTATGAGAGTAATCACCTTTTAAGGAGGGGAGGAAGAGCCTCCCCAAAAAGTCTTTAGAACTTCCAGTTTAGACCCAAGGATATGGCGTTTTGGGCGTTGGAGGCTTCAACTTGCATGGCGCCAGAAGGGTCTGTAGCCTTTACAGTCTTTTTAAAGGCATGCTTGTAAGCCACATCCACGCTAAAGGTCTTGGTAAATTCATATCCAAGACCCAAGGTTATATGCTGCTCTG
>JBKBNZ010000006.1:0-23725 GCA_046294875.1 Aquificaceae bacterium | reverse complement strand
GTTCTTTCGGGAAAGTTTGATGGAAAGCCCCCAAGGGTAAAAGAATGTCCCTTGGTACAAGAACACATAAAGGTGGCGGAGAGGTTAAACGTTCAAGGTACACCTTACAACATAATCCTTGGGAGCTACAAGGTCATAGAGGGCTACAGCCCGGCGTTGCTTGAAAACCTTGGGATAAAATGATCATAGTTGTGATGGGGCTTTCGGGCTCTGGTAAATCCTTTTTGGCAAGCATACTCCACGAATACTTTGGCTTTGAGTGGATAAGGAGCGACCAGGTTAGGAAGGAGTTGGCAGGGGTTGCACCCACCCAAAGGTTAAAGCTGCCCTACGGCGAAGGTATATACACAGAGGAATGGACCAGAAGGGTTTATGAAGAGATGGTAAGAAGGGCAAAGCAGAAAGAGTGGAAAAACATAGTTTTGGATGCCACCTTTCTTGAAGGTTGGCAAAGGGAGCTGGTTAGAAAAAACTTTCCCAACGCCGTTTTTATCCTTGCACAGGCAGAAGAAGAGGAGATCCTAAAAAGACTAAAAAGCAGGCAGGACATATCCGATGCAGACATAGAGATATACCTAAGGCAAAAGGAAAAGTTTTCTCCACCCGATTACGCCATTAGAATAAACACGCAAAAGACCTTAGAGGAGCTTAGGGTTGAGTTGGAGCAGCTACTCCAAAGTTATGGTTATAGAAACACTCCATAGACCTGCTAATAAAGTCTTCCTCTCCAAGCTTACAGTCTGGGTCTATTCCCTTATCTCCCGTTATAGTCTCACCTGTAGGTAGCTTCATCTCAAAAGTTACCAGCCTTAGGACTTCTCCGCAGGAGTTAAGAGGGTAAAGATTGCTACCTACGTACTTACCCACGGTGTTTTCACCAACGACGAGGGCTTTTGCATACCTTTTTAACAGAACGGCAAGGAGTTCGGCGGCGGAGGCTGTTTGTCTGTTTACCAAAAGGATTATAGGCTTGTTAAAGGAATCCTTGTTTTTAAAAGTGTATAATCCGAGGTTTCTACTCCTCCCCTCCAAATAAAACATCACCCCATCACCGCCTATAAGCATATCCGCTATGTTTTTAGCGATAGAGATCAAGCCACCCCCGTTATCCCTTAGGTCTAAAAGAAGAATATCTATGTTCTCTTGTTTGAAACTTTCCATGACCCTTTTAAACTCTTCCGTAGTGGGCTGTGTAAAGTTGGTTAGTTTTACATAGCCTATCTTTTTATCCTCAAAGCTTATAACTCTATAATCCTCAATCACCGGCACCACAAACTCACCCTTTTTGACAGAAAGGCTTATAAAAAAACCACCTCTTATAAGGTCTATCTCGACAAAATCTTCGGAATTCCTTATAGCCCTCCTCCATTGGCTTTTATCACTTATACCGTTAATGGCCACTATCAAATCACCCTCCTTTATACCATACTTCTCCGCAGGAGAACCTGCAAAAACCTTTTTAACATACCCCCTATCATCCCACCTTATGCCTATCCCCACCATCTTTGAGCTGGAATACCAAAGCCTATCTTCCTCTTGCCTTGTTATGGCACTCCACCTATCACCTATTTTCCTAAGGTAGCTTATGAACTCCTCTTCGCTCTTCCAGTCAAAATTCTTTATCCTATCCCGCCATAGATAGTCCCTTTCAACGAGGGCTTTTATTCGGGATAGAATTTCTTCCTTTGAACACTCTTCCGCCAGTGCTATCTGAAAGATCAGCAGTGTAATAAGCAGGGGCAGCAGTCTCATGGAAGCAGGTAAAAATATAAATCTATTGACAAAATCTTCAAGAGTTATAACTTATTAAAACCCCACTAAATTGTTAGGAGGCAAGGCATGTACTATGTGGCGGAGGTAATAAACGAGGAGTGCAGCAAGTATAACTGCAAGCAATGTACCCTCTTCTGCCCAGAGCCCAATACCCTTATGTATACCGACGAGGAACATCATGCTTATGTGATCCAAGAAAGGTGCAAGGGCTGTGCCCTATGTGTCTATGTTTGCAGTAATCTTTTAAAAAGAAATGCCATCCATATGGTAATGCCAGAGGTTCATGCAGAGAGATAACCTTTAGGAGGTAAGGCTATGGCAAACTTAGGACCAAGCGGCTTTTCACCCTATCCTGTAGCGGTGTATGAGGGTGTGTTAAACCCACCGCCGGGGAAAGCCCTTTTGTTTAACGAGATAGTTGATGAAGAAGTGGCCATGAGGGAGGCCGCAAAGGCCATGTTAACAAGGGAAAACCCCACCATATTCCCCGGGCCTCAAGTGCTCTACGCTTGGAACGAAGAGGCAAAGGAAAAGGCAAAGCTTGTGAAGAAGATGGCAGAGGTTTTGGAAGCCAAGATAATTCCCATGTACGATTATAGGCCTAAATATCCCAAGATAAACCCCGCAATAGAGATAAATCCAAACCACCCCAACCTAACCATATGGCACAACAACATAAAAGCCTGTATTTTTATAGGAGTCCATTGCCACTATGCCAACGTAGCCTTGAAGATCATAAGGGCAGAAACGGACTGCTTTACCATAGCTATGTGCAGTATGGATGGGCACGAAGATGCCATGATAACCCTAAGAGACCAGCATCTGGAAGAGGTAGAAAAGTTCATAAGGATAGCCCAAGAGGTAAAGAAAGAGCTTGGAAGATGAAGACCACCCTATTTACCTACGAGGACTATCTGAAGCTTGAAGAAGACAAAAGGTACGAAGTCTTAGAGGGAGAGCTTTTAGAAATACCGGCGCCTACGGCTCTTCATCAAAAGATCCTTTGGAGGCTTTCTCGTCTTTTTATGCTCTATCAGGAAAAGAAGGATCCCGGGGACTTTTATCTTTCTCCTGTGGATGTGATTTTGTCGGAGGATGTGATAGTCCAGCCTGATATAGTTTTTGTTTCAAAGGATAGGCTTGGTATAGTAAAGGAAAGGGGCATATTTGGAGCTCCAGACCTTGTGGTAGAGGTTGTATCGCCCAGCACTTTCAAAAAAGACACAGAGGACAAAAGGAGGATATACTCTAAGTTTGGCATAAGGGAATATTGGCTTGTTTTTTCCCCAAGAGAAGGGTATTGAGGTTTTGGAATTAAAGGAAGGTGCTTATGAGATTATCTCCTACGCCTTTGAAAAGGGAAGGGTATGCTCCAAAGTTTTGGAGGGCTTCTGTGTTAGCCTTGAGGAGGTGCTTTTATGAGTTTTCTCAGGTTGATAAAGGGTGTGTTTTATACATCTTAAAAGAAAATCTAACAAGGAGGTAGTCATGCAAGTAAAAGAGGAAAAGGTTATATACAACAGGGCAGGACAGAGGGTGGTATCACCCGATTATTTGCTCTTTGAGGCTCCAAGGACCAAGCATTTTATGACGGGTTCCGAAGCGGTAAAAGAGGCGGTAAAGAGGGCTTCTGTGGATGCCTCCGTCTCCTATCCTATCACTCCCCAGTCGGAGGCGGCACACCTAATAGGAGAGCTATGGGTGGAAGGCTATGTGGGTGTTTATTTCAGGGGTGAGTCCGAGTTTGGTGTTATGTCGGAAGTTGCAGGATGTGCCATGGCTGGGGCCAGAACCATAACCACCACCTCCGGACCGGGAACCCTTAGAGCCTTTGAAAACTTCCCTATGTGGGCTGGTACCAGAATACCTGTACAGCTTGTGCTTATGGCAAGAGGGGTAAACTCTCCCTTATCTATACAACCCGACAACTTGGAGGTAGGATTCCTTTTAGATACGGGATGCATGATATGGTATGCGGAAAACGCCCAAGACTTGTTTGATATGATATTGGCTGGCTTTGTGGTGGCAGAGCAGCCATCGGTACACGTGCCCGTTATAACGGTTGTGGACGGCTTTTTCGTGTCTCACACAAGAGAGGCCGTTATGCTACCACCAGACGATATAGCCCTACCACCTTACAACCCTTACAAGGCACCACTGCCCGTTATAGACGCAGAGGTGCCACCCGGAAGATTTTTAAGAGACCCCTTTGTTATGAAGTCCAACTATATTTCCTATGCAACCCACGCCAGCTGGCAGTGGGAGGTAAGAGCTGCCATTGAAAGGTCAAGGCCCTTTGCCAAGCATTACCTTAGGGGTTTAATTGAAGAGTTTGGCGACCCAGAGGCAGACCTTGTATTTGTAGCTTGCGGAACTGCTGCCGCCCAGTCCAAGGAAGCGGTAAGACTTTTGGAGGACGAGGGCATAAGGGCCAAGGTTGTAAAGCTAAAAACTATAAGGCCATTCCCCATAGAAGAGCTAAGACAGGCAGTAAAAGGAGCCAAGTACATCTTTGTACCCGAGTTTAACGTGGTGGGTTGGCTTGAAAGGGAGATAAGAAGATACCTCTACGGCCATTCCAGTGCGGAGATAATAGGCTCTCCAAGGGTGGCGGGTGGCATGACCATGCCCGCAGAGGTTATAGTCAAAGAGGTACTAAAACTAACAGGAAAGGAGGTGAAACATGTCTTTTAAAATCTACGAGATAAACGAAGCTCTTTTGGATGTTATGCCACAAGAGATAAAAGATCTTCAATTTAAGGCAACTTGGGAAAATCCCAAGAGGGGTGTTATGGATTTGCCCTACTCCAAGGAGCTTATAGAAGAGCACTCCTTGTGTGCCGGGTGCCCTGAATCTATGGCTCTTAGATACATTATCGCCTCTTTACCAAACCCAGAGGACACCATCATAGTTAACTCCACCGGTTGTACCTCTTTGGTCTTTCCTCACATAGCCCTTCATACGGTGCACTCCCTTTTTGGAAATCAAAACGCGGTGGCCTCTGGCATAAAAAGAGTCCTTGAGTGGAGGTTCCCTGACAAGGTAAAGGATGTGGTGGTATTGGCAGGTGATGGCGCCACGGTGGATATAGGCTTGGACTGTACCCTTCAGTCCTTCTTCCGCCAAGAGAAGATAACCACCATATGCTTTGACAACGAGGTTTACGCCAACACGGGCGGACAAGAAAGCGGTATGACGGTAAAAGGTCACGTATTCAAAATGGCTCCAAAGGGCAAACAATGGGAAAAGGTACCCATGTGGCAGCTTGCCATAGACTCTGGCTGCCATTATGTTGCAAGGCTTAGCGTGTCCTCTCCCAAAAGGGTGGAAACGGTTATAAAGAAAGCTATATACGTGGCAAGAGAGGTAGGACCCACTTACGTGCATCTTTACACTCCTTGCATCCTTGAAATAGGGCTTAACTCCGATGATGGCCTTGATGAAATGAGGCAAAGGGACAAGGAAAGGTTTGCCTTCTTTGAATACATATCCGATGCTGCAAAGGAAGTTATAGAGCGCAAAAAAGAGGAGGGCTTGATATGACAAGGAGAAGGGTCAACATAAGGATGCCAGCCTTGGGCGGTCAGGGTGCAGTTACCGCCGCCCACATAATAGCCACAGCCGCCGACTATGAGGGCTATTATGCCGTTTCAAACCCCTTCTTTGGAGCGGAAAAGAGGATGGCTCCGGCGGAAAGCTATGCACGTATAGGTGTGGATCCCATCTTCGACCGTGGAGAAGTGGTCTATCCCGACGTAATTATGGTTTTCCACCCGCAGGTTATAACAATGGGCAAATCCTACACCATGCCCTTTTACTCTGGCATCAAAAGAAAGGGCTTGATAATCATAAACACAGAAGAAGACCTTCTAACGGACACCGACAGAGAGAGGTTGGAACAGCTCGAAGTTAAGGTTTTTAACTTCCCAGCCACCAAGTTTGCCATAGATATAGCGGGCACAGAACTTTCTACAAACATGGCTATGTTGGGGGCGCTCTTTGGAGCAATAGGTGGCGTGGGTTTGGAGGCTATAGAGGAAGGTATAAAATCAAGGTTCTTGAAGAAGTTCGTAGCCTCCGGTGGAACGGCATCTTTGGACTCTGCCCTTGAAAGGAAGTTTAAGAAAAAGCTTGAGTTGATAGAAAAGAACCTTAACACCGCAAAGGCAGCCTACGAGCTCGCCCAAAGGTGGGCTCAAGAGCAAGGATTGGAGCCCTTTTTGCCACCCCCACCCAAAAAGGTAGCCGTCTAACCTTTGGGGGCTTTTGCCCCCCTTTAAAGTCTAACGTTAATACCCTTTGAATATAAATAGGCTTTCAAGGCTGGAATTTCTATTTCTTTAAAATGGAACAAGGAAGCCGCAAGGCATGCATCCGCCTTTGCAAGGCTAAAAGCTTCATAAAAGTGTTCCATACTACCCGCACCTCCAGAGGCTATAACAGGAATTCTTACAGCCTGAACCACCGCCCTTGTAAGCTCTATATCGTATCCTGTTTTGGTGCCATCTTTGTCCATAGAAGTAAGCAGTATTTCACCAGCTCCCAAAGATTCCACCTTCTTTGCCCACTCAACCGCATCAAGCTTCGTAGGCGTCCTTCCTCCGTGTATATACACCTCCCAAGAGTTTCCTTTTCTCTTTGCGTCTATGGCTATCACTATACACTGGGATCCAAACCTTTTTGCCCCTTCGTATATAAGGGAGGGGTTCTTTACCGCAGAGGTGTTTATGGATATCTTATCGGCGCCCGCCTCCAAAAGCCTCCTCATATCCTCCAGGCTTGAAATGCCACCACCAACGGTAAAGGGCATAAAGACCTCTTCCGCCACGTGCTTTACCACTTCAAGGGTTATCTTTCTATCCTCTGCGGAGGCGGTTATGTCCAAAAAGACAAGCTCGTCCGCCCCTTGTTCTTCGTAAGCCTTTGCCACCTCCACAGGATCCCCTGCATCCACCAAGTTTAAAAACTTTACCCCTTTTACCACTCTACCCTTATCCACGTCAAGGCATGGTATTATCCTCTTTGCCAACATCAATAGTTCCTCTGAAGCCCTTTATATATATCTCCAAGGTAAACTCTATAGTATAGGGGTCTTCCATGGGGGCACACTTCTTTATTTTCAAAGTTCAACCAACTTCTTAATAGCTCCTTTGCAAACCTTTCATTTATTTCATCCCCAGCCTTTATCGCCCCTTTGCATGCGGATTCTTCTCCCTTCCCTTTTACTTCGTAGTTGTACCTTTCCGATAAAAGGTGCTGATCAAAGAAGTAAAGGTAATCACCGTACTTCGCCACGATTATAGTCTTGTCTATTATACCAATAAACTCTGGCTCTACCATGTAGTTTTTTACCTTTTGTTTTATAAAGGCAGGTACGTATCTATGCCTTTCTCCAAGGCTTTCCTTTATAAGCTCCTTTATCTTCCCTTCTTTTTGAACTTTAACCTCTGTCTTTTTGGGATGGATATTCACATCTATCATGTAGGGAGGCATCCATAGGTAGCACAGGCACAATCTTTTTTTACCCACAGACCTTTTTAAAAAATCTAAAAGCTCTTTGTTATAAACAGGCCTTTTGTTTATAAAAAGTAAGTGGCCCTCGCCCTCTTCCAAGGAAAGGAAAAGGTCAATCTTGAAAACCTCTTCCTCCCTACTTATATGTTCAAACCTTTTATCAAAAACCTCTTCCACCCTATTTATCAGATGGTTGCTGGGCTTTAAATTAAGCACCTCTTTCCCCTCTGCCCTTAAAACAAAGGCGACGGAGGGGTTTGCCAAGGCAAGGGTTTTTACAATCTTGTATATTCTTTTTCTTTCCACATCTTCCTTTTTCAAAAAGTTTCTTCTCACAGGAAGGTTGTAAAAAAGCTCATATACCTCCACATGGGTACCAACGGGCATACCCACAAGCCTTTCCCCTACAACTTTTCCAGCTTCAACCCTTATCTCCCTTCCAACTTCTTCTTGGTAGAAACGAGACCTCAAAAGAAGCTTGCTTACAAGAGATATGGCGTGGAGAGCCTCCCCTCTAAAGCCGTAGGTGTTTAAATTTTGAAGGTCCTCTATGCCTCTTATTTTGCTGGTCGCCCCGCTAAGTATGGCCTTTTTTATATCCTCCGAGGGAATGCCCACGCCGTTGTCCTTTACCTGAATAAACCTTTTACCTCCCTTTACTATATCCACTTCAATCCTGGTAGCCATGGCATCAAGGGAGTTTTCCAAAAGCTCCTTTACACATTCCGCAGGGCCTTCTATTACCTCTCCGGAGGCTATTTTACTTTTTACTTCCTCCGGCAAAAGGTTTATGTGCATAGTAGTATAAGATATGCTTATTGAAATCTTAAGTAAATCTAATTGCCTGTTTTTACCCCTTGTTTCATAATCCTATAATAAGGAGGTGCACCATGTTAAACTTTTCGATTTTTTTGATAATTCTCGTAAGCTTATCCCTTGCCCAAGAGGAAGACATACTTATTAAAACACCCTTGGTGAAAAAACTGGAAGACTTTAACGTGAGCGTGGGCATTGTGAGTATAGAAGAGTTAAAGAAAAACTTTCCAAGGGCCTACGCTTTGTTGGAAAAACATCATGGAGCACCCTTAAAATACGATACCCATCAATACGGAGAAAACTACGGTGGCTGGTTCCAAATGGCCGAAAAAGGTCCCTATTCCATAAACCTTTACATAAAGGGTAAGGAAGGGAAAACTCGGAAGGTTAATCTCCAGTACAATCTGGAGTGATATATAATTAAAACTATGTTTAAGTTAAAGCTTTTAGCATCTTTATCCCTTTTGCTCTTTTCTTGTGCTCCCATGGTATGCCCGGAGGGAGACCAGATAAAGAAAAACTATTCAGAATATAACGCTCCGTCTTCTTACGAAGCCTCCTTATCCCTAAGGCAAGGCTTTTTAAGGGTTCCCATACAGCTTGTTAAAAGGGATGGCAAGTTTGTTATAAGCACAGAAGGAAGAAATTTAGAGTTGAACCTTGGCAATCTATGCATCAGTGGTGTATGCTTTGACCTTCCTGTAAATCCCGACGGTATCCTTTTTGGTAAGGTGTTAAGGGGGGATGAAAAACTTGAATGCTCCTTTGGAGGTGTTTTCTTCGAAAGGGATGAAGGGTCTTTTAAATCAAAGTATGTTTTCAAAGATGGCAAGCTAAACCTTATAGAGCTCTACGATAAAAGAAGAGAAAGGGTTTTAAAGGTTAACTACCTTGATTGGTCAAAAGAAGGCTACGCAAAGGCCATCAAGCTTGAAGGGGAAAACATAAGCGCCATCCTCACGGTGGATAGTATAAAATTTTAGCCATGTATCCTGTATTGATTGAGATTTTTGGTCTGAAAATATACACCTACGGTGTTTTAGTGGCTCTGGGTGCCTTCGTTGCCTATTGGCTTGTACTAAGGTTTGCCAAAAAAGAGGGTATAAACCCAAACCATGTGGAAAATACTTTGTTGCTTGCCCTCCTTTTTGGAATATTGGGAGGCAGGATATCTTACATAATAGAACACCCCGAGCAGGTGGAAAGTATAAAGGATGTGTTGGCCATATGGAACGGTGGAATGGACTTTTTCGGCGGGCTTATGGGGGGTATGGTGGGAGCACTTATAGGAATGTTTAAATATAAACTGCCCTTTTGGAAGTCGGCAGACATGGCAGTGGTCGCCCTCAGCATAGCCCATGCTATAGGAAGGCTTGGATGTACCTCTGCGGGCTGTTGTTATGGAAAGCCTTTTCCTGTTGACGGCATAAACACGCCGGGTATTCACTTTTCCGATAAATTCCCCTTTTTTTATGTGGTGTTTCCTCCGGGTGCGGTTGCACCCCCTTACATGCCCCTTTATCCTACGCAACTTATGGAGTTTTTGGGGCTTTTGCTTATATTTCTTTTGCTTCTTTTTGCCTACAAGAAAAAGCCCTTTGACGGCTTTGTTTTCGCTGCATATGCCTTTTCCTACGGCCTTTTAAGGTTTATCCTTGAATTTTTCCGAGGCGTTACACCGCCTATAAGCGGCATAGGTTTAACATGGAACCAGCTGGTGGCCATAGGTATGATGCTCTTCTCCATAGCCCTTATCCTTTGGCTTTTGAAAGAGAAAAGGCATGAGAAGGTGGTTTAAAAGGCTTTTTATTTTTGGAATAATATTGGTGGTGGTGGGTATGCTTGGCTCAATACTTGCAAGACTCCCCGTGGGCGACCGCATAGCGGTCATAAAGGTAAGGGGTGCTATAGTAGAGGCAGACAGGATAGTAGAGAGGATCCAAAGGGCAAAGGAAGACCAGAGTGTAAAAGCCCTTGTGCTAAGGGTGGATAGCCCGGGTGGTTCTGTGGGAGCCTCTCAGGAGATATACAGAGCCCTTGAGGATTTTAAGAGCTCTGGAAAGCCTTTGGTGGTTTCCATGGGCAACGTGGCGGCTTCTGGGGGCTATTACATATCAGCGCCGGCAGACCTTATCTTTGCCAACCCGGGCACCATAACAGGCAGCATAGGTGTCATAGTGCAACACATGGAGATAAAGGATCTACTTGAAAAAGTGGGCATAAGAACCACAGCCATAAAGACGGGCAAATTCAAAGACACCCTTTCCCCCTTTAGAGATCTCACTCAAGAGGAGAAGGCCTATATAGAAGCTACCATAAAAGATGCCTACGAGCAGTTCTTAGAGGCCATATTAAAGTACAGGTCAAAAAAGATATCGGAGGAAAAGCTTAGAAGTGTGGCAGACGGAAGGATCTTTACTGGAAGGGAGGCAAAGCAGTTGGGTCTTGTGGATGAGTTAGGAAACATCCAAGATGCCATTAACAAGGCAAGGCAGATGGCTGGGGTGCCAGAGGCGAGGGTCTTTTACATGGAGGAGAGAAGAGGGCTTTTAAGAAAGCTTATGGAGGAGGATTTTAAGGGCTTTGGCTTTGAATATCCTCTTATGCTCTATTATCTTATGAAGTAAAGGCGTAGGCACCATAACCTACCACCCTCTTGTCATCGGAGCAGGTTTCTGCAGAGGTTTTATAGCCTATAAGCCATCTTTTAAGTCCTTTATCTTCCGCATAGAGTAGGGCACCCTCTATTCCCTTTTTGCCGCAAGCTTCACATCCCTTCTTGTGACTTTCATCCATGTTAACAATCCAACTATGACAATGGCTGTCCATCCTTCTTGCAACTTCGTCGGGATAATAATGGCTTAGGTCGGAGCTTATCACAAAAAGGGTATCCTCCGAAGAAAAGTATTCCAAAAGCTCCCTTATGTCTTCTCCTTTAACCCTTCCATAAACAAGAGGTATAAGTAGAAAATCTCCCAAAAGCTTTTGAAGAAAAGGAAGGTGTACTTCAAGGGAGTGCTCCCACAGATGGGGCATATCCCAAAAGTGTTCCTCTTTCTTGGAAAACTCCCTTATGGCTGATGTATCCACCTTTACGATCCCCAAAGGGGTTTCAAAGGCTTCAAAGCTTCCAAAAGAGTATCCATAAAAATCCACATGATGGGATGGTCCAATTAGTAAGACCCTTTTGTATCCTTTGCCCTTTAAAAGGGAATAGGCCTTTCCCGCCGTACTTCCAGAACATTCATAACCCGCATGAGGAGCTATCAACCCTCTAAGATCGCCTTCTATTTTAGTAGTCCCCTGTGTAAATTTATCTGCGTATTCTTCAAGGCTTTTTCTATCTGATGGGTAAAAGTAGCCTGCAACCGCTGGTTTTCTAACCCTCATAGTTTTAAATTTAACTCTATGCAATCCGTTGCTTGGCTTAGTGAAAGAAAAAATGGTAAAGTTCTCTGTAAGGCATGCGCCCAAAGGTGTTTATTAAAGGAAGGAGAGTATGGAAAGTGTGGTGTAAGGTTGAACAAGGGAGGTAAGCTTTACCTTACCGTCTATGGACTTGTCTGTGCCATAAACATAGACCCCATAGAGAAAAAGCCTTTGTATCACTTTCTTCCCGGCAGCCTTAGCCTTTCTATTGGAACAGTGGGCTGCAATTTCTCTTGCAAATTTTGCCAAAACTGGGAAATATCCCAGTATCCCCAAAGCCATAACTATGAAATCTTTGGAGAAGAAATAAAGCCCGAAGAGATAGTAAGGATTGCAAAGATGTATAAAACTTCTTCCATATCCTATACCTACAATGAACCTGCTATTTTCTTTGAGTTTGCCTATGACACCATGAAGTTGGCAAAGGAAGAGAACATAAAAAACCTTTTTGTTACAAATGGCTATGAAACAAAAGAGGCCATAGACATGGCTCTTCCTTACCTTGATGCTATGAACATAGACCTTAAATCCTTTTCCGATGAGTTCTATAGGAAAATTTGTGGAGCAAGGTTGAAGCCAGTTTTAAAAACCATAGAGTATGCCTTGAGTAAAGGTATTTGGATAGAAATAACCACCCTTTTAATACCCGGCTATAACGATGCAGAGGAAGAGATAAGACAGATAGCTCGCTACATAGCAAGCCTTTCAAGGAACATACCCTGGCATATATCTCGCTTTTTCCCCGCTTACAAGATGTTAGAACCTTCACCAACGCCCATAGAAACCCTTAAAAGGGCTTATGAAATAGGAAAAGAGGAAGAACTTAACTTTGTATACGTGGGCAACTACTGGGATAAGGACCTTGAGTCTACCTACTGCCCTAACTGTGGGCAAAGGGTTATAGAAAGAATAGGCTATAAAACAAAAAACCATCTTTTGAAAGGAAAATGTCCCCACTGCGGTTATGAAATACCGGGTGTATGGTATTAAACGTGTCCGGGGGGACTTGAACCCCCGACCTTGGGTTCCGGAGACCCACGCTCTGTCCAGCTGAGCTACGGACACTCCAAAGGGTATAATATATCCAATGTTTAGGGAAAGGGTCAAGAGTTTTCACTTCGTGGGTATAGGTGGTATAGGTATGAGTGGCATAGCCCAGATACTCCTTGAGATGGGCTATGAGGTCTCCGGGTCTGACCTAAGGGAAAACAAAAACACGCAGATTTTGAGGAAAAAGGGGGCCAAGGTCTTTATAGGCCATAGAGAAGAGAATATTGGAGATGCCCAAGTGCTTGTTTATTCTTCTGCCGTTTCGGAGGACAACCCCGAGATCAAAAAAGCCAAGGAGCTTGGCATACCCATAATACCAAGAGGGGAGATGTTGGCAGAACTCTTTAGACTTGGGGAAGGCATAGCGGTATGTGGATCTCATGGGAAAACCACAACCACTTCTATGATAGCCCATGCTTTTCATTGGGCGGATTACGATCCCACCGTTTTAATAGGGGGTATTCTACAAAGCCTTGGTTCTAACGCAAAGCTTGGAAAAGACAAGCTTATCATATCGGAGGCGGACGAGAGCGATGGAAGTTTTCTTAAGCTTCTTCCTACGGTAGCGGTTATAACCAACATAGACAAGGAGCATATAGGTTTTTATAAGGACCTTGAGGATATAAAGGCTGCCTTTTTAAGGTTTGCGGACGCAGTTCCCTTTTACGGCTTTGTGGTTATAAACATAGATGACAAGGGGGGAAGGTACGTGGCAGAAAGGACTCACAGAAAAACGCTAACCTATGCCATAGAAAGGCAAGCAGACCTTAGGGCAAGGAACCTTAAACTTTTGGAGGGAAGGTATGCCTTTGAGGTTTATTACAAAGAAAAGCTTTTGGGGGATGTGCATTTGGGAGTGCCCGGAAGACACAATGTCTATAACGCCTTGGCGTGTATAGGGGTATGCTTGGAGGCTGGAATAGACTTTTTAAAAATAAAAAAAGCCCTTGAAAGCTTTAGAAATGCAGAGAGAAGGTTAGAGCTAAAAGGTTATATAAGGGAAAGGGTGCCCATTTACGACGACTATGGACACCATCCCACTGAGATAAGGGCGGTTTTAAGGGCAGTTAGGGAGATGTACCCAGACAGGAAAGTGCTCCTTGTTTTCCAACCCCACAGGTATTCAAGGGTTTATCATCTTTTTGATGAATTTGTGTCCGCCCTAAAGGAGGCGGATGTGTGCCTTTTAACGGATATATACCCTGCGGGTGAAAAAAACATCTATGGAGTAAAGGCAGAGGAGCTTTCCCAAAAGGCAAACTGTATCTTTTGCCCCACAAAGGAAAACCTTTTTGAAACCCTTGAAGGTATAGTGGAAGACCATATGGTATTGCTTTTTATGGGTGCGGGAAGCATATCCAAATGGTGTGAAGAGTTTATAACTTTTAAAAGGGTATGAAGGGGATTTCTGGAAGGAAATGGGTATTACTTAGCCAAGGGGTTTATGGTAAAGAAGGCATAAAAGAAGTGCTTTTGAGGAATAGGGGAGTGGGCTACGAGTTCTTGGAAAGTAAGCTGAAAAACCTTACACCACCCTTTGATATTCCCAACATACAGCCCGCAGTGGAGCTTATAACAGACTGCATAAGAAGGGAAAAGAGGATAGTTATCTATGGAGATTACGACGTGGATGGTATTACGGGCACTGCCATACTCTTTGATCTTCTCAAAAGGGCTGGAGCTAAGGTTTTGCCTTTGCTTCCATCAAGGAAAAGGGGCTATGGGCTTACAAAGGAGTTGGTTAAAAAACTTAACCAGTACGCAGACCTTTTGATAACGGTGGATAATGGAACTACCGCAATAGAAGAGCTCAGCCTTGCCACTATACCCACCATAATCCTCGACCATCACAACCCTGGAGAAAACTTACCCAAGTCTATAGTGGTAAATCCAAAGCTAAGTGAGAGGGAAAGATGGGATTTAAAAGAGTTGTCATCATCGGGGCTTGCCTTTTACCTTTCTGCCCTTTTAAGAAGGGCCTTGGAGCTTGATATAGACGTGCGCCATTATTTGCACTTTGCCTGCTTGGGGACGGTGGCGGACGTTATGCCCATGAACCCAACAAACCGAATAATAGTTTCAAAGGGCATAGAACTTCTTAACTATGTATTAAAGGGAGTTGTGTCTGCACCCGGGCTTAGAGTTCTAATGGAAAGGTCTGGAATAAGGGATGAGATAACTTCAAGGGAAATAGCCTTTTCCTTGGCTCCAAGGCTGAACGCACCGGGAAGGGTCGCAAAGCCCTATGTGGCTTTAAAGCTCCTTTTGGAAAGGGATGAAAACAGGGCAAGGCTTTTGGTGGAAAAGGTTGATAGGCTTAATGAGAAAAGGAAGTATTTAAGTCAAACAGCCTTTGATGAGGCCATACGACAGGCAAAGCGGCAAGAGGATAAAAAGCTTTTGGTTGTAAAACTGGAGGAAAGCGTGGGAGGCGTGGCTGGTATAGTAGCGGGCAGGCTTGCCAGTTATTTTTCCAAACCAGCCATAGTTATGGCCGTTGGCAAGGAGTACACAACGGCAAGCGCAAGGTCTACCATAAATATAGACATATATTCTGTCCTTAAAGAGGTCTCTCACCTTTTTGTAAAGTGGGGAGGGCACCCTTCGGCAGCGGGATTTACCATTAGAAGCGACAGGATTGGAGAGTTTGAAGCTTTGGCCGAGGATATTTTTAAAGATATTCCAACCCTTGATAGCCCACTGCAGGTGGATATGGTTTTGCCCCTTAGGGAAATAGATCAGCATATATACGAGGTTCTAAGGGATTTAGAGCCCTTTGGCGAGGGCTTTCCAGAACCCCTTTTTATGTCAGAACCCTTATCCCTTACCCTACTGGAGGGAAACAGAGAAAGACTTCGCCTAAGGGCGAACGACTATTACCTTTTATCATGGGATCCCACCATAAACGATAAACTTCTAAAGAGGAATGTAAACAACAAAAGGATAGTTTATAAAATAGATAGGAAAAAGCCCAAGCTTGTATTTTTGGTGGATGTGGAGGAATAGATGGCTCTTGGCAGAATCCACGACTTTGTTAATTTAACCCTTTTGCCCCTTTGCCTTTACTACACACCAAAGGAGTTCTACATACCCTTTACCTTTGGCTATCTATTTGGTACCTTTTTCCTCTCACCAGACCTTGACCTACCCAAATCAAAGCCCTCCAAAAGATGGAAAAAGCTAAGATTTGTATGGAGACCCTATCAAAAACTTTCAAAGCACAGAGGAGTTTCCCACCTTCCCATCCTTGGAACAGCTCTCAGACTTTCCTATCTATTACTCCTTTTTCTCTTTGCCTACTTTGTGCTCTTGGGAATATCCTCAAAATACATACCACAGTTGGAAGCCCTCCTTTTGAGCTTTGACCCTTTTGGTCTTTTATCTCAAGTGGCGAGCAAAGAAGAAACCTTTTACTTTGCCCTTGGCCTGGTGGTCTCGGAAGTTTTCCACGTTTTACTTGATATTTCGACCACCTTTTTGAAAAGGTTATGGAAAAGGTAGCCTTAAAAAAACTTGTTGAAGTGGGTAGGCTCCTTTACAAAGAGGACTTGGTGGATGCAAGGGCTGGCAACCTCTCCTACCGGCTTGGAGAGCATATGCTAATCACAAGGAAAGGCAGACACTTGGGAAGATTAAAGGAAGAAGACTTTATAAAGATCTCCCTTTTTAAAGACCATCCACTCCAAGAGAGGGCTTCTTCGGAGCTTTTCGTACATAGAGAGGTCTATCTGCAAACTTCCCACAGATGCGTAGTCCATGCCCATCCTATTTGTGCAGTGGTTTTATCCTTTGAAAAAGACCTTATAACTCCCATAGACTCCGAGGGAAAAGACCTTATTGGAAGCGTAAAGGTTATAGACTACTACCCTTCGGGAAGCATAGATTTGGCAAAGGCTGTGGCACAAGCCCTAAAGGATTCCAATTTGGTGGTGGTAAGGTCTCATGGCGTCTTTTCCGCAGATTTGGAACCCTTTTATGCTTATTCTCATATTTCTGTCCTTGAACGTTCCTGTAAAATACTCCTCTATGAGTCAGGTAGAATACAAAGGCTGTAGAATACCCCTTGAGCTATACTACGATATAGAAAACCAAGTTTGGTATAAGCTTGAGCCCGATGGCACTGTAAGGGTAGGTGCCACCGACATAGGCCAAACAAGGGCTGGTAGGATGGTGAATGTGAGAATAAAGGCCGTTGGCAAGCACGTACCCAAGGGAAAACCCATAGCCAGCTTGGAAAGTGGAAAATGGACTGGGCCTATACCGGCGATGATAGAGGGAGAGGTGGTAGAAAGGAACGAGGAACTCTTTGACACACCAGACCTCATAAACGACTATCCCTACACAAAAGGCTGGATAGCAAGGATAAAGCCCTCAAACCTTGAAAGAGACCTAAAGGACCTTGTATCTGGAGAAGCCGCACTACAAAGAATGAAAGAGTACATAGACAGGGAGGGCGTGGAGTGCGGAGGAAAGTAAGGCCTATTTACAGTTAAACCTTTCCCTTAACTTCTTTTCCACGTAAGGATGTACCAAGCCCTTTAAACATCCACAGTAGGAGGCTATGTCCCTTACTATGGTGGAGCTTATGTGTATGTGGTCTTGGGAGGGCATCAAAAAAACAGTTTCTACCTTCGCCAGCTTGTAGTTGTTTAAAGCTATTTGTAGCTCATACTCAAAATCGGTAAAAAGCCTAACACCTCTGACTATAACCTCAATCCCTTCTCTCTTCATAAACTCCACCAAAAGGCCCTCAAAGCCAACCACCTGCACCCTTTCCATACCCTCCACCATAGCCCTAAACATGCTTATCCTTTCTTCCACATCAAAGAGTAGATTCTTCCTTGGGCTTTTTGCCACCGCTACTATCACAAGGTCAAAAAGCCTTGCAGCCCTCTTAACTATGTCAAGGTGTCCCAAGTGGGGTGGGTCAAAGGTACCGGGATATACAGCTTTCCTCATCCTTCTTTCCTCCATACAGATAAGGCCGTATCACCGTATATTTTCCTTTTATCTGAAGGAAAGTTAAGTTTTTTTGAGTGTTCCAAGACAAAAATACCCCCTTCTTTTAGGTTTTTCAAAGAAAGTTCTATGAGTTTATCATAAAATTTATAGCTATAAGGAGGGTCTGCAAAGATTATGTCTGCTCTTAAATCTGTGCCCTCTAAAAACCTAAGCACGTCGGAGATAATCACCTTTCCCTTGGCTTTTTGCCTTATTTTTTCCGCAAATTTTGGGTTCTTTTCCACAAAAATTACCTTTGCTCCCCTCTCTTCTGCCTCTATACCTATCTGACCCGTGCCTGCAAAAAGGTCAAAAAACGTAAACCCTTCTATATCTCCCAGCATATTAAAAATAGCCTGCTTGACCATGTTAGAAGTAGGTCTAAGTCTTTGCTTTCCACTTGATTTTTTCACAAAAAGTATTATAATTTAGCTTTCTGTTTTAAGGAGGTTTTTGCTATGAAGCAGTCAAGACTGCTACAAAAACTTGACAAGGAGGAGAGAAAATGGTCAAAGCCCTCGGACTGCATATCTTAGCAGACCTTTATGGTGTCCACCCTGACCTTATTGACAGGGTGGAGGATGTGCGTCAGCTCCTTGAGAGCGCCGTAAAGGTAGCAGACCTCACCAAGATATCTTCCCACTATTATCAATTCCAGCCCCACGGTGCCACTGGCGTGGTACTTCTTGCAGAATCCCACATATCCATTCACACATGGCCTGAGCATGGCCTTGCTACGGTGGATGTCTATACCTGCGGAGACCCATCAAAGGCATACAAAGCCATGGATTACATCATATCCACCCTTGAGCCTACTCGGGTTGACAAGCAGGTGCACGAAAGGGGCTTAGTGGGTAAGTCCGAGGGAGAAGCCTTACGAAGTATTCTGTTAAAGGTATAAAACCTATGGGCGGCCGTAAGGGTCGCCCTGTGGCTCACAACGAAAGTTGCTTATAGATTAAGCTTTTGCCAACGTGGCTCACAACTAAAGTTGTTTATAGAGAAGCTTTTACCATCCTTTGTCTTGCACTTATACGCCTCATAAGGCGGGCAATCTTGCGTTGGTATTATATAAAGTTTATCTCCCTCGTATTTTAAAATACACCTTCCGCACACAGCAGGCTTTACGTCCATCTTTACCTTTTGACAGGTTTCTATGTTGCCAATAAACTTCATCCCTTCCCCCTTTTTATCCACAGTAGAGGAACAAGAAAAGAGAAAAAGCCCCGCAAGGGCGGAGCATATTTTAATAAACCTCGTCATAGGTATATGTTATCAAAATATCAAGCCCATTTCAATCCCCAACCTTGTTTGGTTTTTCTTGTTATTTGAGGTAAAGGGCTTATCGGCGCTTACATAAGACCACTCTCCTCTTACAAAGAGAGGACCCTTTGTATATGAGGGGGTAAGGGTAAAGCTCCATCCCTTGTTGCCATCTCCAAGGCCTACAAGGTCTATTTTTCCTGCATCCGTATTATCCTTTACATATTCTACCCTTCCTGAAAGGGTAAAGGGTTCAAGCTTGTAACTTACATGGAGGGCTCCTCCGCTTGCCTTTGCCTTTTCTGGCACTCCAGCCTTTGCACTCTTTGGCGCTTCTACATATAGAAGGTCTAAGCCAAAGGATAGGGCTCCTACTGTGTAGGTATTTACCACGTTATACTCTCTCTTGTTGGAGGGATCGGCGGTATCGTTGGGCTTGGAATCCTTATGGGGTATTAGAAAGTTAAAGGATAGGGAACTTTCTTTAGTGGGTGATATACCTATGCTGCCTTCAAAGGCAGGCTTTGAATCCTTTTTACTTAGGGTATAAAAGCCGTCGTTAATTCCCACCTTCAAAGAGAACATATCCCATTCATAAACTACCCTTACGCCGTTGTTTATAACGGGCTGCATGTTCCATACCAAGCCCCTTTGTATGTTGTTGTTAAGGTAGGTAAAGGCGGATTCGTAGCCTATTAGGGTGGGAAGCTTTCCTGCTTGAATGGATATATCCTTAACAGGGCTGAACTCTATGTATGCCACTGGCAAAGCACTAAAGAGGCTGGTAGTATCCGTTGTTTTCCCTATGGGCACTCCAACCACAGGCGTCCCGTAAGCACCGCCTATTAAGGTAAAACCCACTGGTTCTGCGGGCTTTGATAGGCTTATAATAGCGGAGCCTACGTCGTACCTTGTCTTTTTGTCCCCAATAGCTTTGTTGTTGGTGTATATGGCGTAGCCTGTAAGGGCCCCGCTTAGGTTTAGCTTACCCAAAAACTCCACGTTGAGTTCAAGGGCTTGACTTTTGGAAACTACACCAAGGGTAAGTACAGCCAAAAGGTACCTTTTCATAGCTCTTACCTCCTTTATATAAAGTGTTTATAAAAAAGCATCGCCTTAGACCTGTAATTAAAGTACAGGTCTTTTCCCGCTTTTAGCATAGACACTAAAAGATCACTGCCCTCAAACCACTCTTTTACCATGTCTAAGGAAACCTCTATGTGGAACTGCAAAGCGTAGGAGTTTTGATACCTAAAGGCTTGCTCTGTAAAAAGTTCTGAGGAGGCCAACCTTGTGGCTCCAGAGGGCAGGTCGTAGGTGTCTCCATGCCATTGAAAAACTATGGCAGAACCCGAGGGGTCAAGGATGCTACTAAAAACCTCATCCTTTATCCCTTCTTGAGTTGCTCTGATGGGGAGCCAACCTATCTCCTTGCCCTTTCCAGGATATACCCTTGCCCCAAGAACATGGGCAAAAAGCTGGGCACCAAGGCATATACCGAGCACCCTTATTCCTTCCTTTAAGGCCCTTTCCATGGCAAGGGCTACCTCTTTCAGAAAGGGGTACTTATCCTTCTCATAGACTCCCATAGGTCCTCCAAGCACCACAAGATGGCTGTATCCTTCAAGGGATGGTATTTTCTCTCCCAAGCCTGCCTCCACTATCCTGTAGCTTATGGAATGCTTGTGGAAAAAGTCCTCCATGGTGCCCGGACCTTCCAAGGGGGAGTTCTTTAGGATAAGTACCCTCATGCTTGGCTCCTTACAGGTTATAAGCATTTTCTCCATGTTGGCTTGTATCCACGCCCAGGACTTCCTCTTCCCTATCTACCCTCAAGCCAACTAAGGCTTTTATAACAAGGAGTATTATAGCTGTGGCTACGGCTGTATAAATTATGGTGGCTATGACCGAAAGGGCTTGTATGATTAATTGGTTAGGGTTTCCGTAAAGAAGCCCCTTTCCTGCTTCGTTAATCACAGGGTTTGCAAAAATACCTGTAAGCAAAGCTCCCAAGGTTCCGGAAACGCCGTGTATTCCAAAAACGTCCAAGGCATCATCATAGCCAAGCTTGGGCTTTAGATAGGCTACCGCAAAAAAGGAAACTATACCTGCAAGCAAGCCTATAACAAGGCTACCCTTTATATCTACAAAGCCTGCGGCAGGAGTTATGGCTACAAGCCCTGCGATCGCCCCGGAGGCAATACCCAAAAGGGTGGGCTTTTTAGAGTACAGCCATTCGGTGAACATCCAAGAGAGGGCAGCCATGGCGGTGGCTGTGTTGGTGTTTAAAAAGGCAGTAGCAGCAAGCCCGTTGGCAGCCAAAGCCGAGCCTGCATTAAAACCAAACCACCCAAACCACAGCAAACCAGCACCCGTTGCCACCATGGGTAGATTGTGAGGTAACAAGGTGGCTTCTTGCCTTCTTCCCAAGAGGATGGCACCTACCAAGGCAGCCACGCCAGAGTTTATATGAACAACTGTACCGCCTGCAAAGTCAAGGGCTCCAAGCTTTGCCAGAAAACCATCCCCCCAGACCCAATGGGCTATGGGAACATAAACAAGGCTCATCCACAAAAGGCAAAAGAGAATCCATGCGGAAAACCTTATCCTCTCCACCAGTGCACCGCTAACAAGGGCAACGGTTATGGCAGCAAAGGTAAGCTGAAAAGCTACAAAGATGTACTCGGGCACTGTACCGGAAAGGCTTTCTACGCCTATTCCTTCCAAAAGTATTTTGGTGGGCTTTCCTATTATGCCCCCTATATCCTCTCCAAAGGCAAAGGCGTATCCATAGACGATCCAAAGTATGCTTACAAGGGAAAAGGCAACAAAGGACATGGCTATGGTGTTTAGTGCAGACTTACCCTTTGATAAGCCGCTGTAAAAGAGGGCGAGCCCCGGTATGGTCATCAGCATAACAAAGGCAGTGGCTACTATGATCCATGAGGTGTCTCCTGTGTCCAACTTTGGGGCTTCCTCTTGGGCAAAGGCAAAACTGAACAAAAGCAATGGTATAATACCTAACAGGCGACTCATCTTATCTCCTCCTTTGCCCCCGTGAGGGGGCGGGGGTTTTTTACTTAAATATCAAAGTAAAGTTCAAACTCTTTTGGATGGGGTATAAACCTCATCTCGTCTATCTCCTTACGCTTGGATTCTATCCACAGTTGGATAATCTCCTCGGTGAAAACGCCACCTTTTAAGAGAAACTCATAATCCCTTTCAAGGGCTTTCAGGGCATCTTCCAAGGATCCGGGAAGCTGGGGTATGTCCTTTAGTTCCTCCGGTGGCAGGGAGTATATATCCTTATCAAAGGGTTCTCCCGGATGTATTCTGTTTTCTATACCGTCTATGGCAGCCATCAATATGGCAGCAAAGGCAAGGTATGGGTTGCAGGTGGGGTCTGGGAACCTTATCTCTATTCTTTTGGCCTTTGGTGAGGCAGAGTACATGGGTATCCTTATGGCGGCAGACCTGTTTCTGGCAGAGTAGGCAAGCCTTACGGGGGCTTCAAAGCCGGGCACGAGCCTGTGGTAAGAGTTTATGGTGGGGTTTGTAAAGGCAGTCAAGGCAGGTCCATGTTTTAAAATACCGCCTATGGCATACAGGCATATGTCGGACACGCCAGCATATCCAGAGCCCGCAAAGAGGTTCTGTCCTTCCTTCCATATGGAAAAGTGGGTATGCATACCAGACCCGTTGTCGTTGGGAAGCACCTTTGGCATAAAGGTGGCAAACTTTCCATATTTATGAGCAACCATCCTAACTATGTACTTATACAGAAAGAGCTTATCTGCTTGGTTTAAAAGAGAATCGTACCTTATGTCTATCTCTCCTTGACCGGCGCTGGCAACCTCGTGGTGATGGAGTTCCACCACTATGCCAAGCTGGGACATGATGGAAACCATCTCATTTCTTAGAGCTTGAAGCTTGTCCAAAGGTGGTACTGGGAAGTATCCCCTTTTATGGGGTATCTTGTAGCCCGAAGAGGCAATCTCCCTGTTCCACCAGCCTTCTTCCGAATCTACCCTCCAAAAGGCATAGTTGGAGCCTGTACCAAACTCTATGGAGTCAAATATGAAAAACTCAGCCTCAGGTCCATAGTAGGCGGTGTCTCCAATGCCCGTTTGCTTTAGGTACTGCTCTGCCTTTTGAGCTATATACCTTGTGTCTCTGCTATACCTTTCCCTTGTAATAGGGTCGTATATATCGCATACCATCACAAGGGTCTTGGGCTCCATAAAGGGGTCTATAAAGGCGGTAGTTGGGTCTGGTATGGCGATCATGTCCGATTCGTGGATAGACTGCCAACCCCTTATGGAGGATCCATCAAAGCCCCTTCCCTCTTCAAAGGTGCTAAGGGAAAGCTCATAGGCTGGGATGGTTAAGTGTTGCCACTGACCGAAAAGGTCAGAGAACCTTAGGTCCACATACTGGACCCCTTCCTGTTCAATGAGGCTTAAAACCTCTTCTGGTGAATACTTGGGCATCTTTTACCTCCTTTTATAAGATTTTCATATTGCTTGCTCGCCCCTTTCACCGGTGCGTATCCTTATAACTTCCTCTATGGGGATGATAAAGATCTTTCCGTCTCCTACCCTTCCTGTCTGTGCCGTCTTGATTATGGTTTGGACTACCTTCTCCACATCTTCATCCCTTACTATCACCTCAATCTTTACCTTTGGGAGAAAGTCTATAACGTACTCGGTTCCTCGGTATATCTCCGTATGCCCCTTTTGTTGTCCAAAACCCCTTACCTCTGTAACCGTCATACCACCTATGCCTATTTCCACCAAGGCATCCTTTACCTCGTCAAGCTTAAAGGGCTTGATGATAGCTTCCACTTTCTTCATCCTTTAACCTCCTAACCTTATTTTT
>JBKBNZ010000005.1:18855-29952 GCA_046294875.1 Aquificaceae bacterium | reverse complement strand
CAGGGTGTTATATCTCAAAGGCTTTTACCCAAGGTAGGAGGTGGTAGAGTACTTGCCTACGAGCTTTTAATACCAAATACCGCCATAAGGAACCTTATAAGAGAAAATAAACTACAGCAGGTTTACTCTCTTATGCAAGCCGGCCAATCCCAAACCGGCATGCAAACCATGAACCAATCTCTGTATGGACTCTATAAATCTGGGCTTATAACCATTGAGGATGCTTTTAAATATTCACCCGATGTGAAAGAACTTGAAAGAATGCTTGGAAGGGGGAGTTAAAAGTGCCAAAGTATAAGTATAAAGCCTTTGATGAGAGTGGAAGGCTTATAGAAACGGTAGCAGAATATCCAGACTCGGATACCTTAACAGCAGACCTACAGAGTAAGGGATTAACGGTTATAAGTGTTAGCTCTCTTGAAGAGGAAAAGAAAAAGGGATTAAGCAGCATCAACGTTTCTTTCGGTGGGAAGGTAAAAGATAGAGATCTTTCTCTTTTTTGCAGACAGCTTGGAAGTATGGTTGGGGCTGGATTAAGTGTGGTAGAAGCATTAAATATATTAGCAGAACAGCTACCCAACAAAAAGCTCGCCGATGCAAGCAAAGAAGTGGCAAGGATGATAAGCGAAGGAATGCCCATAAGTGCCTCCATGGCAAAGTTTCCATCTGTATTCCCAGAGTTTGTAGTAAATTTGGTTAGCGTAGGTGAAGAAACTGGTAATCTTGATTTGGCTTTAATGAGAGCGGCAGAATACTACGAAAAGATGGCCTTTATAAAAAGCAAAATAATGAGTGCCTCTTTTTATCCTACCTTTGTGGTGATAATATCCACTGCCATAGTAAGCGGTATACTTTACTTCTTGGTTCCCACCTTCGCAGAGTTATACAAGGGGCTTGGTGGTGAGCTTCCACTTCCTACTCAAATGTTAATGGCCGCATCGGACGCTTTGAGGTCTAATCTCCTATATATCATAGCCTTTATAGTGGGCTTTTCCTTTCTCTTCAGGTTTCTTATGAATAACAGCTACCAGTTTAGAAAAGGAGTCCACGCCTTTATGCTTAGAGCTCCAAAAATGGGAGAGCTTGTGATGAAGAGTACCATGGCTAAGTTTTCAAGGTCTATGGCAACCCTTTTTACAAGCGGTGTGGCTTTAGAAAGAGCTTTCGATATAGCTGGTAAAGTTGCTGGAAATGTTATCATAAAAGAAGCCTTAGAAAAGGCTAAAAAGGATGTAATAGAAGGCTCGCCCATGTTCAAGGCTCTTGACAATACGGGCATGTTCCCAAAGCTAATAATAGCCATGATTAGAGTTGGTGAAGATACGGGTAAGATTGACGAAATGCTTGAAGCGGTGGCAAGGTTTTACGAAGATGAATTTGATAAAGCTGTGGAGGGTATGATAAAGCTTATAGAGCCTATGTTGATAGTCTTTATAGGTGGTGTGGTTGGATTGATCCTTATAGCCCTTTACTTGCCTATATTCAAAGTGGGTGAGTTGATAAAATAGTATTATGCCTTTAATACTTGAAAAAACAAAGATCTCTCACGATGCCTATCTGCTTAAAATATCCGCAGAGCATGTAGCTACGGCAAAGCCAGGCCAGTTTGTAATGATACAGCCCACAGAGTTATCGGAGCCCATCCCCCTTAGTGTGCTTGAAACCTTTGACGGAGGCTTCACATGCCTTGTAAAGGTTGTAGGAAGGACAAGCCTTGAGCTTGTGGAAGAAGCCCAAGAACTTTACTACGTGGCAGGACCTCTCGGAAAACCCTTTCCCATAGAAAATTACGGTAAGGTTGTCTTTTACACCTACTCTTGGGGCATAGCGCCAGCCCTTATGATAGCAAAGGCGCTAAAGGAAAGGGGAAACTCCATAACTTTACAGCATACATGGGAAGATTTTTGTCTAAGAGAAAAGGCGCAAGAGCTATTTGATGAGATCGTCCATGATGAGAGTTTAAGGGTTTTTGATGCAGACCTTGTGGTGTCTGTGGGAAGTAATAGACTTTCCAAAAGCCTTATAGCTTTGTATCCAAACACTCCCATAAAGAGCATGGTAAACGTCCATATGTTGGATGCGGTTGGTTTGTGTTTAACGTGTAGGGTAAGGCTTGAGGATAAGTATGTGCTTGCCTGTTGTGATGGTCCTTGGTTTGATGCCCACAAGGTGGATTGGGATAATCTTATTGAAAGGGAAAAGGCATATATAGAACAAGAAAGAATAGCCCTTGAGGAGTATGTAAAACTCTTAAGAAGAAAAGAGCTTGTTAGATGAAAAGGCTAATAGTTATCCCTTCAAGGCTTGCCTCCACGAGGTTAAAGGAGAAGCCTCTTTTAAACCTTCTTGGAAAGCCCCTTATAAGATGGGTGGTGGAAGGTTGTTTGAAAACTGGAGAAAGGGTTATGCTTGCCACCGATGATGAAAGGATACATGCGGCGGTCAAAGACCTTCCCGTAGAGGTAAAGTATACACCCTCTGATCTGCCCTCCGGAAGCGACCGTGTAGCCTATGCTATAAAGGACGAAGATGTAGACCTTGTTATAAACTACCAAGGGGATGAACCCTTTGTGTATAAGGAGGATGTGGAAAGGCTTTTTGAGGCCCTTGAAGAGGAGCCCGTGGCCACCCTTGCCCTTAAAGATGAAAAGGCGTACAAGGATCCCAACTCTGTAAAGGTGGTAATCCAAAAAGATGGGAGGGCTCTTTACTTTTCAAGGTCTCCTATACCCTACATGAAAAAGCCCTCTGAGGTATACCCCCTTAAGCATGTGGGTATATATGCCTTTAGAAGAGATGCTCTGCTTGCCTTTACCAGCATGCCAAAGGGTTTTCTGGAAGATTTAGAATCCCTTGAACAGCTAAGACTTCTTGAAAGGGGCTACCCCATAAAGGTTATAACCACCCAAAACTACTATCACGGCGTTGATACGAGAGAAGACTTAGAAATCGTGGAAAGGGAGCTTTCTGCAAGACTTTTTACAAAGTGATAGTTCAAGGCATGGCCACCAAGGTAAGAGAATATACGCCCCTTTAATCTATAGCCCAGCAGGCTCAAGTCTCCTATAAGGTCTAAAAGCTTGTGTCTTATGGGCTCGTCCTTTGACCTCATTCCCTCCGGGTTTAAAACATAACCTTTACCTATAACCACCGCATTTTTCAGGCTTCCGCCCTTGGCAAGTCCCTTTTGAAGTAAATATTCCACCTCCTCCTCATAGCAGAAGGTTCTGGCAAAAACTACTTCTTTAGCATTCCCGCAGTACTGGGCAATACCCTCCTCTAATATACCCTTTACATAACCTTTATAAAGGGCACAAAAGCCTTCCGCAGGCTCTGCCCTTATGTAGCCTTTGCAGTTTTTAATTTCAAAAGCTTCCCTTATCTCTAAGACTTTTGTCTCCTCTGACAGAAAATAAACCCTATCCTTTAAAAGCTTGTAAAATTGATAACCGCTTCCGTCAAAGATGGGAACCTCATAACCCTTTAAGAACTCTACGGTTAGGTTGTCTACGCCAAGCATGTATAAAACTGCCAAAAGATGTTCCACGGTGCTTACCCTTTTCCCTCCCTTTCCCAAAAGGGTCGCATGGTCTGTGCCAAGTACGTATCTGTAGTTTGCTGGTATGTATTCGCCCTCCACCAAAAACCTTATCCCTGTGTTTTCTGGCTCGGGATGGAGTACTATCTTCGAAACCTCCCCGCTGTGGATCCCTATACCCTCAAGCTCTATATCTTCAAGGATCGTCCTTTGAAGCATGGTCTATATTTTTATTACGCAAAATTTATGCCAGCCTTTTTAGAAGCTTTGCCACTTCTTCCACAGTAGGTTTTTCCGGCATTAGAGCCTCTATGAAGAGCTCCCTTTTTAGGAATTCTTTTGTAGTTTTGCCAATGCATAAAACCTTTTTGCTTTGTAAAAGCTTTGTGATCTCTTGCTTTTGCAAGTTTGCAATAAGCCCCCTTACGGCAGAGGGACTGGCAAAGAAAAGGGCATCAACCTTAGATAACACATCACAAAGATAATCTTTATCATAGAGCTTCTCCTTTACCCTGTAAACATCTACGGCATACACATCCAAGCCTAAGCTTTTCAATCCCTCTATAACCTCGTCCCTACCTACAGCAGACCTTGGAATCAGGACTTTCCCATTTAGGCCTTTAAAGAGTTTAACAATTTCCTCTCCGTAGTAGTTTTCTGGCATCGCCCAAACTTCATAGCCAAACTCCTCCACGGCCTTCTTTGTTTTTTCACCAACCACCACTATCTTCTCCCCTTTAAGCCTGTACTTTGAAAGGAAATATCTTGCCGCCCTTTGACTTTGAAATACGATGTAATCAAAGGATAAGGGAAGAATTTCAAACTCTAAGGCTTCCTCCTCTATCAAGGGAAGTGGGACAACCTCAAAGCCTTCTTTTTCAAAAAGGATCCTGTCTTTTTGTATATCTTCTTGGCTTCTTGTTAGGGCTATTCTCATAAAATATTAAATTATGGCTCTTTTACTACCTTACAAAGGAATTTTCCCAAAAATTGCCCCCTCGGTCTTTTTGGCGGAAAACTCGGTGGTAATAGGCGATGTGGAAATAGGTGAGGACTCTTCTGTCTGGTACGGTACTGTGGTAAGAGGAGATGTTAATTACATACGCATTGGTAAGGGGACAAACCTACAAGACAATTCTGTTGTACACGTAACCCACCATACCTATCCCACCATCATAGGAGACTATGTAACCGTTGGACACAGGGTTATACTGCATGGCTGTAAGATAGGAAACTATGTTTTGGTAGGTATGGGGGCTGTTGTTATGGATGGTGTGGAGATAGAGGATTACGTACTGGTGGGTGCGGGCGCCCTTCTTACACCCAACAAAAAGTTTCCCTCCGGTGTTTTAGTAGCAGGCTTTCCTGCAAAGATAGTAAGAGACCTAAAAGAGGAAGAGGTCAACCTAATAAAAGAATCTGCAAGCAACTATATAAACTACAAAAACACCTATCTTAACCCAACGCCATAAGCACATTTCCCACTATCATAAGGAAGGAAGGCAAAAGAAAACCTCTTAAGCTTTCTCCAAGGAACAGCCTTCCGTAAAGAAGCGCTACCAGAAGGGAAAACCTTTCTGCAGAAGCCACGTAGGAAGATAAGGTTAAAAGAAGGGCCAAGTTGTAGAAAATATCCCCTAAGGCAAAGAGGATTCCCACCGTTGGAACTTCCCAATGTTTATAGCTTTCCCAGTTAATTATATTCTTGGGCTTTACAAAGACGAGCAAACCAAAAGCCATAAGAAGGGAGTAATACCAGCTGAAAAATATGCTATTACTTTCTACTACCGATAACTTCCCCAAGATCACGTTAAAGCCAAAAAAGGCGGTAGAAAGTAGCATGTATATTACTCCCCTGTTTTTCCTAAAAAACTCCCTTGGTGAAAAACCCACAAGGATAAGGCTACCCATAATTATCATAGCTATCCCAAAAGCTCCCAAAAGGGAAGGGCTCTCAGAAAGAAACAGCCATCCAAAGAGGGCAGAAAATACCGGTACAAAAGAATAGAAGGACATGGCGGAAGATAAAGAGGCGTACTTTAGACCCTTTATAAACAGTAAGCCTCCCATGATCTCAAGAGGCAACCATACAAGGCTATAAAGAAAAAGCTTCCAGCTCATGTCCCAATAGTAGAAGCCCAAGGGGGTTAAAAGTAAAGAGGCTATGGGAAAGCGAACCCAAAGAACAAAGTTTTCATCCAATCCCTTTAACAAGAGCCTTTTGTTTAAATAGTCGTTGGTACCCCAAAATAAAGAGGATAAAAGGGCAAAGGATAAGCCAAGCATTCGGAGTAAAATATTCTACATGAAAAAGGAAAGGATCTTTACGCCGGGGCCTGTGGAAATTCCAGAGAGAGTTAGAGAAGTCCTTGGAAGGCAGATAATCCACCATCGCACCGAGGAGTTCAGAAGGTCTTTCTTGGAAGTTAGAGAGCTTTTTAAAAGACTTTTGGAGGAAGACTCTGAAAACTTTGTTTTTTTTGCATCCTCGGGCACGGGTGCTATGGAAGCAAGTATTTTGAACTTCTTCCAAGAAGGGGATGGGGTAATTGTTATAAACGGCGGCAAGTTTGGAGAGAGATGGCTAAAGCTATCCCAACACTGGAAGCTAAAGCCCATTGAGTACAAGGTGGAATGGGGCAAATCTGCAGAACCAGAGGAGTTAAGAAGACTTCTAAAGGAAAATCCCAACTGCAAAGGGGTTCTCTTTCAGATATCGGAAACATCAACGGGTGCCTACCATCCTGCGAAAGAGATAGGACAGATATGCAAAGAGTTTAACGTTCTATGCGTTGCGGACGCCATCACCGCCTTGGGCGTTTACCATATAAAACCATCCCAATGGGGGCTTGATGTGATAGTGGGAGGGTCTCAAAAGGGCTTTTTACTTCCTCCGGGACTTTCTGTTCTTTGGTTTTCTCAAAAAGCGGAGAAAAGGTTGGTGGATAGAGCTTTTTACTTTAGCGTAAAAAAAGAGCTTTCAAAACAAAAAGAGGGACAGACTGCTTGGACGCCTGCCATAAGCCTTATTCTTGCCATGAAGGAATCCTTGGAGCTTCTCCTTGAAGAAGGTATGGAAAGGGTGGAAAAAAGGCACAGGGCTTTATCAAAAGGAACCTTAAAAGCTATGGAGGCTTTAGGTCTAAGTAGGTTTGCCCAGAACCCCTCCCTTTCTGTAAGCGCCATATGGTCGGAAAGGGCAGAGGATATTAGGAAAGAGTTGTTAAAGCTTGGTATAAGGGTGGCAGGCGGACAGGATGAACTAAAGGGCAAGATCTTTCGCATATCTCACATGGGCGTAGAGCCAAAGGATGGCCTTATGCTTGTGGGTACGTTGGAGGTAGCCCTTAAAAAGCTTGGCTTTGGAATAGTCCTGGGAGAGGGAGTAAGGGCTTACAGCGAAGTTCTTATGGAGATGGGAATATGGTAAAGCTTTACCTTGTAAGGCATGCAGAGAGCGAATGGAATCCCATAGGAAGATATCAAGGCTTGCTTGACCCAGAACTATCGGAAAGAGGGAAAAAGCAGGCAAAGCTGCTTGAAGAACACTTTAAGGATATTACCCTTCATGCCGTTTACTCTTCTCCCTTAAAAAGGACCATGCAAACAGCTTTAAGCTTGGTGAAAGGAAAAGGTATAGAAGTTATTCCCGACAGGAGAATTATAGAGATAGACCATGGTGTTTGGTCTGGTATGTTGGTTCAAGAAGTGCAGGAGAAGTTTCCGCAGGAGTTTAAAAGGTGGCTTGAAGAGCCTCACAAGGTATGCTTTGAGGGTGGAGAAAGCCTGCCGCAGGTGTATGAAAGAGTAAAAAATTTTCTAAACTATGTAAAGGAAAAACACTGGGGTCAAACCATAGCGGTCGTTTCCCACACGGTGCCCATGAGAGCCATGTACTGTGCTCTTCTTAATATAGACCTTTCCAAGTTTTGGTCTTTTGGTTGTGACAACGCCAGCTATTCCTTGATCCATATGGAAAGGGATAGGAATGTTATAATACAGCTAAACATAACATGTCATTTGGGAGATTATTATGTGGAAGCTCACAAAGCTCTTTAGTTTGCTCTTTTTGATAAGTTCTCTTTTCGCTCAGCAGATAACCAAGGAGTTTGACGTAAGGGTTGAATTCATAGGGGAGCTCCGCGAGGAAAAGCCCAAGCTTAGCCCACCGGAAAGCTTACCCCTGCCAAAAGCGAAGGAGTTAAACCTTTCTTACCTTGTCTTTGAGGCTCCAAAGAGTATGGAGTTTACGCCCGTAAAGCCCATAGAGAAGAATGCAGGAATTAGCTGCGGAGAGCCAAAGGACGTCCTATCATATAGGTTGGGAGTGGATTATTACCTAAGGGGTAGGTATGACCTTGCTAAAGAGGAGCTTGGTAAAGTAGTAGTTATACCCAACTCTCCCTTTAAACCTATGGCAGAGTATGTGATGGGAATAATTGCCTATTCAGAAGACCAGAAGGACAGAGCTTTGGAGTTTTTTAAAAACTCCTGCCAAGTTTCCCACATGTACCGCCAAGCTGCCTGCGAAGCCTACTATGCCCTTAGCCTGGTGTTAAAGGGAACTGTTCCAGAGAACCAAAACAATCTTTGGAAAGCAGTAAAAGAGATAAAGGAGGGCAAAGAAGCCACGCCCTCTTGTGAGAATGTGGTCTTTATTCAATACTGCGAGTATGCATCCCGCTTTGCCCAAGGGATAGAAGATCCCTTTTACAAAGACAGCACTCTTTTAAGGTCTGGTATACTTAGATACTTTTCCGGAGATCTACAGAAAGCCAAGGCTATATTTTCTAAATACTCAGAACCCGGAAGACCCTACAGGAAAGTAGCTCTATATTACCTTGCCCTAATAGAGTACAAGGAAAAAAGGGAAAACCAAGCCCTAAGGTATGCAAGCATACTGGAAAGCATAGACCCACAGCTTTCCAAAGAACTTTACGCCTTTATATCGGAAAGGGATGTGTACCTTTCAAGGCTCTTGTATAACATCACGAAAAATAAAGGCTTTTTAGAAAAGGCAGGGATCATAGCTTACAACTCAAAGGATTATAACCTTGCCCTTTTGAACTTTTTGGAAGCTGGGAATATAAGGTATGCAGCCTATTCCTCCATAAAGATGGGAGATTATAGAAGGGCTGTTCAACTGCTAAGAGATAAAAAGGATAAAGACCGGGAAGACTACCTTTGGCTTTTGGAATCACTTTACTGGTCTGGGGAAGATATGGAAAGCACGCTAAGGGAAGTCTCTAAAAAATATCCAGACCTTTACAAGGAGTACATGGGCTGGGAAAGGTTTAGAAGGGACGATTGGTTGGGAGCCTTGAGCTTTTTTGAAGACCCCTATTACAAAGCTTTGGCTTTGTATAACATGAAAAGGTACAAAGAAGTCATAGACCTTTTGAGGGGAAGGAATGAAGAAAGGGCAAGACTTCTTAGTGCAAGGTCTGCCCTTATGCTGGGCAATGCGAGGCTTGCCAGGGGATTTTTAAAGGGAAATTCACCGGAGGAGCTATACCTTTTAGGAGTCTCTTACTTTATAGAGAACGATTACAGAAGGTCTGCGGAGTTTTTCAGTAAAGTTCCCCTTGATAGCCCACTAAAGCCAAAGGCTCTTTTAAAAGAAGCAGACAGCTACTATAACCTTGGAGATACAAAGAAGGCTAAGGATATTTACTACCAAGTGCTAAGAAGATTTCCCGATAGCCAAGAGGCAAGACAAGCGGTCTTGGCGCTTCTTGACTTTAAGGATACAAAGGACGAAGAACTGGAAAGAGTCCTTGAAGATTTTGTAGCAAAGGAAAAAAAACCACCTCCAGAAGTTATCTACCAGCTTGCCCTTATCAAAGCCCAGAAGGGTGATAAAAGAGAAGCGGAAAGAGAGCTTATAAAGCTCCTTGATACACCCCTTAAGTTTAAGGCCATACTTAAACTTGCAGAGCTTGAAGAGGATGCGGGTAAAAAGTTAATCCTTCTTTACAAGGTTTACAAAGAAGCCCCGTTGGAAGAGGACAGAAAAAGGGCAAGGGATGAGATCATAAACATATACACCTCCGTAGGCGACAGGAAAAGCCTTGCAGACCTTTTGTCGGAAGGTAGCCCCCAAGATAAGGTCAAAGCTATAGGCATGTACCTAAGTATAGGAGAGACCAAATCTGCTCTACCCTTAGCTCAAGAACTCATAAAAGCAGGATACAGGGATGAGGAGTTTGAAAGGTATCTATTAGAACTGTACAAACAGTCCAAAGATACTTCTCTTTTAGAATATCTCTTGAAAAGTCCCAGCAAAAGCCTTAGAGGTCAAGCGCTTTATATGTATGGGCTTGAGTTAAGAAAGAAGGATAAGAAAAAAGCCCTTGAAAACTTTGTGGAGATAAGCCTTAACTACAAGGGAGAGAGCTACTACAATCCTGCAGTCCTTGAGGCTGCAAATATATTGATTGAGCTTGGCGCCAGAAGAGATGCAAGCTGTATGCTAAACAGGTTTGACTTGGCTAATGCATCTCCAGAGGATTTAAAGGTGTACAATAGACTAAAACAAGGTTTGCCAAAGTGTGAGGTAAGATAAAATGGAAGGCTTTATAGAGCTTTTACAAAAAGGCGGTCTTGCCATGTACCCACTTCTTTTCCTTTCTATAGTATCTTGGGCTATCATACTGGAAAGGCTTTTAAGCTTTTTAACCTCTAAATACAAGGGCAAGGTTATAAAGGATGTAAAACTTCTTCTGGCAAAGGAAGACGTAGAGGGTGCTATTAAACTTCTCTCCGTGGATAACTCCCATATGTCCCTTATCCTTAAAGACCTATTGGAAAAGTACAAAGAGGGGAAACTTACCAAGGATGGGATGATAAAGGCTCTTGACTTTGAGCTTTCCCTGCTTGCGCCAAAGTTGGAAAAGAATTTGGCTTTACTTTCTACGGTGGCAAGCGTAGCACCCCTTATAGGCTTGTTTGGTACCATAACGGGACTTATAAAGGTCTTTTCTGCCTTTGCCCTGTCAGACCCAGAGACGGCAATACCCCTGCTTTCAAAGGGAATAAGCGAGGCTTTGGTTGCCGCCGCCACAGGCCTCGCGGTGGCTATACCTGCTTTATTGGCTTACTGGCTTTTTAAAATATGGGGTAACAACATACTGGATAGTTTAGAGGAAGAGGTTTTTGAGATAATAAGGATGGTAAGATGAAAAAAACTGTAGGGGCGGTTCAAAAGCTGCTTAATTAGGGCAATTCGTGAATTGTCCCTACAGAGAAAATAAATTGACGGATAACTATTTAAGAAGTATGATTTTGACTATGAGAGAACTGTTTTTGCTGATAATAGCTCTGTTAAGCTTTTGTAGTTTTTCAACAGCCAAAGAAGTGCCCTTTACTCAAGAGGATAGAGATAGGCTTATAAGGGTGGAAGTAAAAGTAGAAGAGGGACAAAAGGCTTTGCAAAAACAGATTGATGACCTAAAGGAAACTACCCAAAAGCAAATCAGCGATTTAAAGGAATCTATTCAAAGACAGATTGGCGAACTGAGAACCTTAATGCTTTGGGGTTTTGGCATTCTCTTTAGCGG
>JBKBNZ010000005.1:0-18755 GCA_046294875.1 Aquificaceae bacterium | reverse complement strand
AGCGTAATTTAACGTATAATAAGGATGATAAGATGAGAAGGAAAAAAAGGCTAAGTTATGAAGAAAGAGCATACATAGATGTGGTACCCCTTGTGGATACCCTTCTGGCAGTCTTTTTATTCCTTGCAGTGCTCGCCTTCCAATCGCCTATAACCTTCTTGGCAGTAAAGCTTCCCTTTGCAAAGGAGGGTGAAAAGACCACCCTTGAGGTCTACAGAGTGCAGGTATTAAGAGAGGGGAGGTATCAGGTTGGTGGCAGGGATGTAAGCCTTGAGGATATAGAGAAACAGATAGAAGAAAAAAAGCCAAAAACTATGGTAATAGAAGCAGACGAAGAAGTAGCCCATAAGTTTGTAGTGGCTTTAATGGATGTAGCCAAGCGTAAAGAAGTGGAAAACGTACTCATCGGTGTAAGAAAAGGTAGATGAGTTTTTTTATAAAGAAACTGCTTACTTTTTTAATACTGCCTCCATCCCTTTTTATACTTCTCTTTTTGCTAATAGGCTTTTTGTCAAGGAAAAAGATCGCAAGCTTTTTGGCTTTCTTCGGAGCTTTTAGTATGTACCTATTGTCGGTGGAGCCTGTAAAGGATATGCTTTATAGACCCCTGGAAAGGGCTTACCCTGTTCCCCAAAAGGTTGAAGGGGATGTGTTAGTGGTTTTGGGTGGAGGCTCTTACAATACAGGCATACTAAAGGAGGATTCTACAAAAAGGCTCCTTACAGGCTTTATACTTCACAAAAAGTACGGACTTCCCATAATTCTTTCTGGTGGTTCTCCCTTGGGAAGCCTTCCAGAGGCAGAGATAATGAAGCAGCTTTTAGAGGAGCTTGGCGTTGAAAGAAAGAGTATATTAACCGATACAAAAAGCACCAATACTTATGAAAACGCCCTTTACGTAAAGGAAATGTGCGAAAAAAAAGGATTTAAAAAGCCGATCCTTATAACATCGGCATACCATATGCCAAGGGCGGTAAAGGCCTATCAAAAGGTTGGGCTTGAAGTTTTACCCTATCCCACCGACTTTAAGCAGGATAAAAGGTATAACCTTTACAGCTTTATTCCTCGCATGAGCGTGCTTCACGATAGCTACAAAGCCATAAGAGAGTACTTAGGCTCCTTGGCCTACGACCTTTTTTATTAGCCCATCCCTTTGAAGCCCTTCCCTTATGGCAGTTAGCAACCTTTCTTTAACCTCCTCATAGCTACCCTTTATCTTACAACCCGAAGCGTACTTGTGGCCGCCTCCACCAAGGGACTCTGCTATCTTTGCCACGTCAACCTTTCCCTTAGACCTCAAAGACACCTTCCATAAGTTTTCCTCGGGCTTTTCTATTAAGGCGTAAGCTACTTCAACGCCCTCCAAAGACCTTGGATAGTTGACAAGACCTTCACTGTCGGCGTATTGACAACCCGTTTCCTTAAAGAAACGGTCAAAGATGGTAATGCCTGCCACCAAGCCCTCTTCCTCCAAAGAGAGAGTTTCAAGCACCTTTGATATAAGCCTTAGCTTGTTTATACTTTCCCTTTCCGCAAATTTTACAAAAGTCCAGTGGGGCTTTGCACCCAACTCTACAAGCTCTTTTGCCAACTCAAAGGTTTCCGCGTTGGTATTGGAGTACTTGAAAAAGCCCGTATCCGTTGCAAGGCCTGCATATAAGTTTTCCGCTATGTCCTCATCAATGGCAGATTTGTCCCAAGCACACAAAAGCCTGTATATAAGGGCAGTAGTAGAAGGTGCTTCTGGGTCTATATAATCATACTCTCCATAAAACTCTCCGCCTATGTGGTGGTCTATCCTTGCCCTCCTAAAGGCTTTTATTGGTGCGTTCACCCGGGGAAAACCGCTTGCATCTACCACAAGGGCAAGGCTAAAAACATCCTCCACAGGCAATTTTATCAGCTCTTGGGCTCCCGGCAGAAAGTCCAAAAAGTGAGGCACCATATCTTTACAACCCACAAAAACTTTTTTTCCCTTTTTCTTAAGGAAAAGATACAAGGCTAAGGCACTTCCCAAAGTGTCCGCATCCGGGTTTTCGTGACTGGCTATAAGAATTGGACCTGTTTCCTCTTTAAGAAGCTCTATGATGGGTATATTTTGTTGCATTTTAATACCTCCAAAGGAATAAATTTATACCCTTTGTAAAACCTTTGCACACCTATTACATACTTCTCCTTCAAACTCCTCCTCTGGATAGTACAACCAGCACCTTGGACACTTTTTGCCCTCTGCCCTTGAAACTCCTACCCACACCTCTTTTAAAGATTCTGCCTGCCTTATGTAATCTCCTCCTTCCGAAAAGACCACATAACTTACCGTAAAGAGATACTTAAGATAGTCCTCGTGCTTTTGAGCTATCTCCAAGTTTTTGCCCCACAGATACACCTTTGCTTCGTAAGGATGGTTTATGGTTTTATCTTTTCTTGCCAGCTCTATGGCTGCCATCACTTCCTCTCTCAAAGATAGGATATATTCATAGTCCTTTAAAAGCTCTTGGTCTATTAGGTCTTCTCTTGGAGAGGGAATAGAGAACATAAAGACACTCTCGGGAAGTTGTGGATCTATCTTGCGAAGATGTTCCCATGCTTCTTCCGCCGTAAAGCTTAAAAAGGGCGCTATGGAGGTTATAAGGGCTTGGGCAAGGCTATAAAGCACGCTTTGGGCAGACCTTCTTTCCCAGCTGTCCTCCCCGTAAATATAAAGCCTGTCTTTTAAAACATCAAGGTATATGCTTGAAAGTTCAACAGAGCAAAAGTTTCTAATAAGATGGTAAACCCTATGGAAAGCATAGCTTTGGTAATATTGATGCACCTGTTTTAGGAACTTTTGAAGATAAGATAACATCCAACGGTCAAAGGTATGCAAGCTTTCGTAGGCTATGGCCTTTTCTGGTGAATAGTCGTACAAGTTTCCAAGAAGAAACCTTATAGTGTTCCTTATCTTTTTATAATCCTCCACAAGCCTTTGGATTATGCCTTTTCCAAGCCTTACATCCTCTGTGTAATCTTCGGAAACCACCCATAGCCTAAGTATGTCTGCACCATAATCCTTTATGATCTCCTGAGGGGAAACTACGTTACCCAAAGACTTGGACATCTTCCTTCCCTTTTCATCCACGGTAAAACCGTGGGTCAATACAGCTTTGTAGGGGGCTTCTCCGTAGCTTGCCACCGATTCTAAAAGGGAGGCTTGGAACCAGCCTCTGTGCTGGTCTGACCCTTCAAGATAGAGGTCTGCCTTTTCTACAGACCTTTTTCTAAACACAAAGGCATGGGAAGAGCCAGAGTCAAACCAAACATCAAGGATATCTTCCTCTTTTATAAACTCCTTTGAACCACACTTTGGACATACAATACCCTCTGGTAGCAATTCTTCCACGCCCTTTTCAAACCATATATCCGCACCCTCTTGAGAGTTTTCCACCATGTGGGCTATCCTTTCAAAGATAGACCTATCTGCCAGTGCGTGTCCACAGGCTTTGCAATAAAAGACGGTGATAGGCACGCCCCAGTACCTTTGTCTTGATATGCACCAATCGGGTCTGTTTTCCACCATAGATTTTATACGGTTTTTACCATAGGAGGGTATCCATTCCACCTTCTCTATCTCTTCTAAACACTTTTCCCTAAGGTCTTTCATGGTTATGAACCATTGGGGTGTAGCCCTAAAGATCACAGGATTTTTACATCTCCAACAGTGAGGATAAGAGTGTTTTATCTTGCCTTCGTAAAGTAGAAGACCCCTTTGCCTTAGGTCTTCTATTATAAGGGGGTTAGCCTCAAAAACCCTTTTGCCTCTTATAAATTGAGGAGCGTCCTCTGTAAAGCGCCCTTCGTCATCCACTGGAGCAAAGGCCTCAAGCCCATACCTTAGGCCTACCAAGTAGTCTTCTCTACCATGCCCCGGTGCCATATGCACCAACCCAGTACCCGTAGAAAGCTCCACAAATTCCGAGGCATAGACCTTGTTTACCCTATCCAGGTAGGGGGCGTAGTATTCCATACCCACAAGGTCTGCGCCCTTTACCTCCTTTATAATCTTTCCCTCAAAACCTATGTAAGCCTTTAGACTTTCAAGAAGAGCCTTTGCAAAAATGTATATTTCTTTTTCTGTTTTAAAGAATACGTAGTCATACTCTTCTCCCACCATCACTCCAAGGTTTGCGGGCAAAGTCCATGGGGTGGTAGTCCATATAAGCAGGTAGGTGTTCTCTTGTCCCTTTACGGGGAATTTCACGTATATGCTTGGGTCTTCCTTCTCGTAGTATTCTACCTCTGCCTCCGCTTCTGCTGTTTTATCGTATATGCACCAATACACGGGCTTTTTACTCTTTATCACATAGCCTCTTTCAAAGATCCTTCCAAGCTCCCTTATCTCCTGAGCTTGGTATCTGGGATCCATGGTAATGTAGGGGTTTTCCCAGTCGGCAAGCACTCCAAGGCGTATAAACTCTTCCTTTTGAATTTCTACAAACCTTTTGGCATAATCCCTGCATAGCTTCCTAAAGGCTACTTTACCTATCTCTTCTTTTGATTTTTTCTTTCCCTTTAGCTCCTTTTCCACCTGCTGCTCTATGGGCAATCCGTGGCAATCCCATCCGGGCACAAACTCCACGTCGTAGTTAGAAAGAAGCTTATACTTTACGATCACATCCTTTAGCACCTTGTTCAAAGCATGGCCTATGTGTATATGCCCGTTGGCGTAGGGTGGTCCATCGTGTAAAAGGTAAAGCTTTTTACCTTTGTTAATCTCCCTTAGCTTTTGATAAAGGCCTTGCCATTTTTTTAGGATCTGGGGCTCCCTTTCGGGGAGGTTTGCCTTCATAGGAAAGTCTGTTTTAGGTAGGTTTAAAGTTTCTGCATAGTTTCGCATGTGATATTATTATAGTTAAAGAGTTATAACATCCGTCCTTAGATAATCCCTTAAGGGCTCTGGCACAAGGACAGAGCCATCTTCCTGTTGATAGTTTTCGAGGATCGCCGCCAAGGTTCTACCTACAGCCAAGCCAGAGCCATTTAGGGTATGGACGAAGTGAAGCTTTCCTTGAGAATCCCTGTACCTTGTGTTCATCCTCCTTGCCTGAAAGTCTTCGCAGTTGGAACAGGAAGAGATCTCTCTGTATCTGCCCTGAGAGGGGAACCAAACTTCTATATCGTAGGTTTTTGCACTGGCAAAGCCCATATCTCCAGTACATAAAAGGACTACCCTATAGGGAAGTCCCAAAAGCTTTAAAATATCCTCCGCATCCGCCACAAGCTTTTCTAACTCATCATAAGAATCTTCTGGCTTTACTATCTTTACAAGCTCCACCTTGTTAAACTGATGCTGCCTTATTATCCCTCTTATATCCTTTCCATAAGAGCCCGCCTCCCTTCTGTAGCAAGGGGTGTAAGAGACCATATATATGGGTAGTTCCTCTTCTGGGAGGATCTCCTTCATAAAGAGGTTTGTAAGGGGCACCTCCGCCGTGGGAATAAGATAAAGGTCATCCCTTTGGCAGTAGTATAACTCCTCTTCAAACTTGGGAAGCTGTCCTGTACCAACAAGTACCTCCGGCCTTACAAGATGGGGGGGTATAACCTCCTTGTAGCCCTTCTTTGAGTGAATATCAAGCATAAAGTTTATAAGAGCCCTTTCCAGCTTGGCACCCCATCCTTTTAGAAACACAAAACGGCTGCCCGATATCTTCCCAGCCCTTTCAAAGTCAAAAATACCAAGCTTTTCACCTATTTCCCAATGGGGCTTTGGTTCAAAGGAAAACTCCCTTGGCTTTCCCCATCTTCTTACTTCCACGTTATAGCTTTCATCCTCCCCCAAGGGCACGCTTTCATGGGGCAGGTTGGGTATTTTCAACATCACATCCTTAAATTCTTCTTCCACCAAGGAAAGCTTTTCCTCATAAAGCTCTATCTTCTCCTTTAACCTCTTCACATCATCCTCAAGGAGGGAAGTATCTTCCCCCCTTTTTTTCAAAGCCCCTATTTCCTTACTCTTTGCGTTCCTTTCTGCCCTAAGCCCTTCCAAATCCCTAAGCAAGGACCTTCTTTCCGTATCAAGCTGAAGCACCTTATCCACAAGCTCCGCAAGGGACTTATCCCTCATAGAAAGCCTTTCCTTTACAAAGTCTGGATTTTTACGTATAAGGTCTATATCAAGCATAAGGATATTTTAACCTTTAAAACTCCCTTTGGACTAATCCAATAAAGAGATCTTTAAGACTTCCCTCTTGGTCAAAGGGCTCTATAAATTCTAAAACTTTGTTTAACTCTTCCATCGCCCTTATCTTTGTTTTCTCCACGCCACCTTTTTCAAGGACTATTTTCCTTAAGCCTTGGTGCTCTCCTTTGAAAAAGAGAGCCTTTTGATCTTCTGTTAGCTTGGGAAGTACAGATATTAAGGGGTAAGTACATTTACCTTCCATAAGGTCAAGGCCTGCAGGCTTTCCAAGTCTTTCTTCATCTGCAGAATAATCAAGGGCATCGTCCACCAATTGAAAAGCCCTTCCCGCCAATATGCCTACTTTATAAAAATCCCAATAATCCTCTCTTCCCGCCATCAAGGCTCCCACGGCCATACAGGCACCAAAGAGAGCACCCGTTTTGTAGTCTATGGTTTTAAAGTAAACTTCTTCATCAATGACCTTCCCAAGGTTTCTTAGCTCTATAAGCTGTCCTTGAGACATTTTCATAACCGCGTCGCTTAAAATCTCTATGGCTTCAAGGGTGCCAAACTTAGAGTATAGGTGCAGAGCCTTTGCATACATGTAATCTCCCGTAAGCACGCAGGCTTGGTTTCCAAAGACCAAGTTGGCGCTCTTTTTACCCCTCCTTGTTTGAGCACCATCTACCACGTCATCATGTAACAGAGAAGCCACATGCACGTACTCTATGCCGACCGCCAAGGGAACAGCCCTTTCCATATCTCCCTTTAAAGCTTCACAAACCATAAGGGTAAGAAGTGGCCTTATACCTTTACCACCGGAAGAGATAATATAGTAGCCTATATCAAAAACTTCACGCACTTCCGGGTCAAGGTAATATAGTATCCTCTCCCTTAGGTCTTCCGTCCTTATCATAGGTTTTAATTAGTATAACCTATACTCACCACTGGGCGGTTATCTTTGCCTTCTTGTTAAGGTATTTATCCACCGCAAGAGCAGCTTTTACGCCGTCTGCGGCCGCTATAACCGCCTGTTTTATATTATTGCAAAGCACGTCCCCGCAGGCAAACACACCCGGCACGGAGGTCATCATTTCCTCATTTACCACTATGCAGCTGTCTCCTGTCATCTCCACCTGGTTCATCAGAAAATCCACTGAGGGCTTGTTGCCACCAAGGAATATAAAGACACCATCCACCTGAAGATGCTTCTTTTCCCTTGTGTTTATATTTTGCACCCACAAGCCTTCCACCAAGGATGTTCCCACGATCTCTAAGACCCTATGGTGTAGGAGTATCTCCACTTTGGGGTTAAACTGTATATGAGATACCATCTCGGAGGGAGCTTTTATCCTACTTGATGGCACCACAAGGTATATCTTGTTGGCAAAGCGGGCTATAAACTCTGTCTCCTCAAGAGCATAATCGTCCTCACCAACTACCGCCACAGGCCTGTCTTTGAAAAAGGCAGCATCACAAACCCCACAGTAGGAAACACCCTTACCTAAGAACTCCTCTTCACCCTTATACTTGTTGGTCCTCTCCATAGCGCCAGAGGCTACTATTACAGCCCTTGCCTTAAACTCTCTGCCGTCTATAGTGTAGACCTTTTTAACCTCTCCCAAAAGGTCTGTGGCTATCACCTTACCCCTTACAAACTCCGCACCAAAGGCCTTTGCATGCTCTCTTATAAGTTTTAAAAGTTCGTACCCCGATATGGGACCCCTTATGCCCGGGTAGTTCTCTATCTGCTGAGTGACACCCAAGGCACCATCCGCTTCCGCCCTATAAAGAACAAGGGTGGATAGACCAGCTCTTGCAGTGTATATGGCTGCAGAAGAACCCGCAGGACCACCACCGATTATCACCACGTCATAAACCTTGTCTGTGTTGAAATCCAAGGTCAGCTCCATTATTTCTTCCTCCTTAAAATTTTAAAATATACCAGCCCCCAAGAGGGGGCAAAGGGAAAACTACTTAAGAGCTTCGTACACTCTACCCACGAGCTCTTCGGAGGGCTTTAGGGTCTTGTCTCCCTCTTTCCACTTTGCAGGGCAAGCCTCGTCTGGATGGCTCATAAGGTAGGCGTTTGCCTTCATCTTTCTGAGGAGCTCTTCCGCATTCCTACCCACATTGTAAAAGTTTATCTCTGCACCTACAAGGATACCATCGGGGCTTATTATAAAGGTTCCCCTCAAAGCCAACCCTGTGTTTTCATCGTACACTCCAAAAAGCCTTGAAACCTTCCCCGTTGGGTCTGCCCCCATGGGATACCTTACCTTTTCAAGAAGCCTTTCACTTCTTTGCCATGCAAGGTGGGTGTATTTGGTATCGGTAGAAACCGATATAACCTCCACACCCATTCTTTGAAGCTCCTCGTAATACTCTGCAAGGTCTGCCAACTCTGTGGGGCAGACAAAGGTAAAGTCTGCCGGATAGAAAAAGAGCACTACCCATTTGCGCTCTTTGAGAAGATCCTCAAGGGATACCTTCCCAAAGGAAAGGGTTTTGGGGTCATAGACCTCCATCTCAAAGCTTGGTACCCTTTGGCCAACCTTTACTTCCATCTTTACACCTCCTTAAGGTTTTGTTATTGAGTATTATATACAATTGAGAGTTATTTGCAATATGATGAAAATCAAATCTATAGTGCCATTTCCTTTTACACCGCCGCCAAGTGAAAACGTTGAGGTCAACCCAGCTATTGATTGACCCATCCATACGATCGTGGCACATCACAGATTAAGGCTTGCGATGTTGGTGGAGCTATAGTGGATATAGACAATGTGAATATGCATATGTTACTGGGTACAGCTTATATAGGAGGTTTGTTTGATGATGTCCAATCTCTTACCCGGGTCATAATTTTCTGGGCTATATTAAGATAAAATAGAGGGGAGGCTTTTATGAAAAAAAGTTTATTAGTAAAACTATCCTTAATTATACTCATGGCCTTTATCATGACCCTTAGCACAACCCTTTATATCTTTAGAACCCAAATGATAGAGAACGCAAAAGGCAAAGCCTATGCAATATCCGAGCTGGCAAAAGATACGCTTACCTCTTATATGGCCATGGGAGCTATGGATAAAATTCAAGAGTTCTTAAGCAAGGTTAGGGAGATAGAGGGGATAGAAGAAATAAGGGTTATAGGAGGTAAAAAGGCTATAGACCAGCTTGAAGGCTTTGAAGTCCCAAGGGATGAGATAGAAAGGATCGTATTAGAAAGCGGTAAGCCGAAGGAGTTATTACAAGAATCTTTTGGAAGTGTAAAGTACAAGTTGGTTGTACCCTACAAAGCACAACATGGGGAGGTTTTGGGTGCCATAAGCTTGACCATAGACCTTACATCCATAAGAAATGCTTCTTTGAAGATGTCTTTTTGGATCTTTGTGGTATTTTCTTTAGCCTTTGGCTTAATATTTTTCTATACCAATTCCCTACTAACTAAGATAGTCCAACTTTTGAAGGATATGACGAAAGCCCTTAAGTTGATAGGTGAGGGAAGATTTTATCAAGATATAAAAACAGACCTTGGGCACGAAGCAAGCAATTTGATGGAAACTTATAAAGATGCCTGTAATAAATTACATGAGAACCTGCTATCCATAGAAGAAAAGGTGGTATCCATTATAGGACAACGTAGTTTAAAAACGGGTAATGTACTATCGGATACATCAAAAATGGTGGATGAGCTTTTGCAGATCTATAGATTCAAGAGAACTATAGAAAAAGATAAAACGAGAGAAGATATATATAAAAGGCTTTTGCAAGTTTTTCAAGATTATATGAGTTTGGAGAATTTCTCCCTTTACGACGTACAAAGGAAGAAGAACAGAATAAAACCTATACATGTGGAAGGAGCACAAAGTTGGTGTAATGATGTTATTTTTGAAAGGGCTGATGAGTGCAGAGCTTACAGGACTGGCTTGGATGTGGATTCAAGGGAGTTTCCTTGCATATGCCCCAACTTTATAGCCTGTAAGGAAGGTAAGATATATCATTACTGTATTCCCGTTTATGTGGGCGGCTCCGTGCAGTATGTAATGCAGTTAGTTTATGAGCCAGAAATAGAGCCCTTTGTAAGCCTTATAATTCCTTACATAAAGGGCTATTTGGAAGAGGTAACCCCCATCTTGGAGGCAAAAACCTATATGGACGTGCTAAAAGAGCAGTCTTTAAGAGACCAGCTAACAGGCTTATACAATAGAAGATTTCTTGATGAAACAATAGACAAAATCGTCGCCCAGATAAGGAGAAAAGAGACAATCCTTGGCATTCTTATGGTGGATGTGGATTACTTTAAACAGGTAAACGATACATACGGGCATGATATGGGAGATAGGGTCTTAAAAGAGGTGGCTAACGTAATTTCAAAATCTGTAAGGGAATCGGATATAGTGGTAAGATTTGGAGGTGAGGAGTTTATGGTGCTTTTGATAGACGTTCAAGAAGGTAAATCTGAGGAGGTGGCGGAAAAGATAAGAAAAGCTGTGGAAAACCATACGATAGAAGCCTTTGGAGTAGTTCTCAAAAAGACTGTGAGCATTGGGGTTTCCGAATTTCCTGTGGATAGTGAAAAGATATGGCAATGTATAAAGTTTGCGGACGTTGCCCTTTACAAGGCAAAGGAGTTTGGCAGAAACCAAGTGGTAAGGTTTAGGTCTGAATTTTGGATGAAGGAAAACTACTAAAATATTCTTAATGAGGGAAAAAGACCTAATAAAGCTTGAGTTTTTTCAGATTTTAAACAGGATAAAAGCCCACAGCCATTCAAAGGCTACGGAAAGATACATAGACCAGGTAAAGCCCATAACAAATAAAGAGTCTGTGCAAGAAACTATAAAGCTCGTGGAGGATTTTATAAAAGTACATGAAGACCTTAAATTGTATCCCTTTGAGGATGTGGAAGAGCTTATAAAAAGAACTTCTATAAGGGATTATGTTATATCGGTAGAAGAGGCGCTGAGTCTTTTGAAGGTTTTAAGGCTTATAAGAGAGGTTAGAAGAACTCTTGGGGAGAAGGTGCAAGCCTTTGGCAGCCTTGCAAAGCTTACAAAGAGTCTTTATCTATTTAGCTCCCTTGAAAATGCCATTGAATCTGTTATAGACCCACGGGGCTTTGTAAAGGATTCTGCCAGTGAGGACCTAAGAAGCATAAGAAATAAAATAAGGGAGACAGAAAGGGAGATTTTAAAAAGGCTTGAAGCGGTATTTTCCAGACCTGATGCAGACAGGGTTTTTTCCGATAAGTTTGTAGCCTACAAAAATGGAAGGTACGTTTTGCCTGTGAAGACCTCTGAGGTGAAGAAGATAGTAGGAGTGGTCCATGGTACCTCCTCCTCGGGCTTTACTACCTATATAGAACCTCAGAGTGTTATAGAACTCAACAACAGGCTTACAGCCCTAAGAGACGAGGAGGAGGAAGAGGTAAAAAGGATCCTTAGAAGGCTTTCTGCCTTTATAGGGGATCAATCTCAAAGGCTTTTGGAAGCTTTTAGAAGCTTGGTTAAGGTAGATTACCTTTATGCAGTTGCAAGCTTTTCCAAAGAGTACGATGGCATGTTTCCAAAAATAGGAGATTACGTGGAGCTTTTGGGCGCCAAGCACCCCCTTTTGATCTTTTTAAAAGAGGAAGTGGTGCCAGTGGATATTTTGATGAAGGAGAAAAGGGGACTTTTATTGACAGGTCCCAATACGGGAGGAAAGACGGTCGCTTTGAAGACCTTGGGACTGTGCTGTTTGCTTTTCCAGTCTGGCATTCCCATACCCATAGAAGATGGGACGTTGCCCATCTTTGAGAAAATATTCATTGATATAGGTGATGAGCAAAGTATAGAGCAAAGTCTATCCACTTTTTCCTCTCATATGAATAACATAGCGGAGTTCCTTCCTTTGGTAGATGAAAAAAGTCTGGTGCTTTTGGACGAATTGGGGGCAGGCACAGACCCCGTGGAAGGCTCTGCCCTCGGTATTGCCCTGCTTGAATACATAAAAGAAAAAAATTCCTTCCTTTTTGCCACAACCCACCATACACCCATAAAGGTCTATGCCCTAAATTCCGACTACTACACCCCCGCAAGCACTCTTTTCGATAAGGAAAGCCTAAAGCCCCTTTACAAGATAGTTTATGATGCTGTTGGGGAAAGTATGGCTTTGTTGGTAGCCAGAAGGTGTGGCTTGCCCGAGGAGGTAATTTCAAGGGCTAAGGAATTTCTCCCTGCAGGCTTTGAGGAATACTTTTCCGCAAGGGAAACCTTAGAGGAGTATATAAAGGAATACAGAGAAAAACTAAAGGATTTAGAAGAGGAGAGGCAAAGACTTCAAACACTTATAGAAGAGCAAGAAAGGAAGTTAGAGGAGCTTGAAAGGAATAAGAGGGAAGAGATAAGAAGGGCTGTAGAAGAGATAAAGGATAAGTTTGGTGAGTTTTTGCTTGAGGCGGAAAAGCACATAAGAAGCATAAGGGACAGACAAAGAATAAAGGAGATCTTTAGAGAAAAGATAGAAAACCTATACAAGGAGGAGCTTGAAGAGGCCTTGCAAGTAGGAGATTGGGTTGAGTTTTTAGGTTCAAAAGGAAGGGTGCTTGAGATAAAGGAAAACAAAGCATACGTTCTCTTTGGCAATGTAAAAGCTTGGGTAAGAACTTCAGACTTAAAGAGAATAGAGCCACCGCCAGAGATCAAAGAGCCAAAGAGGGTCTTTGAATTAAAAAAGAGTACACCCTCTGAGATAAACCTTATAGGCTTTAGCGTGGAAGAAGCCCTAAGCAAACTTGAACTTTTTCTACAAGAAGCCCATGCCATGGGTTTAAAAAGCGTTAAAGTTATACACGGACATGGTACTTTAAAGAAGGCTGTACAAGACTTTTTGTCCTCCTCCTCTCTTGTGGTCTTTCACAGAGAAGCTTATCCAAAGGAGGGAGGCACAGGGGCCTCCCTAATATACCTAAGCAAAGATTAGCAGGGAGAGCCCGGAGAGCCAGAGCAATCGGAACATAGATGGATGGGATGAACCTTTAGAAGGATCTCAAGGCCCTTTTCCTCAAACCATGGAGCTATATCTCCGTGCTTTATCTTCCACATAAAGTACTTTTCAAAGGTAGACTTAATGTAATGCATCCAAACCGCCTTTTTGTACATGACAGTTGCCCTTGGTGGAAGTACGGGAGAGGCAAAGAAACCCATCGCATCTCCACCCATGTCTGCTATACATATAGCGGAAAGCTCTGGGGCGTACCTGTCGGGATTGTTTCTTATATCATTTACTATGTTGTGAGCTACCGCCAAAGCCATCTGTTCTATCATCATGCCCGTCTTTGGAGCTCCTGTGGGTATTGGAGTTTGTTCCACGGGTGGTATTGCGGTTACAACTCCAACGCCAAAGATATTCTTATAGGTGGGGTTTTGGAAGCATTTGTTTACCAAAACCATCTTGTTGGCAGGGTTTGCCACCTTGTCTCCCGCAGAGGCTACCACCTCTGGTCCCATAAAGCGAGGCATTATCATGGAAAGTTTACAAGGAGCTTCGTAGGTTTTTCCTTCCAAGTCTTCGTATATAACCTTGTCGGGCTCCACCTTTGTAATCTTTACGTTGGCAATATACTTTATACTTCTATCGGCCATTAGGTCTTCCATAAGCCTTCTTGAAGGACCAACGCCGCCAAGGCCTAAATGACCCACATAGGGTTCTGAAGTTATGTAGGTTATTGGCACCTTGTGTCTAAGGCCTCTCTTTTTTAGTTCGTGGTGAAGCATAAAGGCAAATTCATATGCGGGGCCAAAACAGCTTACACCAGGTATAGCTCCTACTACCACAGGGCCGGGATTTCTGTAAAACTCTTCCAGTTTTTTGTTTAGCTCTAAGGCATGTTCTGCTGTACAGACAGAGGTGGAATATTGTTCTTGGCCTTCCACACCAAAAACAAGCTTTGGACCTGTGGCGATAACAAGGTAGTCGTATTCTATATCTTTGCCGCCCTTAGTCCTTACCTTGTTGGCCTCTGGGTCGATGCTTTCTGCATCCTCGTTTATAAAGTCTATGCCGTGTTTTGGAAGTAAGCCAGCCAGAGGCACACTTATGTCCTCAAACCTCCTCCATCCAAGGGCAAGGTGAGGATAGGAAGGGGTAAAACCAAAGTAGGGCCTTCCTGATACTACGGTGATCCTCAAAGATTTGTCAAGCTTCTTCAGGTTGTAGGCGGTTGCTATACCTCCTACACCGCCACCTATAATGACTACATGCTTGCTCATAATGCTACCTCCTTTGCTGAAGTTTCTCACTTATAATTATATAAGTTTACACTTATAGTCTGCAAAAAAGCATTTAGCGTATAAAAATATCCTTATAGAAGCTGAGTTTTGGTTATATAATTAAAAATTGTGTGAACTTTATCAGGAGGTGTAAAAATGGAAGCCTCAAGAAGAGACCTTATGGGTTTAGCCATCGGGGGCTTGGGTGTAGTAGGGGTTATAGGAGTTTTATACCCCCTTGTTAAAACCTTTGCCCCAAGTGCCGCATCCCTTGCGGGCGCCACAGTCGTAGTTGATGAAAACTCTGTTCCAGAGGGACAGGTAAGGGTTGTATCTTGGAAAGGTAAGCCCGTCTTTGTAATCAGGCTGCCACAGGATTTTCAGTGGTCTGGAAAGGTCAAAGAAGACAAAAATGCCAAGCTCCTCAAAGGGCACAGTATATACGCCATGGTAGCTGTCTGTACTCATCTGGGCTGTGTACCCCTTTGGAAACCTCAAGGCGAAGCAGAGTATAACTATCCTATTTTCCACTGCCCTTGTCATGGTGGCTTTTATTCACCATGGGGGGATATTATAGCGGGACCTCCACCAAGATCCCTTTTCTTACCACCCCAAAAGTTAGAAGGTGGTAAGCTTGTTATAGGAGAGCCAGGCTTTATTAAGGAATTAACCTAAGGAGGTTAAACAATGCTGGGCAAAATAGGAAGATGGATTGATGAAAGAGCTCACCTTTCTGAGCTCTGGCAATCCCAAATGGTAGATTACAAGGTCCCTAAGAATCTAACCTTTCCCTACGCCTTTGGCGTTATGGCAATAGTGGCCTTTGCTATCCAGATAATCTCCGGTATATTCCTCACTATGTACTATCAACCAAACGTACATACCGCCTTTGACTCCGCCAACTACACCATAATGAAGGAAGTACCCTTTATGTGGCTTATAAGGCACGTACACGCCGCAGGCGCCAACTTCTTCTTAGCCATAGTTTACCTTCACATCTTTACAGGCATTTACTACAACGCTTATAAAAAACCAAGAGAACTAACTTGGATAGTGGGATGGGTAATATACTTTGTGCTTTTGGTAACAGCATTGACTGGGTATCTCCTTCCATGGGGACAGCTCTCCTATTGGGGAATGGTAGTCACCGCAGAAATACCCACATCCATAGATTCTGCCCCCATAATAGGAAGCCTTAAGATTGGTGAGACTATATCCATTTGGATGAAGGGCGGTTATGAAATAGGACAGATAACCCTTGGAAGGTTTTTTGGTCTTCATATATGGCTCTTGCCCTTGATACTCCTTGCTCTTGTTAGCTTTCACCTATACTTGGTGCGTGCAGCAGGCATATCCAATCCCGAAGGAAGAGAAATAGACAAGAAAAAGGAAGGAGTCCCCTTCCATCCATATATTACCCTCAAAGAGGGTGCATACCTTATGGGCTATTTGGCAGTCTTTTTCTTCTTTGTATTCTTCTACATGCACCACTTTTTACCAGCGGACAACTACGATCCAGCGGATCCTTTTAAAACACCAGCACACATAGCACCCGAATGGTACCTCCTTGCATATTACACTATATTTAGGTCTATACCCGACAAATTCTTGGGCTTTGTCGCCTTTAACCTTACACTGCTCTTCCTTTTGATACTACCTCTACTCGATTTTTCCCCAATAAAAAGCGCCAGAAACAGACCTCTTTTCTTCATAATGTTTGTAGTGCTTGTGATCTCTTCCATGGCTCTTACCATACTTGGTACCATGCCACCCACACCCACCAACGCCATGCTTGGCCTGATATTCACCGCAGGGCTTTTCTCCTTCTTCATAGCCTTGCCCATAATATCCATCATAGAGTGGGGTTGGTACAAAGCCAAAGGAGGTGAAAGGCAATGATTAAGACTATCTTCTTCACGGTGATAACCCTTGTTTTTTTCTACATAATATGGATAAACAACATATTTGCACCCCATGAACACTATGAAATGCCCGCCCAATATGCAAAGATAGCCGACGATGTAAAGAGCTATGCAAAGGAGGGAAAACAGCTTTTTGAGCAATACTGTCAAGCTTGCCACTCGGTAAGGTACGATGCAGTGTATATATCCTCCGTGCAAGCAAATCCAAAATTACAAACCTTACAGGAGAATTATGGTAAGGTTCTTCCCAGGGATGTTTATGAGGCGGTCTTTTATGAAGATCTGATGGCTTTAAAGGAATCCTTTGGAAAGGTTCCTCCCGACCTCTCTACTATGTACTTGGTAAAGGGCAAAGAATATCTATACGCCTTTACACTTGAACCTGAGAAGGTGCTACCGGGCACCTCAATGCCACCCGTTGTGGCAGGTATGCCGGAAGAAACTGCAAAGATAATCGCCTACCTGAAGTCTGTAGCAGAACCAAGCCCGGAGGAAAAAAGCAAAAGGGTTTTAATGGGCGTTGGCACCATAGCCTATTTAATAGTAATGGGCATACTTCTTTGGGTTTACAGGGGAAGAGTTCTCAAAAAGATGGGCTTGCACTAAGACATTTATCCCTTATGGGGCACTCTCCACACAGGGGAGTGCTCCTGCAATACCTTTTCGCATGCTCGTCTATAAGGGCGTGAAATTCCTTGTATATGCAAAGATCCTTTGGCAAGGAGTTTTCAAAGAATTCTTTTAACTCCTCGTAGCTTCCTTTTACTTTTAAAAACCTGCCTATAAACCTTTGAGTGTACTTGTCTATAACAAAGCTTAACCTTTCCCCCGCGTATAAAAGTATGGCATCCGCAGTTTCCTTTCCAATGCCATGTAACTTAAGAAGTTCTTCCCTTTCTACAGTTTTTACCTTATGGGTAGGGTTTAGAAAGTGGGCTATCCTTTTTAACCTTTCCGCCTTTTGGTTGTAAAAACCAGAAGGCTTTATAAGCCTTTTTAGCTCTTCTATGTCTGCTTCTCTGATAAAGCTAAGGGAAAGTTCTCCTTCCCTTTTTAGATTTTCCAAAGCCCTTTCCACATTTTTCCAGCCTGTGTTCTGCGTAAGTATGGCACCGATTATTATCTCATCCCTTTTATCGGTTCCCTTCCTTCTGTGATATTCTTCATCCACAGGCCACCAGTTTTGGAGACCATATAGGTCAATCAAAAGCTCGTATAATTCTTTCAACCTCATCGTAAACCTCTTCTGCCTTTGCATACCTTTTTCCCAGCTCTATGGCTTTTTCCCTTGTTATATAGCCATCTTTTACAAGGAGCTGTAAAAACTGGCTAAGGTTGTGCCTCTTCTTTACATCGAGGGATCCTCTCTCAAAATCCAGAAGATAAACATCAAAGTTATCATCCACGAGGGTATTTTTATCAAGGCATTGTAATTCATCCTTGTTTATCCTCTGTGAATCAAGCACTTTGATAAGGTCTATTATCCTTAGGTATATAAGGCTCTTTTGGCTCTTGCTAAGGGAAAGCTTTTCTATAGGGTTTCCTCTTATAAACTCATAGACTATAAAATTTTCGCCCACCATTAGAAGCTGTGGAAAGCCTTTGTAGCCTTTAAGTAGCTTTAGTATTTCTCCTTCCTTTCTTATGGCGTATTCCTTTTCCTTTGCCTTTGCCACCTTTATGGCTACTTCAATTCCTTCCCATAACCCTTTGTATATTAGACCTCTCCAGCCCTTGTTAAAAAGCTGAAGATCTCTTATAGATTCTTTGAAGTTATCAAACCTCACCTACCACCTGGTAGCCCCATTCTTCTATAGCAGATTTTAAAGTTTCAAAAGGGATTTCCTTTTCCAGCTTGACTTTGGCCTTTCCCTCTTCTAAGCTAACCTTTACATGGGAAACTCCTTCCACAGAATACAGGGCTCTTTTTACAGTTTCCACACAGTGCATGCAGGTTATCCCTTTAATTTTTATTATCTTCTCCATGGATTTTTAATATAAGTCTTTCCTCTTCTGGTGTATTCATGTTGATAAAAGACCTAAGGTCGGGGTCGTAGGGTAATATCTCTTCTTCCTCTATAGTTTTATGGGGTACCTTTAAAACAAAGTCTATAAGCCTTTCTCCACCGGCATTTATGTAGTTTTCAAGGAGAGTTAAAAGCTCCTTATGGTAAAGGGCAAAGAGGGGGTAGTATTTCCCTTTCACTCTATATAGAGTTAAGGGTGCACGAAAGGAACCCAAAAGGTAGGCTATAACCTCTTCCTTTATAAGGGGCATGTCTCCAGATAACACCAAAGCTTTGTCCCCAGAAAGGTTCTTCAGAGCTGTATAAAGCCCAGCCAAAGGGTATTGCTTTTCAAGGAGGTCTTTTATGAGCTCTACATCCTTTAAAAAAGAAAACTTCTCTAAATCCTTTG
>JBKBNZ010000004.1:0-30438 GCA_046294875.1 Aquificaceae bacterium | reverse complement strand
TATCCATTGACTTTCCAGAAGAGGTCAAAAAACGCATAGGAGAAGAGGTATCAAAAATACCTCTTAACAGGTATCCAGACCCGGAGGCACACCTTTTAAAGGAAGCTATCGCCCAGAGGTTTGGAGTAGACCCAGAAAACCTTATGTTGGGAAATGGCTCCGATGAGCTTATCTATTACCTTTCCATAGCCGTTGGAGAGTTCAACAGGGGAGTTTTTTATCCTATACCTACCTTTTCCATGTACCGCATATCGGCACAGGTCTTGGGAAGGGAAAGGGTGGAGGTAGAATTAGAAGAAGACTTTGACATAGATGTAAAAAAAAGCATAGAAGCTATACAAGAAAGGAATCCTATACTGGCTTACTTTGCTTATCCTAACAATCCTACGGGCAACTGCTTTAGCGAGGAGAAGATAAGAAATATAAGGTCTTTGGGGCTTTTCACCGTTATAGATGAAGCTTACTATCCCTACTCGGGGAAAAGCTTCATGAAAGAAGCCCTAAGCAGGGATGATACGGTGGTTTTGCATACCCTTTCCAAGATAGGCATGGCAGGGCTAAGGGTAGGCTTTATGGTTGCCAAGGAAGAGGTCATAAGAGAGCTAAACAAGGTAAGACTGCCCTTTAACATAACTTATCCTTCCCAAGTTATAGCAAGGCTTATGCTTACAGAGTTTTACCACCTAATAGAAGAGGAAATAAAACAGGTCGTTAAAGAAAGGGAAAGGCTCTATATGGAACTTTCTAAAATGGAAAGAATAAGGGTTTATCCCTCCTGTGCCAACTTTATACTTTTTAAAAGCCTTCGCGTGCCTGCAGAACTTCTTCACAAAAGGCTGGTGGAGGAGGGAATCTTAATAAGGGACTTTTCTTACATGATACCTCAATGCCTTAGGGTAAGTATAGGAAGACCTTTTGAAAACGATGCCTTTCTGGAGGCTATGGAAAAGGTATTAAAAAACCTTGACAATTGAAAATTATTTGCATATAATAATACACATAAACTAAGGAGGTCGAAAGATGAAGAAGATAAGCAGAGAGGAAATCTTAAACATATACGAGTATGAAAAGGTCCGTCCCCAAAAGTTGCAGGAAATAATCCAACTTAAGAAAAACAGAAGAGTTTTTATAGAGCCATGGGTACATTTGGTGTTTGAAAACAGAGTTACCGTATGGTTCCAAATTCAAGAGATGATAAGGGCAGAAAGGATGGTAAAGGAAGAAGATATCCAACAGGAAATAGACGTTTATAACGACCTTATACCAGACAAGGGAGAGTTATCCATCACCATGTTTATAGAGATACCCGATGCTACCGAAAGGCAAAGATTACTTCCCCAGCTGGTGGGCATCCACGACCATCTTTATATACACATAGGCAACAAATACACCCTTAGGGCTACAGCCGATGAAAGAAGCAAAGAGGACTATGAGTATGGAAAGGCTGCCGTCGTTCATTTCCTAAAGGTAAAGCTAACACAGGAGCAAGTAGAGGCCTTCAAAAAGGAGCCAGCAAAGATAGAAATAAATCATCCCAATTATAGGGCTATGACTATAATCTCGGAAGAGGTAAAGGCAGAACTTATAAAAGACTTAACTTCTGAATAACTTATCCGGGAGGGTAAATTACCAACGTTACCCTTCCCATCCTCTCCCAGATTCTATCCAATTCCTTTGCTTTTATAACCTTACCCTCTTCATATCCTGTATGAAGTATAAAGCTATCCCCTTGATAGCCTACCACTACCATATAGTGGGGGACGCTTATAAAAAACCTTCCCAAATCTACCAACACTATAGCTGGAATTCCTTGGTCTATGAGTTTTTTCAAATCTTCAAGGCTTGCTTTTTTTGTCTCCGCCCTTAGCCCCAAAGATCTGGCATAATTCTCCAAATCTGTAATAAGGGCTCCTTTCAACTTGGGATGATAAACCTTATCCGCTATGATTTCTTGGGGGATGTTTATACCATAATAGGCAAGAACGGCACTCAAAGAAGCTGGACCGCAGAAGTTATCCTTTTGCTTTACAAAGGGCACTTCTAATGTTTTTGAAAAGATAAAAAGGGGGAAGAGGAGAAGAAAAAGGAGCATTTTATCTTATGATGATCTCCTTGTTGAGAAGCTTTAGTAGTATAACCAAAAGTATGGCTACTATGAGAATACCTATTGCCAAACCTACACCATCTCCACCTGCCAAGACCTTATTAGAAGCCTTTGCCAGCATGTGTATTTGTTCATCGCTCAATTGGGATAGTTTGCTTTCCACCTCTTCCTTTGTAAGGCCATAGGCCTTAAGCTTTTCTTGGAGTTCTTTGCTTTCCAAAGCTCTTTGGATCTTGGCAATATCCTCTTCCCTTTTTATGGCGATCTCTTGAGAGGAGGGCTTGGATTCTGCAAGGCCGGCTAAGGCGGGCGCAGAGTTAAAGGCCAAAAACCAACCCGCTACACCCAGGGCAAGTATAGGCTTCCTAAGAAGCTTCCACATTTTATCACCTCCTTTTTTTTGAGTTATTATATCAAAAGCCTTCCAAGCTTGGATTAAAGGGTAAGCTGCCGTACTTTGCCCCCTCCACTGTTACCCTTCTACCTTCTACCTTTACCCTATCTTCTTCCAGCCATTTTATAACCTGGGGTAGTATTCTATGTTCGTAGGCGAGGATCCTCTTGGAAAGGCTTTCCTCTGTATCTTCTGGAAGCACGGGCACGCAGGCTTGAGCTATTACTGGACCATTGTCAAGTTCAGAAGTGACAAAATGAACGCTACAGCCTGTAATCTTTGCCCCATAGTCAAGGGCTTGTCTTTGGGCGTTTAAGCCCTGAAAAGCTGGTATCAAGGAGGGATGAATGTTTATAACCCTCATAGGAAAAGCTCTCAAAAAGGTTTCCGACAAAACCAGCATAAAACCCGCAAGGATTATCAGATCAACACCTGCTTCCTTTAAAGCTTCAACCATAGCCTCTTCAAACTCTTCCTTTGTGGAAAAAGCTTTTCTTTTTATCACCTTGTAGGGTATTTTGTGTTTCAAACATCTATCTATTGCCTGCACTCCTTCCTTGTTAGATATAACAAGGGCTATTTTGCTTTTTAGCTTGCCTTCTTCTATGGCATCTATTATGGCTTGTAGGTTTGACCCTCTACCCGATACAAGTATTCCTAAGTTCATGGTATGATATTTTACTCCAGAAAAAGGGCCTTCCCAAAATACCGCCCGCTGGGGATTTGGGAAGGTTTCATAAAGGCGGGATAAAAATACCCCAGCCCAAGCTGTGTAAAGCGGCTTGGATAAAGAGAAAGATTATGAACGTAGAGTTTATAGGTAAGGGTATTGATTGGACTGATTCCATGAAAGCCTTCGTAGAGGGAAAGTTGGAAAGGTTTTTGAGGTTTCTAAAAGAGGCGGAAGAAGACCAAGTGGAGGTAGTGGTAACCCTTTCCACTTCAAGGGCAAAGCAGAAGGACTATGCGGGAGAAAGCAGACCCACCATATACAGGGTGGATTTGGACATATACCTTAAAACCTGGGGTGGTGGTGCTCTACATGCCTGGGATGAGGACGTGGATGCTTTTTCAGCCCTTGATAAGGTTATGGATGAGATAGAAAGGCAGCTTATAAAGTTAAAGCAAAGGAGGCATGAACTAAGAAGAAAAGGGCATAAGATTAAAGAAGAGATGATAATGGAAGAGATCCTCCCTCATGAAGAAAGGGAAAGACCGCTTGTGGTAGAGGAGGAATTGGTTATAGAAAAGCCTATGAGTGTAGAAGATGCCATCTTTGAGCTTCAAAGCACCGGCCTGTACTTCTTGCCCTTTGTGGATGTAGAAACGGGCACTTTAAGAATAGCTTACAGAAAAAGGGGGGGAAACTACGGCGTTATAAACACCAAGTGTAAGGGCATGTAAAAAGGGGCTGCCCTTTATGGGCAGACCTCCCTTTCTTCCACCTTTGCCACCTTTCCGTTTTGGTAATAGGTAGTTTTAACTATTCTGCAATTTCCTCTTGAAGCTACCGGTTCGGCCACCACCCTTTGAGTGCCATCTTCAGACCTGTACTCTACAGGCCTATTAGCCGTTGCAGCTTCTCTTGAGGCTCTGGCGGCTATTTCCGTTATGGTACCACCTATCACCGCACCAAGGGCACCACCTATTATCGCACCACGCCAGCGGTTGTTTTTATCTATTAGAGCTCCCGCCGCGGCACCACCTAAGGCACCTACTGTGGCCCCCTCATAGGTCCTTTGAGTGGTCACTTGACCACATGAAAATATAAAACCTGTCCCAAAAATTGCCAAAAGAACTAACGCCTTCTTTCTCATTCTTAAACCTCCTTAGTAGTATTTTGCTTCAAGCTTGCTTAGCAATATTTTACTTCATTTTTTATTAAGAAATTATGAAAAATTAACCAGGGGATAAGGAACCCTCAAATTTAATCTTCCATCCGGCGCCTACAGGCTTAAAATTATAAGACATGAGGAAAACAATTTTTATACTTCTGGTAGCGGCCTTTGTAGCAAGCTGTAAAAAACAAGGCTCATCACAAAGCACGGAGATAAAAGACCTTGTGCCACAGCACAATTACGCCATGCTTATAGTGGAAAGTGAAGGCTGCATATACTGCAAGCAACTGAGGAAAGACCTACAGAGGGAAGACATATCCACACAGTTGCAAGGTATGGACGTTTTTAGCATTCTGTACGAGAGCAACGCCAAGGTTAGATATATAATGAACGGTCAAGAGCGTGTAAGCACAGAAGAGGAGCTGGCAAGGTCTTTAAAGGTTAACTCCTTTCCGCAGGTATTTTTCTACGACAAGGAAGGCAAAGTGCTTTTACATCTGCCCGGCTACCAGTCTCCAAAAACCTTTATCTGCAGTATAAAGTTTGTAAAAGAAGAGAAGTATAAAGAAAAGGATTACATGGATTACCTTAAGTCTGAAAAATGCCTTTAAAGGCCATATTTTTTGACCTTGATGGTACTCTGATAGACTCTTATAGGGACATAGGCATCCACCTTAACAGAACTCTAAAAGACTTTGGCTTGCCGGAAGTGGATATAGAAAGTGTTAAATATATGGTGGGTGGTGGAGCAAGGGAGCTTTTAAAGAGGTATTTTCCCGATGGTCTTTTGGAGGAGGCTCTAAAAATTTTTAGAAGCTACTATTTACAAGAGCCTGTTATATACACAAAGCCCTTTGAGGGAATCGTGCAGCTTTTGGAAGTTTGCAAGGAAAAGGGTATAAGGATGGCAGTTATCACCAACAAGATGGAAGGGTTATCAAGGATTATTCTAGAAAGGCTTGAACTTATGGGATACTTTTCTCTATTGGTTGGTGGAGATACCTATCCAGAAAAAAAGCCCTCTCCTCTGCCCCTTTTGGAATCTCTAAAACTGCTTAATTTATCTCCGCAAGAGGTTTTAATGGTGGGAGATACAGAGGCAGACATGAAGGCAGGTAGACTTTCCAAAGTTAAAAGAGGCCTTGCCAAATGGGGTTATGTTAAACTGGTAGAAGAATCGCCCGACTATGTGTTTGAAAGCCCTTTGGATATTTTAATCAATCTTGAAAAGCTTTAGCTTGCCGGAGTGCCCTTTTAGGAGATGTATCCTATGTTTGGGGATCTTTAAATGCAAAGAGAGAAGTTCTATTATTCTTTCGTTTGCCTTTCCCTTTTCAGGTACTTCCGCAACGGCAACTTCATAAAGGTCTTTTTCCACTTCTTTTACGTATTCCTTTTTTGACCTTGGCTTTGCCCTAACCTTTATTATCATTCCTCTGGAACTTCTCTGTCAGACCTATACTTTATGGTATAAACCGCCACAAAACCATCTATGCCATGTTCCTTTACAAAGCTTGTTTCCACATCAAGGATTTCACCCCCCTCCTCCTCAATGGTGGATAACACCTCGTTGAGCTTTTCTGTGATCTCCTTATCATTCCCCTCAAGGGTTAATATCATGCACCTGTAAGCCATATTTAAAGTATAAATCATCTAAACTTTCAAACCCCATATACACAGCAAAGAGCCTTTCTAAGCCTATGGAACAGCCAGCACAGGGAGGAAAGCTTTCATAAGCTTTGATCAAACCTTGGTCTATGGGTAAGTTTCTTTCCTTTGAGTATTCCTCCATCCTCTTTTTTATCTCCTCGGGGTCTTCTTCCTCCGTCCATCCATTTGCTATTTCTATGCCTTTTATATAAAGTTCAAACCTTTCTGCGTAGTTCTCCCTTATCTTTGCATAAGAGCTTAGCCTTTTAGGGAAGTGGGTTATAAACTCGGGGCAGTTTTTACCTAAGTGCCTTTCTACCTCCACGTAGATCCTAAAAAAGAGACTTTCCCAATCCTCTCTGTCATCAAATTCATAGCCATAGGCAAGGAGGTTGTTTTTAAAGATCTCTTCATCTTCCGAAAGGATAATACCTGCATACTCCTCAAAGGCATGTTCAAGCCTTGTTATGGTGTATTCCTGGGATATGCCAAAGTAGGAGAGGAGCTGACCTATTTCCTCTATAAGTGCCTTGTAATCGGCGCCTATTTTGTACCACTCAAGCATTGTAAATTCTATCTTGTTTAGCTTTCCACATTCTTTGTTTCTAAAGACCTTTGCTATTTGAAAGATATCTCTTTTGTACTTGGATAAGACCTTTTTCATGGAGAACTCTGGAGAGGTTTGAAGCCACATAGTCTTTTCTTTGCCGCATTCAACGACCTTTACCTCTATGGGTTCTACGTTCAGGTCTATGTTAGGGTAAGGATTTAATAAGGGGGTATGTACTTCAAGGTAGCCCTTCTTCTTAAAAAACTCCCTAACCTTGTCTATAAAGTTAGACCACTCTACAAGCATCTAAAGGATTATAACATGGGGAGAGCGACGGGACTCGAACCCGCGACCCGTGGATCCACAGTCCACTGCTCTACCAACTGAGCTACGCTCTCCTTACAGGTTTTATTATAATACCTTTCTTACCCCTTAGCAATATTCATTATAATTGCCGTAGCTACCGCCCCAGCCATCTCGGTTCTAAATATGTAAGGTTTTAACAAAACCTGCACAAAGCCCCTATCCTTTAAAAGCCTTACTTCTTCCTGAGAAAAGCCCCCCTCCGGACCTACAACTATGCCATAACTTTCCCTGCTTAGGTCTATTTCCTTTATGTTTAAACTCCCCCCAAAGTTGTCAAGGACAAGGGAAACCTCTTCCCTTGGATATAAATCCTTAAGGTCCTTAGGCTTTTCTATTTCCATGGGCTTTGGTCTTTTACACTGTTTGAAAGATGCTAAGCTTAGTCTGTGCCACCTTTCCATCTTCTCTTGGATTTTTGCTTTTCCATGAAAGCCCCTTTTACAAAAAAGAGGAACCAGCTTAAATACTCCCGACTGGCTTGCCCTGTCTATTACTTCCTCCATAAGGCTAAGCTCTGTAGGTATGCACTGGTAAAGGACCACATAGGGCTTTGGAAGGGAAAGGGGAAGCTCTTCTACTATGCTGCATAAGGCATAGCCGTTGGTTATTTTGGATATAGAGGCTAAAAAAAGCCTGTTTTCACAAAATACCTCAACCCTTTCCCCCTCTCTTAGTCTTAAGGCTTTTAGGTGTTTAAATTCAGAACCATCTATTACAATCGCACCACCCTCCCTTTTGCTACATAGGAGCCTTTCCATAAAGGGAAAAGCGGGGTTATTGCCCCGCAGTATGGGTTACTTTACCGATTCCCTTAGGTCCTTTGCGGGCTTGAAGACCACTACCTTCCTGGCAGGAATTTTTATCTCCGCACCGCTCCTTGGATTGCGGCCCTTTCTTTCCGCCCTGGTTCTAACAGTAAAGATACCAAATCCCGGTACTGCAACCCTTTCACCCTTTTTGAGGGCATCGGAGACTGCTTGGATAGCTGCCTTTAGGGCGGCGTCTGCCTGCTTTTTGGTTATGCCTGCCCCTTTGGCTATGGCTGAAACAAGTTCCGCTTTGGTCATAGCAATTCCCTCCTTTACAAGGTTTTTCAATATCCTATAATGATAAATCAATAAAGTTAAGCATGCAAGAGGTTTTAAATATGAAAAGTGTGATCTTTGCCCTTTTGGCAAGTTTAACCTGGGGAATAGCGCCGGTCATCTTTAAACTGGGCTTAAGAGGAGAAGTACCTCCTATAACGGCCTTGGTTTTTCACAATTTTTCTGCCTTTCTCTTTGCTCTTTTTTTTGTGATGACTTTTGAAGGTTTTAGGGGAAATTATCCAATAAAAGATATAGTTCTTATAGCTCTTGGGGGTATAATGTCGGGCTTTCTGGGTCTTTTTTTCTTCTTCAAGGCTGTAAAAGAAGGTCAAGTATCTGTGGTGGCACCTTTGGTTTCTACTTCTCCCCTTTGGGGTTCCCTTATAGCCTTTCTGTTTTTTGGAGAGCCCTTTAGTTGGCTTAGGTTTGCTGGTATACTTCTTGTGGTATGTGGGATAATCCTAATAAGCCTCTCTTCTGGCAGGTAATCCTTTCCCTTCTTACGGGCTTTCTTATGTATCTGGCCTTTTCCAAATATCAACTTTGGTTTTTTCTTCCCTTTGCCCTTTTGCTCCTTTTTGTGATTAAAGATCGGCTTTATTGGCTGCTCTCTGGCTTTTTTTTCTTTTTCCTTTCTTTGAAATGTTCCAGAATAGCTGCCGTAGAGTTTGGTGGTATAAATAATATTCTTTTTTACTTTATCTTTGGCCTTTTTACTATCCTTTTGGCTATCTACCAGTTTTATATACCTTTTAGCTTGTGGAAAAGGTTTTTCTCAAGGAGTTTGTGGGTTTTGCCTATTTTGTATGTACTTTTTGAAGTCCTAAGGTCTTATTTCCCCTATGGTGGATTTCCTTGGCTTATACTTGGCTCCATATCTGTATATCTGCCCATAGTAAGGGACAGTATGCTCTATTTAAACGTATATTTTCATAGTCTTTTACTGCTTTTCACCATACTTTTCCTTATACGTAAAAGGTTTAAGCCTTTGGCATTTCTTTGGCTTTTCTTTATCCTTTTGGGGCTTTTTGCCCTTTGGGAAAAAGATAGAAAGCTTCAAAGGGCGCAGCATATCAAAGTTGCTCTTGTTCAAACTGCAGTGCCCCAAGAGGACAAGCTAAACAGAGAAGCCTTTATAAGGCATACGGAGGAGATCCTTAACTTGGTGGAAAAGGCCACAAGCCACGGCGCAGACCTTGTAATACTTCCAGAATCTGCTTTGCCCTTTTTCTTTTCCGAGGACAGGGATGAAAACCTAAGCTTGATGCATCTTAGCAAAAAATCTGCCATACTTGTGGGGCTTATAGACATAAGGGAAGGCATGAAGCCTTACAACTCTGCCTATCTTTTTGCAAGGGGGATGATGGTAGACCATTATGACAAGGTAAGGCTCTTTCCCATAGGGGAGTACATGCCTGCTCCCTTTGACTTTTTAAAAAGGCTTTTCCCTGCGATAGCCGGTATAGATTACATTCCCGGCGAAAGTATAAAGCCTGTAGAATATCAAAACGTGAGAATAGCCACACCCATATGCTTTGAGGTTGCATACTATGACCTTGTAAGGAAGCTTTCAAAGGAGGCGAACCTTATAGCGGTGCTTACCAACGATGGGTGGTTCAAAGACTCTGACTGTACTCATCAACATTACCTTTGGGCAAGGGTAAGAGCTTTGGAAAATGGCAAGTACTTGCTTTGGGTAAACAACTCGGGAGACACAAGCATCATAGACCCTTATGGGAGAGTTCTAAAAAGAATGCCCTACATGGAAAGGGGGATAATCTTTGATGAAATTAAACTACTACCTTAACCTACCTAATCTTATATCCCTTACAAGGCTTTTTCTTAGTCCGTTTATACTCTTTGTCCCAGAAGGCTTTATAGCGGTTTTCTTTTTCTTACTTGCTTTGTCCGATGCCTTGGATGGCTTTTTGGCAAGGAGGTTAAAAAAGCAAACACAGCTGGGTAAAGTCCTTGATCCCTTGGCGGACAAGGTGATGATCCTATGCGGTCTTTACCTTTGCACTTTTAAGCTTGGGCTTTTGCCCGGCATCCTTCTTTACCTTACCCTTTTGAGGGATGCCTTCATCTTACTGGGCTCTATTCTTTTAGTTGCTAAAAAGAAAATAATACCTTCTGCAAGGTATTTTGGGAAAGCCTTTACCCTTTTCTTTTCCTTTATGATAGTCCTTTGTATGCTTGGAGTTTCCGTAAAAGCCTTATTGTGGCTTGTTTTTTTCCTACTTTTTGCCTCTTGGGTAGACTATGCCCTTTTGGGCTTAAAAATCCTTAAAAGTTAAACTTCTTTCTAAATCTTACCTTATATTCTTGAGTTCTGTCAGAATACAGCTTACCCCCTATGGAAGTGCCTTGTGTTAGCTTGACTTCTCCACCTGTATAGGTATCCTTTGGGTTTTTGAGGGTGCTTTGTCTGTGCTCTATTTTCACCCTTTCTGTGATATCCTTTGATATGGTTATGCTTATACCTACTTCACCGGTAGATGATATAGCGGGAGATACTTGGACCTTTATGTCAAGGCCTGTTAGTTGGTCGGCACCTTTAAGAAATTCGGTTAGCTGTGGTACCTGACTTGCAATAGCGCTCGTCACCGGTATTAGTCCTTCTGTTTCCTTTCCACCAAGGACAAGGGTTGTTAGCACTTCCCTTATGTCCTTTGGAGGCTCCGACCTAACTATAGCCTTTGGATATTGAGGGTTTCCCTTTATGTCTATGATAATGCTGTAGTCGGGGGTAGGGGTTGTAAGGGTAAGGTCAAGGTTCTGTTCCTTTTTGGTGAAAAGCACATCTCCCCTTCTCACATAGAAGTTTTTGCCAAAGTAGTTGAGGCTGCCCCCTTTAAAGTAAGCGTTTATTCTATAATCGGGCTCGTAAAGGCTACCTTTTACATTTGCCAAAAGGTCTACGTATAGGAATCCTTCGGGTATGCTTATTCTTATGGGTTCGGAGGAGGTTACTTTTAGGTCAAGGTTAACCCTTTTGTAGTCTTCTGGTGGAGCTGTCTTTTTTGTGGTTAGCTTCTGTAGATTTATCAATCCTGAAGTGTAGAAATTACCACCTACGCTTAGGTCTTTATAGTCGGATTGTATATAACCCTTTCCAGAGAGAATGAGGTTTGCCCTGAGGTTTTCCTCTCTAAAAAGCACGGGCAACTGAGAGATTTCCAAGTTTACCTTTGCTTCCTTGTTATCCCCCTTTAGATTTGCCACGAGGGAAGCCCTTTGATTGCCGTAAAACTTTGCGCTACCCTGTAGCTTGTTCCCTCTCATACTTAGCTCTATATTGCCTTCCAAGGGCAAGGCTAAATACCTTGACCTAAGGGCAAGCCTTTCTCCATGGGCTGTTAGGTTTATATTTTCCCTTTCGTAAGAAAATCTGTATAGCACCTTCCCTTCTCCATCTGCCAAGACCCTACTCCTTATAAGGGAAAAAAGCCTTCCAAGGTCTAAAAAGCCGTTAGAATCTATTCGCAACTCTTGACTATATCCGACCTTTAACCACCCTTCCAGCACACCAGAGATATTTCCCTGTAATTGAAAGCCCTTATCCCTATAGCTACCTCTTTCAAACTCCACCTTTGATAGAACCTCCCTTCCAAGCCAAAGGGTGGCAGGTTGAACCTCTATATGACCCTCCTTCAAATCTCCATAAAGCTTTATGTTTCCTATCTTTATGCTTATTAGGTCCTTCCCCGTTGTAAAACCTTCAAAAAAGGCTTGCAGCTTTTCACCCTCTTTTAGGGAAAGCTCACCTTTTAAGGGGAAAAGAAACTCTTTGTAGCGAGCTTCTCCTCGTAATGCCAAATCAAAGCTTTTATTTACACCTTTTATCCTATAGCTTGTGTTTATCTGTGCTCCGGCAAAAGAGTGTTTAAAAGCACCCTCAAAGTCATAAGAACCGTCCTTAAGACTGTAATGCCCTTTGCCTTCCAAGCCCTCGGGGAAGTTAAAAGAAAGGGTTAAAACTTCCTCTGTTAAGTTTCCCTTAAAAGAACCCTCTTTGTAAGTCCATTGGTAGAGCTTTGTGTCCTTTAAGTTTCCTTTAAAACTTCCCTTTAAGTCCCATATATCAAAGCTAACATTGAACCAAGAGGAAAGGTCTTCTCTACTGACAAAGCCTTCTACGTGCCCAACTCCACCAAAGGAGTTTCCTACCACCTTTAAGTTTATATCCCCTTTCAAAGACTTCAAGGAAATATCCTTGTAAGAAAAGTTCATGCCCGTCAAGGAAAGCCTTCCCTTTAAGCTTTTCTCCTTTATAGATCCTTCCCCAAAAAGGGAAAAGGCAGGCCCCCACAACCTTAAAGTGTAGAAATCTCCTTTTAGAATTAGGTTATAGTCTGCTCCATCAAGGTGAAAATCCTTGTATGCTATACGGGAAGCCTTTCCGCCACCTTCCAAATAAAGGTCGCCCTCTTTTATAATCACAGAGCCTATATAAGAAAGCTTTGAGGAAAAATCCTCTCTTTTCAGAGGATAGTCTATAAGGATAGCTCTTCCTGTAAGGTCTTTGCCCAAAAAGCTGCCTACATAGCTAAGGTAAAAGGGCTGAAGAGCGGTAAATTCAAAGCTACCCTTTGGCGTGTTTCCATAGTAAAGCTTTAAAGCTAAGCTTGCCTTTTCAAGTTGTTCCCCCTCCACCTTAAGAAAAGGCGTATTAACCCTTAATTCAAGGAATTTCTCCTCAAGGTTAACACTTATGTTTCCATTAAGAGATGCCAAAACATCTCTATCTATACCCAAGAGCTTTTTATCCAAAGGAAAATTTCTAAAGACGCCATTAAGAGAGTGGTCTTTAAGGGAATAAACAAAGTCAAAAAAGGTTTTATCATCCCATATCTTTGCGGTTAACCTATTTTCCTTCCTCCATTCCCATAGGTATTCCCCCTCTAATTTTAGGTTTGTGTAGCTTCTTCTGTTTTTTATCTCAAGGCCTTCTCCCATACCGGAAAAACTTGCCCTTAGTTGAGTGTAGGTTAATGTACCCTTTAAAGAGTTGATCTTTATCTTGCCAACTTGATAGCTTTCGTCATTTATGGGTGCTATACTTCCCCATCCTTCAAAGCCTCCTTTTTTACCCTGCCAGTAGGCGGAAAGTTCAAAATCATAGAGAGAACTTTTGACCCTTGCCCTATCTACTATAAACCTATCTCCCTCTACATGAGCCTTTTCCAAGAAGACTTCAAAGAAGTGTATATCCTTGTAGTGCATCCAATAGACCTGAGCCCAATGGGTAGAATAAACTTTACCAGCCCTTATCTGAGTTTTAGGTACAAATAGTGTAAGACTTTCTCCATATGGTACATAGTTGTTAGATATGTATATCTTATCCACGGCGAGGTTTATCCTTTGGGCAAGCCTTATAAGGGGTGTAAAATCGTAGTCAAAGGGCTTGTCCGATGGTGGTTCTTGGGAAACTTCTATAAGGCTGAACTCCTTAGCTTTTATCTCCCAAGGCTTTAAAGAGGTATTTTCCAAGTAAATATACAAGGTTTTTTCCTTTGAAGGAAGGTATAAAAGAAAGCTTTTAAAGGCCAAGCCCTTTTCAAAGCTAAGGTTAATACCCTCCAATTCCCAGTATATTCTCTTTGCCAAAAGATAGGGTTTTACAAAGATAAAATAAAGGGCAAGCAGTAAAAGTACTATATAGCCTACTACACGCATGATTTCTCCAAAAATTATATATAATTGAGAACATGCGCATAGAAGACTTAAAAAACTCCGCTTGGAGGTTTAACGAAAGGCTGCAGTTTTTAAAGGAAAGGGGAAGACTTTTAACGGAAGAGTACGAGCCTATAGTAAAGGAGATAATTCAAAGGGTAAGGGAAGAGGGAGACTCTGCCCTTATAGAATACACCAAAAGGTTTGATCGCTTGGATATAACGCCAGAAACCATAGAAGTACCCTACGAAGAGCTTGAAAGGGCTTACAACGAGATAGAGGAAGAGGTAAGGTCTGCCCTTGAGATAGCCCACGAGAGGATAAGGCGTTTTCATGAGAATCAGCTTGAAAAGAGCTTTTTCATGGAAGAAGAGGGCATAATCCTTGGCAACAAGGTACTCCCCCTTGAAAGGGTTGGTATATATGTACCCGGTGGAAAGGCGGCATATCCTTCCACGGTGCTTATGAACGCCGTGCCTGCGGTGGTTGCCGGCGTGGAAGAGGTCATTATGGTTTCTCCAAAGCCCAATCCTTACACACTTGCTGCCGCCTTTATAGCAGGAGTAAGCAGAGTTTATCAGATAGGTGGAGCGCAAGCCGTGGCAGCCCTTGCTTATGGCACTCAAACTATCCCAAAGGTGGATAAGATAGTGGGTCCGGGAAACATATACGTAGCCCTTGCAAAAAGGCTTCTCTTTGGGATCGTTGATATAGATATGATAGCTGGACCATCGGAGATATTGATAATAGCAGACGGTAGTGTAGACCCTAAATGGGCGGCTTGTGATTTACTCTCTCAGGCAGAGCACGATGAGTTGGCGGGGGCTTTTATGATAACCACCGACGAGGAGTACGCAAAGGAAGTTTCCCAATGGGTTAAAAGGCTTCTTGAAGACTTTCCAAGGAAGGAAATAGCCCAAAAGTCCATTGAAAAGTTTGGCACCATATTCATTGTGAAGGATCTATACCAAGCCTGCGAGGTGGCAAACTACATAGCTCCAGAACACCTTGAGGTGCTAACGGAAGACCCCTTTGCCTTGTTGCCCTATATAAAACATGCGGGTGCTATATTTCTCGGCAAGTACGCCACAGAGCCCCTTGGAGACTATCTCCTTGGTCCTAATCATACTCTTCCAACGGGCGGAACCGCGAGGTTTTTCTCTCCTTTGGGAGTGTATCACTTTTTAAAGAGAAGCTCCGTCATATACCTATCAAAGGAAGGCTTTGACCGTGTGGCTGAACCTGCAGAAAACATAGCAAGGGTGGAGGGCTTATACGCCCACTATTACGCCGTTAGGGTAAGAAGAGAGTTATAAGCTGAGATTTCTCAAGGTTAAAAACCATCCCCCGAATAACTTTATCTAAAGGAGGAGAAATGTCAAACAGATTAATAAACTCAAAAAGTCCCTATCTTAAAAAGGCTGCCCATCAACCGGTAGATTGGTATGAATGGTCGGAAGAAGCCTTTGAAAAGGCAAAAAAAGAAAACAAGCCAATCCTTTTATCCATAGGCGGTGTTTGGTGTCATTGGTGCCATGTGATGGCTAAGGAGAGCTTTGAGGATTTAGAGATAGCAAGATTAATAAACGAGAACTTTGTGGCTATAAAGGTGGATAGGGATGAAAGGCCTGATATAGACAGGCGGTACCAAGAGGTGGTTGTTGCCCTTACAGGTACGGGCGGCTGGCCTCTTACCGTGTTTCTTACACCCGACGGAAAGGCCTTTTTTGGAGGTACCTATTTCCCTCCAGAAGACCGGTGGGGAATGTCGGGATTTAAAAGCCTACTTTTAAGAATAGCCCAGCTTTGGAAGGAGGAAAGAGATAAAATCTTAAAGTCTGCAGATAGTGTTTTCGAAAGCCTTTATAACTACAGCAGGCAAAACTTCAAAGACTTTGTTAATGAAGACCTTTTGGAAAGAGGCATATCCGCCCTTCTTACCAGCATAGACTACCAGAGGGGAGGAATAGGCTCTGCTCCCAAGTTTCATCATGCAAAGGCCTTTGAGCTTCTCATGTACTATAACCACTTTAAGCCCTCTCCTTTACTTCAAAAGGCCATAAGTATCTCTTTGGATGCCATGGCAAAGGGAGGCATCTACGACCATCTTTTGGGAGGCTTTTTTAGGTATTCCACAGACCACTATTGGCACATACCCCACTTTGAAAAGATGCTTTACGATAATGCGGAGCTTTTGAGCCTTTACTCCATAGCCTACAAGGTTTATAAAAAAGGCCTATACAAAAGGATCGCTCAGGGCATTATCGATTACTACAAACAATATGCTTATAGCCAAGAGGGTGGTTTTTATGCCTCTCAGGACGCAGACATAGGCGAGCTTGAAGAGGGTGGTTATTATACCTTTACCCAGGAGGAGATAGATAATCTTCTTTCCGAGAGGGAAAGGGAAATATTTAACCTTTACTTTGGCCTTGCAAGCATGCCCCACGAGCCCCATAGGAAGGTACTTTACTTAAAAAGGGAAGAGTGGGATGAGGAGATAGAGCCTATAAGGAAAAAGCTTCTTGAATACAGGGAAAAAAGGGAAATGCCTTACATAGATAAAAGCATATACACCAATTGGAACGCCCTCATGGTAAGTGCTTTGTGTGATTACCTAAGGGTTTTTAAAGACCAGCAGATAAAAGAGATGGCAGAAAAAACCCTCCAAAGGCTTTTGAGGGAAAACTACAAAAAAGGCAAACTATACCACAAGGAAGGAGTGGAAGGCTTCTCCGAAGACTACATCTTTCTATCCCAAGCCCTTTTGTCCTTTTTTGAGATAAGCCAAAAGGAGGAGTATTTAAAGGCTTCCGTGGAAATGATGAAAAGGGCTATAGAACTCTTTTGGGATCCACAAGATTGGGGCTTTTATGATTCCTCTTTGGAAGGAGAAGGGCTTTTAAAGATAAGGCTAAAAAGCTTGCAAGATACACCCACCCAGTCTGCGAACAGCTCTGCCGTGTATACCTTACTTTTACTGGGAAGTATAACTGACGAGGGTGAGTTTCTGTCTTATGCGGAGAAAACTCTTCAAGCCTTTGCAAGGTTTGTAAGGGAGGTTCCCTTAGCTTCACCCTCTTACTTTATAGGGCTTTATGCCTACTTGAAGGGAATATACAAGGTGGAAACAAAGGACTTTTTTGAGCCAGCCATTGACCTTTTTAGACCTTTCAAGTTTGTAGTGTATGCACCCGTGGAAGGTCTTGTGGTCTGTGAGGGCCAAAGCTGCAAAAAGTTTGAAAGCCTTAACGAAATCTTAACATAAGGGGAGTAATATTTTTCTAAAGGAGGTGGTGAGCCATGTTTATAACCTATGAAAGCAAAAAGAGCGTGGATGAGGTTAAAGAGGCCCTACAAGATAAGGCAAAGGAGAAGGGCTTTGGAGTTATGGCGGTGCACGAGGTATCCCAGATCTTGGAAAACAAGGGAGTACCTATAAACTACCGCTGTGTAATAGTGGAAGTTTGCTCTCCAAAGCATGCCAGTCAAGCTTTATCCACAGACCCTTACATAGCCACAGCCATGCCTTGCAGAATAGCCATCTTTGAGGAAGATGGTAAAACCCTAATTAGCACCATAGCACCCACCGATATGCTTGATATCTTTGAAAGGCCAGAGTTGGAGGATGTGGCAAGGGAGGTAGAAAAGCTTATAGAAGAGATGATGGAGGAAATAGCATGAAGGTTTTAAAGGTAAAGGACAAAAAGGTAGCAAAAAGACTTACCGATAGGCTTTTAAAGAAGGGCTTGGTGGTAGCCCAAGCGGAAAGGGAAGAAGACCTGAAAAAGGATTTTTCCAAAAAGGCGGACGTGGTTATAGTTCTCTCAGAGGGTATATCCTAAGCTCCCAGGAGGTCTTTTTATAATAAAACCTATGGATAAAACTTACGCCACCCTTTTAGCCCTTTCGGAAATAGGCTTTGATGTATTGTACTTAGAGAATAAAAGAAGATTACTGGAAGAGTTGTACAAAAGCATGGAAAAGGAAAAAAACTGCACCTTTTATGAGGGTGCCAGCGGTTATGTTTTTGGAGAGGGCGATCCCGAATCTCCTGTCCTCTTTGTGGGAGAAGCACCCGGTGAAGAAGAAGACCAACAAAGGCGCCCCTTCGTAGGAAGAGCGGGCAGATACCTAAACCAAAAGCTTGAAGAAATTGGTCTAAAAAGAGAAAGCATCTATATTACCAACGTAGTAAAGTCAAGACCTCCCAACAACAGAAAGCCCACTTTTAAGGAGATGCAAAGCTGTTTGCCCTACCTTAGAAAGGAGATAGAGATAATAAAGCCCAAGCTTATAGTTTGCTTGGGTTCTACCGCCTTAGAGGGCATCCTTGGTAAAAGCCTTTCTGTAACCAAGCATAGGGGTCAGGTGTTTGAATACCCTTATGACAGAAACATTAAAGTACTTTTAACCTACCATCCTGCCTATATCCTTAGAAATCCTTCAGCGGAAAAGGAATTCGTGGAAGACCTAAAAAGGGCAAAAGAGTTAATATCAATCCCTTGAAAGGAAAATGTTTAAATAACCCCCCTCAATCTTGGCTCCCTTTGGCTCGTATTCTCTTAGCTTCCTTGGAAGTAATACATGGCTTTTGAAGTTTTTCCATCGGACTATTATCTCCCCCTCGCTCTTTAGTATAGAGAGCCCTTCTTTGGTTATGAAGGGTGCTTTTAGCTTAATCCTGTAATCGCCGTTTTCTTGAATAAACTCATAGGGCTTTTCCTTGTAAAAGACCTTTATGGGGTCTTCATCGGCGTATATCAGATGGGAAAGTATTTCCAGCTTTTCATAGCCGACAACCTCCTCTTCCATCAGGGGTACACTAAAAGTGGGAACTGGATAGAAAAGGCTTCTTATATCTTCTAAATATTTTTTCTGAGACAGGACCCATTTAGAAAAGTATTCACAACCCTCCACAGAGAAGGGCAAAACCTTATTGACCACCACTGCGTCCACGTTAACACCGAAAAGGTTAAAATACAAGAAGGCTCTTTGACTTTCCTTTAAAACCATCTTCTCTGGGTTTGCCACTATCCTAACAGAGGTTTTTTCTGGATCTATCAAAATTTCGTCCACACCCTTTAGTTTTTCGTAGAAGTTTTCCAAGGCTTTAAAGTATTCATCGTCGGGCAAGGGTACGTCGGTTAACCTTCTTGCCACAGGCCTTGCCACCTTTAGGATAGTTCTTTCCACGTTGAAGATCTTCCTCATGTACCACTTTAATACTGTAGGCATGGAAACAAACCTTAAAGACTCACCAGTGGGAGGCAGGTCTAACACTAAAACATCAAACTCGCCTTCTTTGTAGTATTTATTCACATAAAGTAAGCTTGTTACCTCCTCCATACCGGGCAGTATGGCAAGCTCTTCGGATACCACCTCGCTAAGACCAGTGGTATTAAAAAGAAGCTCAAGGAATCTATAAACATCGCCCCAATATCTGTCTATCTCTTCCTGTATGTCTATCTCTTGGATGTATAGCTTGTCCGAAATCTTTATAGGTAGCCCCTTTGCCTTTATCTTTTCCTCCTCGGGAAGGTCAAAGGCGTCTCCAAGGCTGTGGGCAGGGTCAAGGGACACCACTATGGTTTTATAGCCAAGGTTAGAAAGCCTATAGGCAGTTGCCGCAGATATGGTGGTCTTCCCAACACCGCCCTTGCCGGAAAATAGTATGACTCGCATAGTAAGAAAAATATAGTATTTGAAGAAGAGATTTCATCTTCTTTTTATGCATTTTTATGCAAAGGATAGGTTACTTTATAAACCTTGAAATAATTCCTCCCAAATAACCAAGCAAGAAACCAAGAAGAAAACTCAAAACCACGAGCAACCCTATGGACATTTCAGGCAAGGTGTAGTAAAAACCCCTAAAGGCTGGCGTGAGTATAAAGATCACCTTTTCTTGGTTAAGGAAGATAAACATGCCTGAAATAGCCATAAAGAGAATTAACAATAAAAAGCTGATAAGCATCTTCATGGCAAGCCTTCCTCCCTTTTTGCTACATTGATCCTTTTTATGAGCTCTTCCTTTGCAGTACCACCGAAGGTTTTCCTTCTGTCTGCTACCTTTTTTGGGTCTAAAAGCTCAAGGGCATCCTTTTCGTAGAACTCTGAAAAGCTCTTTAGCTCTTCAAGGGTTAGGTCCTCGGGCTTTTTGCCCTTTTGTAGAAGGTAGGCAGTAATAGACCCTGCTATTTTGTGCGCTTGACGGAAGGGAATGCCCTTCATAACAAGGTAATTGGCAAGGTCTGTCATAAGAGTAAAACCGCCGCTGGCTTCTTTCATCCTGTCTTCCCTTATACTCATACCATCCAAAACAAGGATCATTCCTTCAAGACAATCCTTTAAAGTTCTAAGACTGTCAAAGAGGGGCTCTTTGTCCTCTTGAAGGTCTCTGTTGTATGCCATGGGAAGTCCCTTCAAGAGTGTGAAAAGGTTCATGAGGTTTCCATAAAGTCTTCCCGTTTTGCCCCTTATAAGTTCAAGCACATCTGGGTTTTTCTTCTGGGGCATGATGGAACTTCCCGTGCATAGCCTGTCGGGAAGGTCTACAAAGCCAAACTCCTCCGTAGACCAAAGGATCAGATCCTCCGCGAGCCTTGAAAGGTGCATGCCACAGACTCCGCAAGCGTACAAAACATCCAATATAAAGTCTCTGTCTGCCGTTGCCTGCATAGAATTCCTACACAGCCTGTTAAAGCCTAAAAGCTCCGCCGTATAGAACCTGTCCAAAGGAAAATCTACGCCCGCCACCGCACCAGAACCAAGGGGAAGGCAGTCGGAAGACCTATAGGCCTTTATAAGCCTTTGGGTATCCTTTAAAAAAACCTCTCTATAAGCCAGAAAGTAGTGGGCAAGCCTTATAGGTTGTGCCCTTTGTAGATGGGTGTAAGAGGGCAATACAATATCTATGCTTTTTTCCGCAAGCTTTACCAAGCTTCTTCTTAGATCCTTTAAAAGGCTATAAACCTCCAAAAGCTTATCTTTTATATAAAGTCTTTCGTCCGTTGCCACCTGGTCGTTTCTACTCCTTGCGGTATGCAACTTCCCCCCAACCTCTCCAATCCTTCTTGTAAGCTCTAACTCTATGTTCATGTGTACATCTTCCAACTCCTCTTTAAACTGGAATTTGCCTTTGGATATTTCTTCCTCTATATTTTTTAAACCCTCTATTATTTTTTTTGCTTCCTCTTCTGTTAGTATTCCAGCCTTCAAAAGAGTTTTTACATGTGCTATACTCTGTTTTATATCCCAAGGAGCCAATTCCTTATCAAAGCTCACCGATTGAGTAAATCTCTCCACGAATTCTTCCGTTTTCTCCCTGAACCTACCTTCCCAAGCCTTTCCCATGATAGAAATATTCTAACCTATCTGTTAGAATTATAAAAAAAGGAGGCTGTGGTATGAAGGTTTTAGCTTTTTTGTTTATATTTGCATCCTTTATCTTTGCTAATGAATGCCAAGTAAAGGAGGGCTATGCAAGCTGGTATGGTAAAAAGTTTCATGGCAGGAAAACAAGCTCTGGTGAAATCTTTAACAAATACAAATATACCGCTGCATCAAAAGACCTCCCCTTAGGTACCTATCTTTTGGTAAAAAACCCTGAAAACGATAGGGAAGTGGTTGTAATAATAACCGACAGGGGTCCATGGAAAAAGGGTAGAATAATAGACCTTTCCAAGGCAGCCGCCGAAAAGCTTGGCTTTGTAAAAAAGGGCATAGTAAAGGTTCAGATCGTGCCTTTGTCCTGTGTTGCACAGGAAGAAAAGATAAGCGAAGAAGACCACGAAGAGATAATAAAAGACCTTCTTAACACCCTATAAGCTCTCTATTTACCAAAAGCGTACCGCAGCCGCCCAATCTATCCCTTCTAAAGCGTGTGGATAAGGTCACCCTTACTCCATAGGATCTTAGCAATAAAAAGGCTTTTTCGTACTCCAAATCCCCCACATCTTGATAGCCTTCCACCGTACTGTTATACCTAAGAAGAGTGACGCTAACTTCCAATTCCTTAGCTAATCTTGCAAGCTCTTTTAGATCTCCCAAAGAGTGGTTTATACCCTTTAACAAAAGATAGGCAAGGCTTATTTTCTTTTTCTTCCTTTGAGGAAGCTTTTTAAGCTCCCCTTTTAAGGTTTTTATAAGCTCCTCCAGAGTTCCTGCATGGGGTAAAAGTTTTTTTCTTTTGGATTCCTCCGTGGAATGAAGGGATATGCTTACACCCTTATGGGGAAGCCTTAGAAGTTCTATCAAGTTCTTGGTGGGATGTCCCGTTGTATAAAAGCTTACCTTAAGTCCCATACTCTTAAAGTACCAAAAGGCTTCCTTTACCCTTTCCCAGTTCATTAGGGGCTCACCAATGCCCGCTACGGCTATCCTTTTTATACTTAGCCTATCCTTTAAAAGCCTATATTGGTCTAAGATCTCTTCCAAGGTTAAGTTTCTTAAAAGCCCGCCGCTTCCCGAAAGACAAAAGGGACAACCTATGGCGCAGCCCACCTGCGTGGATATGCACAGAGTATCACCCCTGTAAAATACTGCCTCAACCCTGTTGTGGTCTGGCAGTTCAAAAAGGAAAAGTCTATTTAGTTCACTGTTCAATTCCTGCAAAAGCCTCATTTTCTACAGAGATCCTCTTACAACAACCACCACATTCTTTACAGTGCTGTAATGCCCTTTCATAATCCTTTGGTAATATCTCCTCCAAGCTTATTTCCCTTTTTGAGTCTTCTGAGAGTAAGCCTATCCTCCACCTTATAGGGTCTATGTACTGCACCTTATAAACCTTTCCTTGAAAGCCTATTTCACTGCCTATCTCTGGTAGTATCTCTTTTATTAGGTAGTTTTCCTTTTCAAATACAAGGCAACACATAAGCCTTCCGCATGGGCCTGTGAATTTTTGAGGAGAGAGGGGAAGATTTTGCTCCTCTATATCCTTCAAGGATACCGATTGAAATTCTTCCTGAAACCTCAGACAGCAGGGTTCTTCTCCACAACCTCCTATCCATCCCATCATCTGTACCGAATCCCTTACCCCCACTTGTCTCATCTCTATCCTTTTCTTAAAGACCTTTGCCAAGTCCCTTACAAGGTTTCTAAAATCCACCCTTTGCTCGGCGGTGTAATAGAAGAATATCTTGCTCCTGTCAAGGGGTATGTAAGCTCTTAAAAGTTTCATATCAAGCTGGTGCTCTTCTATCTTTCTTTTACATATTTCCTCTGCCCTTTTTTCCTCTTCTTGGTTTTCCTCAAGCCTTTTTAGGTCTTCCCTTTTTGCCCTTCTAAGAAACATCGCCCTCATAGGTGCTCTTTCCTTTGAAACTCCCAGAATCCTTACAATTTCTTCCCCTTTTTCCGACTGAACCACCACCAGGTCACCCTTTGAAAGGTCTTCTTCCCAAACTCCGTCAACTTGAAGTATTTTGTTTAGGTCCAAAAACCTTGCCTTTATGTAAGACATCATTAATACCTCCTTTTATTTGGAAAAACAAAAGGCTTAACCTTATACCTTTGTTTAAATATTCTAATCCCAAAGATATTGCGTCAAGGGCTTTTCTATGTTGGTAGCTTTTGCTTTCCATGTAGCTTTTGTGAATTAGAGCTTGTAGCACCTTTAAAAGAAGAATTTGGTCTTGAAGATCCCAATTTTCCACCTCAAGGGATTTTTTATACAGAGTTTCTACGTTGCCTTGGAGTATATCCTTTGCGGTTTGTATTATGTGGGTTTTTTCCTTTAACTGGTTTGCCATCTTTATACTGCCCTCTGACAGCTCAAGGATCAAAAGGTCTTCTATTTGAGTTATAGACTTTAGCTCCTCTTGGGTCAAAGGCGCTATTTCCAAGAGAAAACTCCTTGATTTTATGGTGGGAAGGATCTTCTCTATCCTTTGACTTATGAGAATAAAGTGGGTGTCTGGTGGGGGCTCTTCAAGGACCTTAAGAAGGGCATTCTGGGCGTAAGGGTTCATGGCATCGGCAGGTTCAATAAACACCACCTTTTTCTTGGATAGGGCAGGGCTAAGATAAACAAAATCCTTTACGCCCCTTATCTGGTCTATCTTTATCTCTACCTTCTCTGGCGCTAAGTATGCAAAATCGGGATGGTCTCCCCGAAGGTATAGATATATCCTTTTTCCTTTTTTATCCTCGCCGTAGAACCTTAGTTCTTCTGTCTTTTTTTGAAGAAAGTCCCTCATATGCCTGCAAGAGGGGCACTCACCGCAAGGCGGATACTTTCCTTCAAGGCACAAAAGAGACATGGATAGTTCAAATCCTATCTCCCTTTTACCTATGCCTTCTTTGCCATAAAAGATCAGAGAGGAGGGCACTCTGTTTTTATAGAACATACTTGCTATGAACTTTTTTATTCTCTCCCTCATATCATCAATTCTTCTATAAACCTTATATGATGCTTGCCCTGTTGAAACTCCCTTGTGGAGAGCAACCTTTTATGAAACTCTACGTTGGTCTTTAGTCCTGTGCCTTGTATATGGAATTCTTCAAGGGCTCTCAAAGCTCTTTTTATGGCTTCTTCCCTTGTGGCACCCCAGCATATTAATTTGGCAAGGAGAGAATCGTAAAAGGGAGGCACCATATATCCACAGTAAATATGGGTATCTACCCTTACACCAAAGCCGCCAGGAAGGTGAAGCTCCTCTATCTTGCCAGGCGATGGTAAAAAGGTGTTGGGATCCTCTGCGTTTATTCTAAGCTCTATGGCGTAACCCCTTCTTTGAAGGTTTTTTATATCTAACTTTTCTCCTCTTGCTATTCTTATCTGCCACTCTACCAAATCTATTCCATAAACCATCTCCGTAACGGGATGTTCCACCTGTATGCGCCCGTTCATCTCCATAAAGTAGAAGTTTCCGTCAGTATCCATGAGAAACTCAACGGTGCCAGCCCCCTCGTAGTTGATCTCTCTACAAAAATCTCTAACAAGGGCGGATATTTCTTGCCTTTTTTCTTCGGTAAGGGCAAGGCTTGGAGCTTCTTCTATAAGTTTCTGATGTCTTCTTTGTATGGAACATTCCCTTTCCCCGAGGGTTATCACGTTTCCGTGTTTGTCTGCAAGGACCTGTATTTCTATATGCTTTGGGTTTATGACGTACTTTTCTATGTATAGCCTGCCATCACCAAAGGCCGTTTGTGCCTCTTGGGCGGCAAGAGGAAACTTTTCCCTAAGTTCCTTATCGTTATTTATGATCCTTATGCCTCTACCACCACCACCGGCTGCGGCCTTTATAACCACAGGATAGCCTATCTTGCTTGCCACTTCCAAGGCTTGATTAAAATCAACAGGTCCATCGCTGCCGGGCACAAGAGGAATTCCCACCTTTTTGGCCACCTCCTTAGCCCTTACCTTATCACCTATAAGTTCAAGGGTCTCTGGACTTGGTCCTACAAAGATTTTGCCACTTGCCCTTACGATCTCTGCAAACTTTGGGTTTTCCGAAAGAAAGCCATATCCGGGATGTACCGCATCCGCATCGGATACTTCAAGGGCAGACATGATCCTTGGAATATCCAAGTAGCTTTTGGAGGCTTCCGGTGGTCCTATACACAGGCTTTTGTCCGCAAGTTTTACGTGGAGGCTGTTGGCGTCTGCCTCCGAGTATACAGCTATAGTTTTTATGTCCATTTCCCTGCAAGTTCTTATAACTCTAACTGCTATTTCTCCCCTGTTGGCTATCAAAAGGCTTTGCATTTGGAATATTTTACCTTATTACCTTTAAGCTGGATGAGAAGTTATCCGTAAGGCTCACATGGTATATTTTTTGTAGAGCAATTCACAGGTTGCCCCGTAATTCATAATTGCCTTGCAAAGTAATCGGGTAAGTTCTTGAACCGCCCCTACGAGAGAATCTATCGCCCGACGTATGGATATCTATTTTTATATTTTACCTTATGCAAAAAAGGATAGTTTTGTGTATAACTGGCGCCAGTGGAGCCATATATGGTTATAGGCTTTTGCAGGTTTTGACCTCTATGGATTTTCACATAGACCTTGTGGTTTCCTCTTCTGGATGGTTGGTTATAAAGGAAGAGCTTGACAAAACAAAACAACAGATCCTTGAAGAGTTTCCCAACATAAACCTTATACCCGATAAGGATATGGCCAACCCGGTTGCAAGCGGCTCAAGGCTGGTGAAATATTTAGGCGTTATAGTAGCCCCTTGTTCTATGAGTACCTTAGGCCACGTGGCAAACGGCATAAACCAAAATCTAATACACAGAGTTTGTGAGGTTGCTTTGAAGGAAAGAGTTCCCCTTTCCTTGCTTTTGCGAGAGGCTCCCTATTCTGTGGTGCATATTGAAAACATGCTAAAAGCAGCCAAGGCCGGTGCCATAGTCTTGCCCGCAAGCCCAGCCTTTTATCACAAACCTCAAAATCTCCAAGACATCGTAGACTTTGTGGTAGGAAAGGTACTGGACAGCCTCCGTATAGAGCACCATCTTTATAAAAGATGGAAAGAAGATACCCATCCTACCTAAATCTAACCGATAAGGATTGGAAGGATAGGGTAGAAAAAGCCTTAGGTATGCTAAGGGCTTGTAAAGTATGCCCCCATCAATGCGGTGTAAACCGGCTTGAGGGAGAATTGGGTTATTGCAAAACGGGTAAGTATGCCCTTGTGGCGGACTATTTCCCCCATAGGGGAGAGGAAAGACCTATAAGGGGTAAAAGGGGCTCTGGCACTGTGTTTTTCTCTTACTGTAATATGAGGTGTGTTTATTGCCAAAATTACACCATAAGCCACTTGGGAGAAGGACAAGAGGTCAAACCCCAGGAACTTGCCAAGGTCTTTTTACTTTTGCAAAGCTTGGGATGCCACAACATAAACCTTGTAACGCCTTCTCACGTGGTGCCCCAGGTATTGCAAGCCCTTTATATAGCGGTGAGAAAAGGTCTTAGAATACCCATAGTTTATAATACCTCTTCCTACGATAGCATAGAAAGTCTTAGGCTTCTTGAAGGTATAGTGGATATCTACTTGGCGGATTTCAAATACGGCGACAGTCAAAAGGGCAAAAAGTATTCCAAAGTAAAAAACTATTATGAAATAGCCCTTGAGGCCATAAGGGAAATGCACAGACAGGTTGGAGACTTGCAGGTAGATGAAGAAGGCATAGCGGTCAAAGGGCTTATAATAAGGCATCTTGTCCTTCCCAATTGCATCGCAGACACTCAAAAGGTGTTGGAAAGCCTAAAAGAGATCTCCCACCAAATGGCCATAAATATCATGGATCAGTATATGCCCTATTACAAAGCGTACCACTACCCAGAACTTTCAAGGAGGATAAATTATAAAGAATACCAAGAGGCATTAGACCTTGCAAAAGGCTTTAGTTTAATAACATGATAAAGCAAAGAGAACCCATAGTAGCCATAGCCACACCCTTTGGTGAAAGTGCCATAGGGGCTATAAGGCTATCGGGCTTGGGAGTTTTAGAAAGGATAAAAGACCTGCTGATACTAAAAGGGGAACCAAAGCCAAGGTATGCCCATTTTGTAAAGCTAAGAGACCAAGGGGGAGATATCCTTGACGAGGGGATACTTATTTACTACCCTTCTCCAAAGAGCTACACGGGCGAGGATATGGTGGAGATATTTCTTCACGGAAATCCTTTGATCCTCAAAAAGACCCTTGAACTTTTCCTATCAAAGGGAATAAGACTGGCAGAGCCCGGAGAATTTACCAAGAGAGCTTTTTTAAATGGAAAGATAGACCTACTTCAGGCGGAAGCGGTTGCAGACATAATAGGCTCAAAGTCAGAAAAGGCTTTGAAGTCCGCACAAAGACAACTCCAGGGAGAGCTCTCCTCTTTTATAAACTCTCTTCGTGAAAGGCTTCTTGAAATCTTGGCTTATGTGGAGGCAGACATAGAGTTTTCAGAAGAAGACATACCAACTCTTAGTAGGGAACAACTTATAAACCTTTTAAAGTACATAGACCAAAACATACAAAAGCTCCTTTCAACGGTTAAGACAGGCGAATTCCTAAGAAGGGGCATAAACTTGGCAATTATAGGAAAGCCCAACGTGGGAAAGTCTTCCCTTTTTAACGCACTACTTGGCCAAGAAAGGGCTATTATAACGCCCATTCCTGGCACCACAAGGGACTTTCTACAAGAAAGCCTAACCCTTAAGGGAATACCCATAAACCTTATAGACACTGCAGGCATAAGACACACAGAAGACCCGGTAGAAAAAATAGGTGTGGAAAGAAGCCTTCAAAAGCTAAAAAGCGCCCACATGGTGCTCTTTGTTGTAGATGGAAACAAACCACTAAGCGAAGAAGATAGAAACATATACAACATGGTAAAGGGTCTGGAACACATAGTGGTTATAAACAAGATAGACCTACCCATCGAAGAAGAAGTGCTAAAAACCTTTCCAGAAGCCATAAAGGTTAGCGCTATGAGGGGAATGGGTATAGAGGAGTTAAAAGATAGTATTCTTCAAAAACTTGGTGTCCATATAAGCGATAGCGTGCAAGTTTATATAACTCTTAGGCACGAAAACCTCTTGAAAAAATCCCAAGAAGTGATAAAATCATTAATAAACCGATTAGAAGTAGAAGAACTCTCTCCAGAGATAATAATGCTTGACCTAAGAGAAGCTATAAGTTATTTAGAGGAGATAGTTGGCTTACTTACCACAGAAGATATACTCGGCAGCATCTTCTCAAGGTTTTGCATAGGAAAATAAAAGGAGGTTAGTTAATGGAGCAAGTGCAAGAGAAAAAGCTCTATAGCCTTGAAGAACTCAAAAAAATGTCTCTTCAGGAACTTCAAAAGATAGGTAAAGACCTTGAGCTTTCAAGGGTTACAGGTCTTAGAAAAGAAGAGCTAATAGAAAAGATCCTTTCAGTACAGGCAAGGGAAGAGGGGCTTAACTTTATAAAGGGCCTTCTTGAAATACTGCCCGAAGGCTATGGCTTTATAAGAAGTTCAGAAAACAACTATATGCCCAGCTACACTGACATATACGTGGCACCATCCCAGATAAAGAAGTTTGGACTAAGAACGGGAGATACTATAATAGGCTACGCAAGACCACCACAAGAAAAGGAAAAATATCAAGCCCTTATAAGAATAGAATCGGTGAATGGGTTACCGCCAGAGCCAGAAGTTTTAAAGTCCAGACCCCAGTTTGAAAAGCTAACCCCCTACCACCCCACAGAACGCTTTAACCTTGAAACATCATCAACAGAACTTTCTACAAGAGTTGTAAGCCTTATAGCTCCTATAGGCAAAGGGCAAAGGGGTATGATAGTAGCTCCACCAAAGGCGGGTAAAACGGTACTTCTTCAAAAAATAGCAAAGGCTGTGATACAGAATCATCCAGAAGTCCATCTCATCATCCTCTTAATAGACGAAAGGCCAGAGGAAGTAACCGAAATGCGCCGTATTGTAGGAGAGGGCGCAGAGGTAATTGCCTCTACATTTGACGAGCATCCGGAAAGACACATGCAGGTTGCAGAGCTTGTGGTCGAAAAGGCTAAAAGGCTTGTGGAGCTAAAGCAGGACGTGGTAATTTTATTAGACTCTATGACTCGCTTTGGAAGGGCATCCAATGCAGTAACACCACCCACTGGTAGAGTGCTAACGGGAGGTATAGAGGCTACAGCCCTTCAAAGACCTAAAAAGTTCTTCGGTGCCGCAAGGAATATAGAAGAAGGAGGCTCCCTTACCATCATAGCAACAGCCCTTATAGAAACCGGCTCCAAGATGGATGATGTTATTTATGAGGAGTTTAAAGGTACGGGTAATATGGAGATCCACCTTGATAGAAGGTTGATGGAAAGAAGGATATTCCCAGCCATCAATATAGAAAAGTCGGGCACAAGAAGGGAAGAACTCCTTTTGGAAGATTGGGAGCTTCAAAGAACTTGGGTTTTACGGAAGTTCTTGGCAACCATGGACCCCATAGAAGCCATGGAGTTTCTCCTTGATAAGCTTAAAAAGTTCAAAACCAACAAGGAATTTCTAAAGGCTATGCACTCGTGATAAGCCTTATAGAGTACCAAAAGAAGCTTTCAAAGGAAACTATAAAGAGGGTAAATCTTATCTTTGGTGAAGAGGAATATTTAGTAAAGATCCTTATAGACAGGTTAAAGGAGCTTTATCCCTTTAAGGCGATCTGGGGAGATGAAATATCTATGCAGGAGTTTGAAAGGACTCTACTATCTGGTGGCATGTTCGGTGGTAAGGAAATTTTGTTTGTTTACAGGTCCTTGGAGCTTTTAAAGTTGGTAAAAGATATAAAAAGGTTTTCCTCTTTCCTTAATAAGGTAAAAGATAAATATATCTTTTTCTACGTAGAGGGTAAGTTAACCGAGAAGGACCTTCAAAAGGAACCCTATACCACCATATCAAAGCTTGGTGATGTTGTAAATGCCAGCAAGCTTGATAAAAAGAGGATAAGGGAGTTGGTAAAAAACAAACTGCAAAAAGGAGGGATCATCATAGAAGAGGACGCCCTTGAATACCTTCTTTCCGCCACCTCTTACCAACTAATGCTCCTTAAAGGGGAAACGGATAAGATACTTCTCTACGGAAAGCCAAAGATAAGCCTTGAGGAAATAAAGAGGATAGTGGTGGCGGAGGAACAGATGGGAATCTTTGATTTCTTAGATGGGCTCTTTCTAAAGGATTACGAAAAGGCTATGGCTTCATTACAAAGCCTTCTAAGAGTGGGAACCCATCCTCTTCAAATATTAGCCCTTCTTGTCAATTACGCCCTAAAGGTATACACGGCCAAA
>JBKBNZ010000003.1:0-30456 GCA_046294875.1 Aquificaceae bacterium | reverse complement strand
AAAAACTAAAAGAATTAGTCCAAAGCTTAGAGGAGAAGAAGAGGGAGCTTTTGAGCTTGGAAGTAAAATTAAAAGAGCTTGATATAAAAAGGGAAAAGGTAAAAGAGGACGTAGAGAGATTAAAAGAGGAAGAGGGAAAAATAAAGTCTGGTATGGGCGAAGCCCTAATGAAGAAGGAAAACTACCAAAAGATGTTAAAGGAGGAAGAAAAATCCCTTAGACAAAAAAGAGAAGAATATCAAAAGGTAGAGGAAAGATTGAAAAAGATAAGGCAAGAAAGGGAAGAGGTTTTAAAGGAATTATCTATGATCAGGGGAAAGCTCCATAGCTTGCCACCGGAAGACCTTCCCTTTGATGGTATAGAGGGGGTTTATGGGAGAGTTTCAAGTCTTATAAAGTTAAGGGATCTGGAATATTTGAAGGCTGTGGAGGCTGCGGGCGGTGCTAGGCTTTCTTATATAGTGGTAGACAAAGAAGAAACTGCAAAAGCCTGCATAAACAGGCTTAGGGAGATAAAAGGTGGGAGGATGAACTTTATACCATTAAACAGGATAAGGGATATAAAGGTGCCCACCTTCCCGCCAAGGGCTAAGGGTGTTATAGATTTTGTAGTAAATCTTCTTGAGTACGACCCAAGGTTTGAAAGGGTAGTAAAGTTTGTATTTGGTGATACCCTTCTGGTGGACACCTTTGACAATGCCAAAAGCCTTGGAAACGCTTACAGGATAGTTACCCTTGAAGGGGAGCTTTTTGAGAAAAGCGGTGTTATAAGTGGTGGATACGGAGAGGAAGGTGGACAGCTTGGAAGAGCTTTTTATACCCAAGAGCTTGAAAGATTAAGCGGCTTGCACGAAAGGTTAAGGGAAGAGGAAGAAAAAGAAGAAAAATTTTTGAAAGCTTTGAGGGACGAGCTTGTGGAAAAGGAAGGAGTAATGGCAATACTACGCAGGAGACTGGAGGAGATAGAAGAAGGAGACAAAAACAACTTTGAAAGGCTAAAGGTTATACAAGAAAAGGTTAATAAAGCCCATGAATATATACAAAACCTTGAGGAAGAAAAGCAAAGGGTAAGGGGAAAAATAGCCCAACTTAGAGAGGAAATAGAGTACCTTGAAAAGAAGATAGAAAATTTAAACCTTAAGAGGCAATCCTTCCTAATGCACTACAAGGACTTTGGAGTTGAAGACCTTAGAAAAGAGCACGAAAAGCTACGCCAGAAAATGGAAAAACTAAAGGACAGCATACACAAGGGACAGATTAAGTTAAAGGAAATAGAGTTTGAAATAGAAAGCTTGGAAAAGGAAAAAAACATAAAGCTTGCCTTCGTAGATAACGCACAGGAAGAGATAAAAAATTTAGAGCTTAGTAAAGAGGAACTTTTAAAGAAAAGGGAGGAACTTGAAGAAGAATTGCAAAGTTTAAACATACAAGCTTATGAATTCTACAGGAAAAAGGACAAGCTTGAGGAAGAGCATACCAACCTGCAGGCACAGACAGGCAAACTAAGACTTCATGAGGAAAACCTAAGGGAAGAAGTTCACAAACTTAGTATGGAAAAGACTAAAGTGGAAGAGAGATACTTGGAAGCTGTGGGGAAATTAAAGGATCTGGGCTACACAGAGGAGATTATAGAGGTAAAAGAGGGGCTAAGTAAAATAAGGGAGGAGCTTTCAAAAGTTATAAAGGCACTTTCTTCTCTTGGTAGTATAAACTTCAGGGCGGAAGAGGAGTACAAGGACTATGAAAAAAGGTATAAAGATTACCAAGAGAGGTATAAAAGGTTAAAGGAAGAAAAGGACTCTATAAGGGAGCTTATTGAAGAAATAGAGGGCAAAAAGCTAAAGGCTTTTATGGAAACATACCAAGCCATAAACAGAAACCTAAAAGCCATCTTTTCCCAACTTTCTCCCGGTGGCAAAGCATACATGATTTTGGAAAAGGAAGAGGATCCCTTCTTAGGTGGTATAAGCCTTGTGGTAAAGCCAAGGGGAAAAGAAGTACAATACCTTGAAGCCATATCTGGCGGAGAAAAGACCCTTGCAGCCCTATCTCTCATATTTGCCTTGCAAGATTATAAACCCTCCCCCTTTTACTACTTTGACGAAGTAGATGCCCACCTTGATGAGGCTAATGCAAGGAGAGTGGGAGAATTGATAAAAGAGAGGTCTAAAAAGGCTCAGTTTATAGTGGTCACCTTGAGGGAAGTTTTGGCAAGCTTTGCGGATAAGGTGATAGGTGTTAGCGGAAGAGGAGGGCTTTCCAAGGTCTTCTTCTTGGAAAACCCATCCCAAGTGCTTACTGGTTGAATATGACCTCTAATTTTTCCTTTTTCTTTACAGACTTTATGTAAGGCTTGTCATCTTTTACCTTTATTTCTACCACCTCCGTGTCCGCAAGGGTACCCTTTAGAAGCTCTTCTGCCAATAGGTCTTCCACGTGGTGCTGCAAAGCCCTCTTTATGCTTCTGGCTCCGTACTCGGGCTTGTATTCTTTTTCTATAATCCAATCTATAAAGCTCTTGTGAAGCTTTACCTTTACGCCCCACTCGCTTAGGCTGTCGTTAACCTGCTTTAATTGTAGCTCGAGGATCTTTACCACATCCTCTTTTTCCAGCGGTCTGTACACTATGATCTCGTCAAGCCTGTTTAGAAACTCGGGGCTAAAGGTTCTTTTCACTTGGTCCATAACGTTCTTCTTCATTTGCTCGTAGTCTATCATGCCAAACTTCTTTTCAAAACCCATCTGAGAACCATGGGCTATAATCCTTGCTCCCAAGTTGGAGGTCATTATGATAATGGTGTTGGAAAAATCTACCGTTCTGCCCATGGCGTCGGTTAGTCTTCCATCGTCAAAGATCTGCAAGAAGATGTTAAAAACATCGGGGTGAGCCTTCTCTATTTCATCAAAAAGTAGCACCGAATAGGGTCTTCTACGTACCTTTTCTGTAAGCTGTCCGCCCTCTTCGTATCCCACATAGCCGGGAGGAGCACCCACAAGCCTTGAGACAGTATGCTTTTCCATGTACTCGGACATATCAAACCTTATAAGGGCTTCCTCCGAGCCAAAGAGATACTCTGCCAAGGCCTTTGCCGTTTCCGTCTTTCCCACACCCGTTGGACCAAGGAATAGAAAAACACCTATAGGCCTGTGCTTGCCCTTTAGTCCTACCCTTGACCTTCTTATTGCCTTGGCTATGGACTTTATGGCAGTTTCTTGACCTACCACCCTCTTGTGGAGCTCTTCCTCTATATGTAAGAGCTTTTCCATGTCGCTTTCATGGATCCTCTTTACAGGTATGCCTGTCCATCTTGCCACCACCTCTGCTACGTCCTCTTCTGTAACTCTTGGCCTGTTTATTGCCATCTCCTGTTTCCATTTTGCCTTTAGACTTTCAAGCTTTGCCCTAAGCCTTAACTCTTCATCTCTGTACCTTGCCGCCTTTTCGTAATCTTGTTCGTTTGCCGCCTCTTCCTTCTTTTCCTCTATCTGTTTTATCTTTTCTTCAAGCTCCTTTAGTTCTGGTGGTAGCTGGTAAGCTCTTAACTTCACCAAAGATCCCGCTTCATCGATCACATCTATGGCCTTGTCGGGCAGGTGTCTGTCTGTAATGTAGCGTTCCGACAGCATTACGGCCTTTTCTATGGCAGCAGGGGTATATTCCACGTTGTGGTATTCTTCAAACTTGGCCTTTAGGCCGTAAAGGATCTTTATCGTATCCTCTTGAGAGGGCTCATCCACGAGCACCGGTTGAAATCTCCTTTCAAGGGCTCCATCCTTCTCTATGTACTTTCTGTACTCATCAAGGGTGGTGGCACCTATAACCTGTATTTCTCCCCTTGCCAAAGCTGGCTTTAGCATGTTGCTGGCATCTATAGACCCTTCCGCAGAACCTGCCCCCACGAGGGTATGTATCTCATCTATAAAGAGTATTACGTTGGGGGCCTTTTCAAGCTCCTTTAGGATATTTTTGAGCCTTTCTTCAAACTGTCCTCTGTATTTGGTACCTGCCACGAGGGCCGCAAGGTCAAGGGCTACCACCCTCTTATTTAAAAGGGGGTCTGGCACTTGCCTGTTGGCGATCCTTTGGGCAAGCCCTTCCACTATTGCGGTCTTACCCACCCCAGGATCTCCCAAAAGTACGGGGTTGTTCTTCCTGCGCCTTACCAATATCTGTATTACCCTTTCTATTTCCCTGTCTCTTCCAATGACGGGGTCCAGCTTGCCTTCCCTTGCCATCTGGGTTAGATCTCTGGAGAATCGATCAAGGTTTGGAGTGGGTGCATATTTGGTGGTTTCTTGGGGTGGTAGTTCTCCCAGTATTTGCAAAACCTCTCTCCTTACCGAGTATTCATCCAAGCCAAAGCCCCTTAGGATCCTTCCACCAAGGCCTGTCTTTTCCCTTACCACACCTATAAGCAGATGCTCGGGACCGACAAACTGATGGTGAAGTATCCTGGCCTCTTCTACGGCGAACTCCAAAACCCTTTTGGCGTCGGGTGCAAAGAGGATCTCTCCCGAATGGCTTCCACGGGTTATCTGCCCCATTATGGCCTTTTTGACCTTTTCCGGCGTAAGGCCAAAGCGCGAAAGGATCAGCGTGGGCAGATCCTCCTCTCTTATCAAAGATAATAATATGTGCTCGCTGCCAAGGTACGTATGTCCGAGCTCTATGGCTTCTTCCCTTGCTTGTAAAATTATCTGTCTTGCCTTTTCTGTAAACTTTTCAAACATTTTTCACACCTCTCTGTATAAATAAGATAGTTAAGCCTTACAGCTTTTGCAATAAGTGCTATATCATAAACATAGGAGGGATAGCTACGAAAAAGCTTTTGGCTATTGTGGAGTTACATTCTGGTATTGTAATTTCTTGCGGTGGAGATGGTGGCAGTGCACAAGTGTCCTTGTAAAGGTCTATGAGGTTAATCTGTGCTCTGATAACCGATGCAATAGCGAGGTGAGCCTCCTGCAGGGTACCTACGACAGGCTTGAAGTGGCGATGGATAAGAAAGTAAAAATAAACCACACTCAAGAGGTGCTATTTGAGCCTATGCAAGAAAAACCTAACAAACCTAACACGGTGCAGTGCGTAGAGGTAAAGACTGCTACAGACCCAACGATCTCCTCCTTGAAGAACACACAGAGATGTGTAAGACATAGTCTGATAGAATAATTCCATGCCCCTTATAAGGGATATAGAGGAGGTAAAAAGTTTTATAAAGAGCACTTCGCCAAAGACTGCCATCTACGTAGGTTGCGATTCAAGGCAGGTAAAAAATCATACGGTTTTTGTGTCTGTGGTCGTGGTACATATAGACTCTTGTAGGGGGGCAAAGATCTTTTGGAGGGTGGAAAGGGTTCCACGCATTAGGTCTTTAAGGCAAAGGCTTTTAGAGGAGGTTAGCAGGGCTGTTTATCTTGCCCTTGAAATATCGGAGGTGGTAGGCCCAAGGCCCTTTGAAGTACACCTTGATATAAACCCAAACCCCGAGCACAACTCCAGCGTTATTCTAAAAGAAGCCATAGGCTATGTTTTGGCTCAGGGGCTAAAGCCTGTGGTTAAACCCTATTCCATTGCCGCGAGCACCGTAGCAGATTATATAACGGGTAAATACTAAAAGGTGTATTCTCCACTTATAAGTTTTTGATAAAAGCTTTCTGGCAAAAAGGCATATTTGTGCATATCTTCGGAGTAGAGCTTGGTTTCCACCTTTACAGGCCTTGAGGGTTCCCTCACAGGATGTTTCTTTGAAGCTATGGACATAGTCCACCAATAGCCTGCATACCCCGGAATTACCGCCGTGTAAAGGTCTACTATGGGAAAGACCTTTCTAAGAGACTTTTGGATCCTCCTAACCATTTCAATATGATAATGAATAGACTCTGTCTGCCCTACGTATATACCCTCCTCCTTTAGAGCTCTATAGACGTACTTGAAAAACTCCTCCGTTGTGAGAACATGGGCAAAGCCCACTGGGTCTGTGGAGTCCACTATAACTACGTCAAACTCCCCTTGGCAGTCTTGGATGTACTTGTAGCCATCCTCGTTAAGGACGATAGCCCTTGGGTCTTCAAAGGAGCAGGACATGGTAGGCAAAAACCTTTTGGAGACTTCTATAACTTCCTTGTCAATATCCACAAGAACAGCCCTTTTTACTTCAGGGTGTTTAAGGACTTCCCTTAGCACACCACCGTCGCCACCACCTATTATTAGAACGTCCTCCGGGTTTGGATGGGCATAGAGAGGAATATGTGCCATATACTCGTGGTATATAAACTCGTACCTTTCATCACACTGGGCTACACCGTCCAAGATAAGGATTCTTCCAAAGTGGGGAGACTCTACCACCATTATCTCTTGGTATTCGCTTTTGCCTTGGTAGAGGATATTGCTAATGGGATAGACATGCCTTATGGGTGCGTAGGGATCTCTTTCCATGAAAAAGGTGTCCATCATTTTTTCACCTCTTTTCTGTTTTTTTTGATATTATAAGGCAAAAGAATTCGCCGGGTGAGAAATTGCAATACAAAGGGTCTGGTAGGAAGCATCCATGCCTTTGGCCTCTCACTCAGCGTTTTTTTGGATGTTATAAAGCAAAAGGATCCTCTCTGGGTCAAGGGCTTCCACCCTTGTCATTGGGTCTATGGAAAGCTTCATGAGTAATTGTTCTGATATCTTGTTTTTTAAAGCTTTCCTTTTCATACTATAAAGGTTTGTCAAAAAGTTTTTGTAATCCTTCAAATCAAGGTCTGGTATGTCTTGTCTTCTGGAAAGCCTTATAAGGGCAGAGCTTACCCTTGGCTTTGGGAAAAAGAACCTACCGGGCAGGCTCATAAGGTACTCCACCTTGTAAAAGCTCCTCACAAAGGTAGAAAGCCAAGAGGGTCCCTTTTGGACCTTTTCCGCCACCTCCTTCTGTAACATGTATATGGCTTGGGGTATGCATCTATGGTGAAAAACTGTATTTTCCACTATAAGGCTTCCCACATTGTAAGGTAAGTTTCCAAAGACCTTTAAATTGTTCCCCAGAGCACAAAAATCAAAGCAAGTAGCATCTGCCTGATGTATAAAGACCCTCCCATCTTTGATAGAGTTTTTCAACTCCTCCACCATGTCTGGGTCTATTTCCAAAAGGTGGAACTCCTTGAAAGGGTAGGGAAGTATCCTTTTTGTCAAGTTCCCCGTGCCGGGGCCTATCTCCACCAGGATCTCCCCTTCCTTTGGGTCTATGTATTTAACCATACTTTCTAAAACACCCGACGCTACGAGGAGATGTTGCCCAAGGTATTTTTTTAATCTCATGCCTTATAATTTTACCTATGGAGAGATTTCATCACCCCCACAAGGATGAAGCTTTGGAAACTTTAAAAAAGGCTAAGGTAATTGCCGTAGTGGGCATTTCACCAGACCAAGAAAGGCCTTCTTATTATGTAAGCGAAAGGGTTATCTCCAAAGGTTTCCACAAGGTCTATTTTGTAAACCCCAAGTACGCAGGACAGGAAATATTGGGTATAAGGGTATTATCCTCTCTTTCAGAAGTGCCAGAGCCCATAGACATAATAAACGTCTTTAGAAACCCAGCCCACATAGAGCCCATCTTTGAAGAGGCTTTAAAACTTGGTGCCAAGTGTGTTTGGCTACAGCCCGGATGTGAAAACCCCGAGGTTATAGAAAAGTACAAGGACAAGGTAGATATTATATGGAACGCTTGCATTGGAGTGGAGGCAGGCTACCTCTAAAAGACCACAAGCTTGTCTGCGTGGATAACCTCCTCAAAGTTTATTTTTAGCTCTTTCCTTGCCTCCTCTCCCCTTTTGCCCATTATCTTCTTTACCTCTTCGGAGCTTAGGTTTGTCCTTCCTTTGCCCACCAAAAAGCCCCTTTGGTCGTATATTACCACCACATCGCCCCTTTGAAAAACACCATCTACTTTAAAGATGCCTGCCGGCAAAAGGCTTTTACCCTGCCTTATAGCCCTGTAGGCCCCCTCATCCACATAAAGGGCTCCCTTTGCCTCTTCCAACATGGCAAGGGCTTTTTTACCTTCTCTAAGGGGTTTCAAACTGGGCTTTAAGTAGGTGCCCATAGTGGCACCTTTTAGGATCTCCAAAAGGCTATCTTCTTTTCCTGTTATTACCACGGGAATACCCAACCTAACCGCTATGCGTGCCACTGTAAGCTTGCTAAGCATCCCTCCCGTCCCAAAAGAAGAGTTAATACCTTTTACCAAGCTCATAACCTTATCCACGTCTTCTACCTCTTTGACTATCTTCCCCTCTTCGTTCAAAAGACCGCCTGCGGTGGAGAAAAAAACTATCAAATTGGCTCCCATCATATAGGCGGTATAAACCGCAAGAAAATCGTTATCACCAAAGAGAAGCTCCGATATGGCTACCGTGTCATTCTCGTTTATCACTGGCACAATATTCAAAGAAAGCATGCTTTCAAGGGCATTCTTTGCGTTTTGGAATTTCTCTTTATCCTTGAAAATATCCGCCGTTAAAAGGGCTTGACCCACTGTAAGGCCATAGTTGGAAAAAACCATATCGTAAAGGTGCATAAGGTATGCCTGACCTACGCCTGCTATCGCTTGCTTAAGGCTTATGTCCCTCGGTCTTTCTTTTAGCCCCAGCTTTTTTACACCACAAAGGACAGCACCGGAAGAAACCAAAAGAACTCTATGCCCCTTTTGCTTTAAAGCTTTAACGTTGCTTGCAAGCTTTGAAATAAAGGACAAGTCTATGTCCCCTTCTTGAGTTTGTATTAGGTTTGAGCCGATCTTTACCACCAAAAGCATGTGTGATATATTTTAAAGCATGCTTATAATAGCGGGGCCCTGTGTTATAGAAAGCGAAAAGGTGGTATTTGAAACGGCAAAATACCTTGAAAAGCTTTCCGTAGAGTTTCCAGAGTTTGACTTTGTTTTTAAAAGCTCCTTTGACAAGGCAAATAGAAGCTCTCATAGATCCTTTAGAGGTCCCGGGTTGGAAGAGGGACTAAGGGTCTTGCAAAAGGTAAAGGAGGACTTTGGCCTTAAGACCACCACCGACGTGCATGAAACTTGGCAGGTAAAACCCGCCTCAGAGGTAGTAGATATTATTCAGATCCCCGCCTTTCTTTGTAGGCAAACAGACCTTATTTTAGAGGCGGGAAGAAGTGGAAAGGCGGTAAACGTAAAAAAGGGGCAGTTTTTGGCTCCCTGGGATGCCAAGAATATAGTGGAAAAGCTCAAGTTTGCCAACGCAGTGGATTATTACATTACAGAAAGAGGTGTTAGCTTTGGTTATAACAACCTCGTGGTAGATTTTAGAAGCCTTGTTATAATGAGGGAGTTTACAAAGGTGATCTTTGATGCAACCCACAGCGTGCAGCTTCCGGGAGGCGCCGGAGATAGGTCTTCGGGACAAAGGGAGTTTGTTTTGCCCCTTATACGTGCCGCAGTGGCGGTTGGTGTGGACGGACTTTTTATGGAAACCCATCCAGACCCAGACACAGCCTTGTCCGATGGCCCTAACATGATACCCCTTAGCCAGCTAAAACAAGTTTTAGAAAGCGTTCAACGTATTCTAAACGCTGTTCCCTCCACCTCAAGGGGATAGACATTGCTGAAACAAGCATCGCAGAAATCTTGGGGATTTTCCACCACAGACCTAAGGCTTTCAAGGGATAGATATTTTAAAGAATCCGCACCTATGAACTTTCTTATATCCTCAAGGCTCATTCTGTTGGCTATTAGCTCATCCCTTGTGGGAGTGTCTATACCAAAGTAGCAAGGCCCTACAACGGGCGGCGAGGCTATGCGCATATGTACCTCTTTGGCACCAGCCCTTCTTAACATGCCAACGATCTTTTTGGAAGTAGTTCCCCTAACCAAGGAATCGTCTATAACCACAACCCTTTTCCCTTCAAGCACCGCCCTGTTAGAGTTTAACTTCATAAGCACCTTTATATCCCTTAGCTCTTGCGTGGGCTCTATAAAACTTCTACCCACATAATGGTTTCTTATAAGCCCAAGTTCTAAGGGCAGACCCTTTGCCTGAGAGTAGCCAAGGGCAGGCACAAGGCCTGAGTCGGGAACGGGCACCACAACGTCCGCTTGTACTTGATCTTCATAAGCCAAAAGCTCTCCCATACGCTTGCGTGTCTTATAAACCCAATTATCAAGGACAAAACTCTCCGGCTTTGAAAAATAAACAAGTTCAAAGATGCACATGGCTTTTTTATCCGACTTGAAAGGGAAATAGCTCCTTATACCATAGTTATCTACCACCAGCACCTCTCCGGGCTTTATCTCCCTCCAAAGCTCCGCCTGAAGTATATCAAAGGCACAGCTTTCGGAAGCAAACAAAATAGTATCCTTTATCCTCCCCATCAAAAGAGGCCTAAAGCCCATTGGATCCCTTATAGCTATCATCCTATCCTTGAAAAGGTACAAAAGGCTGTAAGCCCCTTTTACCCTTGAAAGAACATAAAAGATTTTTGGAAGAAGCTCCCTATCAATGGGATGAAGCTCCACACCTTCTGGCAAAAACTCCCCCTCATCAAGTAGTGCCAAAAAAAGCTCCGTATCGGAAGTATAGGAAAAGCTTTTTCCTTTGTCTTCAAGCTCCCTTCTTAGAGAAAGGTAATTCACAAGGTTTCCATTATGAACAACCGCTACCTTTCCAAAGGATGTTTCTTTTATCAAAGGTTGCGAATTGTTGGCACCAGAATCACCCGCCGTTGAATACCTAACATGGGCTATGGCACTATAACCAAAAAAACCCTCAAGGTCTTCTTTCCTTATAGCCTCCAATACAAGCCCAGCCTTGCGAACAACCCTTATATCTTCAAAGTCCGACACCCCCATACCCACGCTTTCTTGCCCTCTGTGTTGCAATGCATATATGCCATAAAAGGCATACCTTTCCGCATGCTCTGCGTTAAAAACTCCAAATATACCGCACATAAGAATATATTAATGCCAAATATACATGTTGGGGAGATGCTTTGTATTCCTTTAGCCCCTTTATGCCATACGCGTGCATTCTTACGTGATGGTATAACCACCTTGGCATTTTGATAGAGAACCATAAAAGATAACTTCTTTGGGGTATCCACGTAGTTATGGAGCCTCTTTGGGCTAAGGCTTTGGTTGTATCTAAACCAGCTTCTCTTGTGGTATTCCTTACTCATAACTTCTCACTATGCCACAGGGTAGTTTATGCGCCAACGCCTGTCACCATCAAATAAAAAGGGGATTTTTCCTTAGGCAGATGATTATAATGGTATAGTGAATGAAGTTCTTAACAGTTTTTCTCCTTATAGCCTTTCTTAGCTATCTACCCAACATATCCAAATATCCCTTTAAAAACGAAGAATCTTTACGCACCATAGTGGCCTTTGAAATGTGGCATTCGGGAAATTATACTCAGCCCACCTTTTTAGGAGACCTTTACTTTAATAAACCACCCTTGTTTAACTGGCTTATAATAGCCTATTCTTACCTTTTTGGATGGAATGAGATTACCGCAAGGGCGGTTAGCTTAACCTTTCTTCTCTTAACTGCCCTTCTTCTGGGCTTCTTTTCTTACCTTCTTTTTAAAAAGGTAGAATTGGCTTTGCTTTCCACTATCATTTTTATCACTTTTGGTAATATACTTTTCTTCTACGGGTTTCTGGGAGAGATTGATATAACCTATACCTTTTTTATCTTTTCTGGAATTTTTTCCCTTTACCTGTGGTTGCAGAGAGGATCTTTTCTTTTGGTGCTGCTTATTGGTACCATTTTTGGACTTTCTGCACTTTTAAAGGGTTTTCCTGCATACGCATACCTTATTTTATCTCTCTTTGCCCTCTCTTTGTACACTAAAAGTTTAAAGCCCCTTTTTAGTAAGCAATCTCTGCTTATTTATTTGATTGCTTTAATCATACCTTTATTTTATTTCCTGCAAGTTCCAGAGCCTTTTACTTATTTAAAAACCTTGTGGATGGAAAGCTTTAGCAGAGTGGGTGGGGACTTTTCAAGGCTGGAACACATGGTTAAATATCCCTTTATTAACTTCAAAGATCTACTACCTTGGAGCTTTGTATTTTTTATAGCTCTTTACCTTTTTAGAAAAGATTTGACTCTACCTTCGGAGATAAGGTTGCTTCTTTATTTGTTTTTTATAAACTACCTACCTTATTGGATATCCAATGCGGCGGGAAGATACATTCTGCCCTTGTATCCCTTTTTAGCAATTATCTTTTCCTTTTACATACATAAAGCTATGGAAAATCCTTTTATGAAAAGGTTTGTCTTTGGACTTTTGACCTTTGTAATATTTTTGAGACTTCTCTATGGATTTGTGTTTTTCCCTTATGTAGAAAACAGGGAAACATCGAGAAAGAAAATAGCCATAGACCTTTTCAGCTTGGTAGGGGAGAGTAAAGTAGCCTGCGAATGTCCCGAGGAAAAGAGTGTTTGCCTATATGTAGGCATATGGAATGAAAAGCCCTTGTATAGGTTGAGAAAGGAAGAGGGAATAAGCTATGTGATCTCTTGTAGAGAAAATTATGGAGAAACTATTAAAGTGTATAGATTGAAAGGTAAAAACTTAAGAGTTGAAAAGCTATAATTCCGGCTTTGTTACATGAAAGGATTTCAACGCAGGTCTATAATACTCAACGCCGATAGTTTTCTCTACTTTCAAGCCTGTCGACTGGCTTTTCAAGTTGGATTATTTATACAGCAATCTCCTAAACCATAAGACTCCTGTAGAAAACCAAAAAAGGGAAAGGGCTACAGCCGGAAATAGCATATAAACATATCCATGCTTTAAAACATAGCCACCCCACAGGCCACCCACAAAGGCTCCAAGAAACTGGACTGTGTTAAAAAGACCCAAAGACAAGCCCCTAAGGTCTTTGTGGGTAAGTCTTGTAAGTAAGGAGGGGATCAAGGCTTCCAATATGTTAAAGCCAGAAAAGAAAAGCAAAAGGGCAAGAAAGATACCAAAGGTGTTTTCCAATAGATAAAGGGACAAAAAGGAAAAGCCCAAAAGGACTACCGCAAGGAGAAAAACCTCTTTAAACCTTTTCCTTTTTTCTGCCACTATGACCGCAGGAACCATAAATAAAAGGGCTATGGCAATGGCGGGCAGGTATATCTTCCAATGTTGAACCTTTGGCAAGCCTTGATGGTAAACAAGCTCGTAGGGTATCACGGTAAAAAGAAGCACAAGAAAGGCGTGGGAAATAGCTATGGAAAAGTTGAGAAAGGTCTGGTTTTTATCCTTTAAAAGCTTTGTTAAGTTTCCTATGGAGGGATTTATCTCTCTCTCCTTTGACCTTACCTTTGGCTCTGGCACGCTTGTATGAAGCACCAAAAGGGCAAGCAGGCTTAAAAATCCCGTAAGGAAAAAAAGAAAGGGCACACCAAACTTACCCGCCAAGGGAGTAGAAACTGCAAAGCTAATGGCAAAGGTAAGCCCTATGGAAGCGCCAATATGGGCAAAGGCTCTTGTCCTTACCTCTTCCCTTGTCAAATCCGCCGACAAAGCTATCATAGCGGAAGAAACCGCACCAAAGCCCTGAATAAAACGTGCCAAAACCATACTCCAAATATTGCCCACAAAGCCAGCCATAAAGCTGCCTATGGCGTAGGTGAGCATACCCACGAAGATGACGGGCTTTCTCCCATATTTGTCGGAAAGATAACCAAAGGGTATTTGAAGAAGTGCCTGGGCAAGCCCGTATATTCCCACTGCAAGACCTATAAGCTCCGGCGTTGCACCTTCTAAGGTTCTAAGGTAGGGGGAAAGAACGGGCAACAGGAGAAAAAGCCCAAGCATACGTACCACAACTGCAAAGGTTATACTAAGAACCACCTTTCTCTCTTGGGGGGTAAAATCCTTTAGCATTTAGGGAACTCTCTTAAAAACCTAAGGTCGTTTTCAAAGAAAAGCTTTATGTTGTCTATGCCAAAGTATAACATGGATAGCCTTTCTACGCCCATACCAAAGGCAAAGCCTTGGTACATTTCCGGGTCTATACCACAGGCCTTAAGAACGTTGGGATGTACCATGCCACAGCCCATTACTTCAAGCCAGCCCGTATTTTTACACACCCTACAGCCCTCACCCTTGCATATAACACAGCCTATATCCACCTCTGCAGAGGGTTCGGTAAAGGGAAAGTAAGAAGCCCTAAACCTTACAGGCACGTTCTCCTCAAAAAACTCCCTAAGAAAAACCTCTATGGTGTACTTCATATGACCAAAGCTTATATCCCTATCCACCACAAGCCCTTCCACCTGGTGAAACATGGGAGAATGGGTAGGGTCGTCGTCCCTTCTGTAAACCTTGCCCGGCGCTATTATGTATATGGGTGGCTTTTTAGACAGCATAGTCCTTATTTGCACCGGTGATGTATGAGTCCTCAACAGGTAGCCCTCTTTATTCACATAAAAGGTATCCTGCATATCACGGGCAGGATGGTCCTTTGGAATGTTAAGCATGTCAAAGTTGTATTCTTCTAACTCTATCTCTGGACCCTCCATAAGGGAAAAGCCCATAGACAAGAATATCTCCTCTATCCTTTTGAGAGTTTGAGTAAGGGGATGATAAGTGCCGTAGGCAGGCTCAAGGGGTACAGAGAGGTCTATCCACTCTTTGGCTAATTTCTCTTGAAGCTCTAAACTTTTTATCTCTTCCTCTTTTTGTCTTATTAACTCCTCCGCATACTCCTTTAGTTTATTAACCCTTATTCCATAGTCCCTTCTTTCCTCTGGGGGTATGTTTTTTATATAGGCAATAGCACGAGATATTTTGCCTTCTTTCCCTAAATACTTTGCCTTGACCTGCTGGAGTTCCTGTAGAGTTTTTACACCAAGGACTTCTTTTTTTAGCTCCTCTTCTAAGTCCTTTATGTCCATCACACGGGCTGAGATAGAGCTTCCTTTGCCTTTTGGACTATCTTGGCAAAGGCTTCTGGGTCTCTTACTGCCATTTCTGCCAGCATCTTTCTGTTTAAATCGATGCCCGCCTTTGAAAGACCGTTCATAAACTTGCTATAAGACAAGCCATGAAGCCTTACCGCTGCGTTTATACGAGTAATCCACAACCTCCTAAACTGTCTTTTCCTTTGCCTTCTGTCTCTGTATTGATACTGGAGAGCCCTAAAAACGTACTCCTTTGCCCTTCTATATACATTCTTCCTTTGACCCCTAAAGCCTTTGGCGAGCTTTAAGATCTTTTTCTTAAACTTCCTAGAAGATGGTCCTTTTACGCGCATCCTTTACCTCCTAACAAGGTGTTTTATTATAACATATCCTTTGCATGATAGGAAGATCGGGCTAAGGGCTTAGACAAGACCTTTTCAAATCCCATAGATAGTCCTATCTCTTTCAACTCTTCAAACTCCTCTTCCCTGTATATCTTTTTTACGGGGTAGTGATGGCGTGTAGGCTGTAAATATTGCCCTATTACCAACAGAGACACACCAACCCTTCTTAAATCCTCCAAAGTTTTTATTATCTCTTCCCTTTTCTCACCAAAACCTACCATTAAACCCGACTTTACCTTTATGCCGCTTTGAGCATAACACCTTAAAACCTCAAGGCTCCTTCTGTAATCCCCTTGAGGCCTAATCTTTGGAAAGAAGCTTTCCACAACCTCTATATTGTGGGCAAGGATATGGGGCTGTGAGGCTATCACTTCCTCCAAAGCCCTTTTATAACCTTTAAAATCTGGTGTTAAAACCTCTACCTTTAGACCCTCATCCCTTGACTTTAGAAATTCTACACACTTGCGAAAATGGCCTGCACCATAGTCTGGCAGGTCATCCCTGTCTACGGAGGTTATAACCACGTGCTTTAGCCTTAACTCCTTTACCGCATAATAAAGCCTTATAGGCTCGGAGACATCGGGCGGTTTTGGTCTTCCTGTGGAAACATTGCAGTATTTACAAGCCTTTGTGCATACTTTACCCAATATTAAAAAGGTGGCTGTTCCTTCTGCAAAGCATTCTCCAGTATTGGGACATAGGGACTCCTCGCATACGGTGTTTAAGGAATATTTTTTTAGGACCCTTTTCGTATTTATCACAAGCTCTTCTTGGGGAGCTTTAACTAAAAACATACTTTCCTATCTCCCTTTTGCCCTTACCTTCCTTTGAGGAAGTGATTAAAATTTGGCCTTTGATGTGGTTTCTTAGCTTGGATAAGGTTCTTTGTATTTCTCCTTGGTTGGCACGGTCGCACTTTGTAAGAACTACAAGATAGGGCAACTTCCAAGCCTCTATCCATCTTATAGCCTCCACATCCAGGTCTGTAGGACCAACAAGACAATCAACCAATAGAAAAACTATCTTTATATCCTCCCAGCAACTCATAAAGTAGCTTTCTATCATCCTCTTCCACTCTTCCCTTTCCCTTTTTGAAACCTTTGCAAAGCCATAACCGGGCAGGTCTACAAGGTATACCTTTTCAATAAGGAAGAAATTTACACTTCTTGTCCTTCCCGGCTCTTTGCTTACCTGTGCCACCTTCGTCCCCACCAACATGTTTATCAAAGAAGACTTTCCTACGTTAGACCTACCTATGAAAACCACATGCCTTCTTCCATCCCTTGGAAAGCTTTCCTTAAAGCTCCCTACAAACTTAACCTCCATCTACCCTTACCCTCTCAAGGGCTTCCTTTACTTCTCCTACAAGATACAAGGAGCCTAAAACCATGGCATCTTCCTTGATTTTTAAAACCTCCTCCGCATCCTCAAGAAGATGAACCTCCTTAAAGCCCTTCTCTTTGGCAGATTTATACACCCTTTGCATATCTTCGCCTCTGTGGTGTTTTACGGGTACAAGGTAAAGCTTGGGGGAAAGCTCCCTTAAATAATCTAAGGAAAGTTCCCATTCCTTCTCTTTGAGAGCTGTAAACACGGGCACAAGGCTGCCTATATGTTTTTTTACTTCCTTTACAACCCTTGCCACACCGTCGGGATTATGGGCTCCGTCCAGTATTAAAAGGGGCTTCTCCCTCACTATTTCCATCCTCCCCTCCCATTTTGTAGACTTTAGAGCCTTTTTAACTAAATCCTCTTTTAAATCTATCAAAAGCCCAACAGCCCTTAGGGCAAGGCTTGCATTATCCACCTGATACCTTCCCCATAGCCCAAGTTCTATGTTATACAAACTTGTCCTGTCATCTTTATAAAATTCCATATAAGTTTTTAACCCTTCTACCTGTCCCTTAGTGAAGAAGTCAAGGCCTGCCACGTGCAGATCCTTTTCGTCGCATAGCTCCAAAGCCTTTGGATACAGGGGGTATCTCATACTACCAAGAACCAAAGGCTTTCCCCTTCTGTATATACCAAGCTTTTCAACAGCCCTACTTTCACAATCTGTTCCCAACCACTTTGTATGGTCTCTTTGTACGTTGGTTATCACACACACCTCTGGAAGGCTTACCTTTGTAGCATCCCATCTTCCTCCCATGCCCACCTCAAAGATCGCAAAATCAACCTTTTCCTCTTCAAAGTATTTAAGGGCTATTAGAGTGCAAGCTTCAAAGTAGGTAAGCTGAAACCCTTCAAAGACGTCCTTTAATTCCTCCACAAGGTAAAAGAGCCTATCTTGGGGTATTTTTTCCTTGTTTATCCTCCATCTTTCCCTTTCATCAAAAAGATGGGGAGATACAAACCAACCAACTTTATAGCCGTGATGTCTTAAAAGGCTTTCTGCAAAGGCGCAGGTGGATCCCTTACCGTTGGTGCCTCCCACCTGCAAAGATACATAAGAGGGGCTTAAAGATAGGTAATTTACAGCCTTCTCTATTCTTTCAAGGGTCGGGATTATGTGATAGTCTTTACCTTTATAGAGCTCATACAGAAGCATAAAGTTTAATTATAGCCCCCGGAGGGGGCTTTGGGTTTTAGGAAAGGATCCTTACGTTCTTTGCTCTAAGTCCCTTTTGATCCTGCTCTACTTCAAACTCCACCTTTTGACCCTGTTCAAGGGTTTTGAAACCCCTTTGTTGTATGGCAGAATAATGAACAAAGACATCTCCTCCGTTGTCATCGCGGGTTATAAAGCCATAACCCTTTTCCTTGCTAAACCATTTGACTGTGCCTCTGAGTGACATGGAACAAAAACCTCCTTAAAAGTTATTACTTAGCAAGCCAAGAAAGGTTAGGCGCCCTCCCTTTCTAAAACCTGCTTGTTTATGAATATAAACCATCCCCTTGCCTGTGTCAAGGGAGGGGTTATAATTTATAAAAAGGAGGTGAAAAAATGCATTTTCCCTTACCTTGGCAGTTGGTGTTGATACTTTTGGTGGTGCTTGTTATATTTGGGGCTTCCAAGTTGCCCGAATTTGGCAAAGGGCTTGGTGAGGGCATAAGAAACTTCAAAAAAGCCCTTTCTGGTGAGGAAGAGGAGAAAAAGCCAGAAAAGAAGGAAGGGACATGATATCCAACTTTTCCTTTACAGAGATACTCCTTATTCTTCTAGTGGTACTTATACTCTTTGGTGCTGGCAAGCTTCCTGAGGTAGGTAGGGCATTAGGAGAAGGCATAAGAAACTTCAAAAAGGCCATATCGGGTGAAGAGGAAAAGATAAAGGAGGTGAAAGGAGAAGAGATAAAAGAGGAGAAAAAATCTTAGTCTTGTACCTTTAACTTTTCCCTCAAAACCCTTCCCAAGATGCCGTTTACAAAACGGGCGCCGTTTTTACCCGCATACTTTTCTGCCATCTTTACATAGTCTGCAGCTATGACCTTGGGGTTCTTTATAGATATATAAAGGAATTCCGCAAGGGCAACCCTTAGTATGTTCCTTTCTATGTAGCCCACTCTGTCTATGTCCCATTTTTCCGAATACTCCGCTATAAGCTTATCCACTTCCAAGGAGTGTTCCATAAAGGTTTTTACCAGCTTTCTTACGTACCTCCTTTGGTCTTGTAGCTTTATTGAGTTTGCAGAAAGGTACTCCTCCACCAAAGCTTCTATAGGCTCGCCCTTCATATCCCACTGATAGAGGATCAAAAAGGCGTCCTTCCTGGCTTTTGGCTTGTATATCATCAAAGACTTTTAAAAAGATTTACCATCTCTATGACCGACAGGGCTGCTTCCCATCCCTTGTTGCCTTGTTTTGTTCCCGCTCTTTCTATTGCTTGTTCAAGGCTGTCCGCGGTGATAATACCAAAGCCCACCGGTTTGCCAGTTTCCAAACTTACAAGGGCAAGGCCCTTTGACACTTCGTTGGCTATGTAATCAAAGTGGGGAGTTTGCCCCCTTATAAGAACACCTAAGGCTATAACGCCATCCACCTTTTTCCTGCTTATGAGCTCCTTTACCGCTATAGGAATTTCCCAAGAGCCGGGTACACGCACTATGTGTATTTTTTCTTCTTGTGCTCCATGGCGAACCAAACAGTCTATAGCACCCTCTACAAGTCTATCTACCAACAGGTGGTTAAACCTGCTTGCCACTATACCAAAGCTAAAACCTTCTGCCTTTAAAAAGCCCTCATAGCTTTGCATCGCCTATCCTCCAGTTGTCTATTAACCTTGTATCTCCTACCCATACTGCAAGTAGTATTCTATCACCCTCTTTTACCTCTTGTACTGGCCTTAGATCTTCATCGGTTATCTCTATATAATCGATCTTTTTCACGTGGGGGTGCTTCATTATGAACTCCCTAAGGGCTTGCTTGATAGAGTTGGTATCCTTGTTTCCACCCTTTATGAGCTTTTCTGCCAACAAAAAGGACTTATAAAGGGAAAGGGCAGATTCTCTCTCCTCTGGTTTTAAATAGGTATTCCTTGAGCTAAGGGCAAGCCCATCCTTCTCCCTTACAGTTTTTACTGGAACGATCTCCACGGGAAGATTTAAGTCCTTTACAAGCTTTTGCACCACTTTTAGCTGCTGGTAATCCTTTTCTCCAAAGTAAGCTCTGTCGGGCTGTATTATGTTAAAGAGTTTAAGCACCACAGTGCAAACACCGCTAAAATGCCCTGGTCTAAACTCACCCTCCAATATATCGGTAAGACCCTTTATCTCTATGTTTATAAGAGGTTTTTCTGGATACATATCCGCGTCAAGAGGGGCAAAGACTGCGTTCACGCCCTCCTCTTCACATATGCTCATATCCCTTTCCAAGTCCCTCGGATATCTTTCAAAGTCCTCTCCCTCACCAAACTGAAGGGGATTAACGTATATGCTAACTATGGTTATATCGTCCTGAATCTTTGAAGTCCTTATAAGTTCTCTGTGCCCTTCGTGTAGATAGCCCATGGTGGGCACAAAGCCTATGGTGTTTTTATTCTCACACTTTAAGGACCTTACGTAGTTCCTTATTTCCTTAGGTTTTTTGAAGAGGGTTGGCATGGCTATATTATTATAGCACTTAACCAAATCTTAACAATTATCTGCTATACTCTATTTTGCAGTGATTGAGTATGTGTCTCTGAGAAAAGATAGTGCGAGGCTTTACTTTTCAAGCCTTGAGGAGCGAAACCTCTTTTTACGTGGTATGAATGGGATGGATGGTGTTTTGGGGGTGGAGTACAAAGAAAGCACAAAGACCCTTTTGATAAGGTTCAAAGAGGGAAGCTTTGTCCATTATCTTCTTGAAAACCTTAAAAATAAAAAAGCTCCCGAAAGGATAGGGAAGGAAGATCTACATTTTTACCTTCAGTCTTTTTTTAAAAACCCAGCGGTAAAGCTTGCCCTGAGTGTCTCCTTACTTGGTTGGAAAGCAGGTTTGATTTCCTTTGGAGTTTGTAGTATGTTCTTGGTTCCATATCTAAAAACAAAGCTTTAAAGGAGGTAAAGGATGGTAAATTTGAACCTTCCAAGCACCATAGGTGGATGCCTTTCTACCAACATGCTGCTCTATGGCTTTGGTACCCTTGCAGGGCTTGTGGTGTTAAGCAAGCTTATGAAGGATGCCAGACCTTTTCTTGTATCCACCACGAAGGAGGTTATAGCCTTCCAGCAGTGGCTAACGGGCAACCTTGAAGAGGGAAAGGAGTTTTGGGAGGATGTGGTCTCAGAAGCAAAGCACCTTTACAGGCTTGAGGTGGAAAAGAAGTTAGAGATACTACAAAAACAGCAGGAAGTCCTGCAAAGAATAAAGGAAAGACTGTGAGGAGGTAGAAAGATGAACCAAGTGGGCTCAATACTTAACAAGGTTTTTTGTTCTGGTCCCTTTAGTTTTGCCCTTGGTTTTGGTTTGGGGCTTTTAGCCTTTTACATGCTTGACAGGGCAAAGGAAAAGCAAAGGCTTGAGGAAACCCAAAAAGAAATAGAAGCCATGATAAAGGCCCTTGAATTGAAGCTACAGCAAGAATCCCAAAGCAAAACATGAACAGCTACAAGATAGAAAGGCTATCTCCTGGCAGGCTAAGGCTTAGCTCCTATCTTTTTAAGTATTTACACCATCCCGAGGAGAGCCTTCAAGACTATTTCTCAAGGTTTGGTGGCGTAAAAAGGGTAAGGTATTCAAAAACTTCTGGCAAGCTAACCCTTGAATATGACCCTAACAGCTTTGACCTTATAGAGTTTTTAAACCATTTGGAAAGCACGCCCAGAGAGGTATTACTTGAGGACCTTTCCAAGCAATCAGTAAGGCCCAAAGATAGAGAAAAGGGATCCCTAAGTTGGCTTGCCATTACAAGCCTTGGTTTTATCCCTTACCTTTTCAGAGGTGCCGTTCCCAACCCTGTGCTTGCAGGCATAACTCTTTTGCTATCCAAGCCCATCTTTGAAAAGGCTATAAATTCCTTGAAGGAAAAAAGGCTTGATGTACATTTTCTTGATTCCTCCGCCATAGTGCTGGCTTCCCTTACTGGTAGCCCCTTGTCCGCCCATGTTATGACCTTTCTCTTAGCTTTGGGCGATTACCTATCGGAGAGGGTGGAAAAGAAGGCTTACGAGAAGATTGAAAAACTTTTCTCTTACAAGGAAGATATGGCCTGGCTTGTAGTCTCCGATGGCCAAGCTGTAAGGGTAAAGGCGGTGGATTTAAAGAGAGGGCAGATGATCGTTGTCTATGCAGGCGAGAAGATCCCAGCGGACGGAGTTGTAGAAGAGGGGGATGCCCTTGTAAACCAAGCATCCTTAACGGGTGAATCCAACCCTGTTCATAAAAAGGCTAAGGATAAGGTCTATGCAGGTACCTTTGTAGAAGACGGAAAGCTATACGTAAGGGTGGAAGAGGTAGGAGAGGATACGGTGGTGGCAAAGATAGCAAAGATAGTGGAGGAAAGTATAAAGGAGCCTATAAACGTCCAAAAAATGGCGGAGGAGAGGGCAAACAGGCTTGTTTTGCCTACCATAGGGCTTGGGCTTTCCTCTTTATTTCTAAGCGGTCAGATAAACAGGCTTACCTCCACCCTAATAATTGACTACCACACGGGTATACATCTTGCCACACCCCTTACCCTATTATCAAGCGTAGCCCATGCCTCAACCTACGGCATTCTTGTAAAAAGCGGTGGAAAGCTCGAAGCCCTTTCCCGCGTGGATACCTTTGTTATGGATAAAACGGGCACCTTAACGGTGGGAAGCCCACGCATAGAAGACCTTATTGGCTTAGAGGTAAGCGAAGAAGAACTACTTCTCTACGCCGCTTCCCTGGAACAGAGGATCACCCATCCAGTAGCCAAGGCTATAGTAAGGCTTGCTCAAGAGAGGGGCTTACCCCTTTTACCTAGGGAAGACTCCAAGTATCACATTGGGCTTGGTATAGAGGGACAGATAGAGGAAAGTACCTACATGCTTGGAAGCACACGCTTTATGCAGAAGAAAAGAATAAGGATAAGCCCAGAGATTAAAGAGATGGTGGATAGGTTCCACTCCGAGGCTAAATCTGTCCTTTATCTTGTAAAGGGTAGGAAGATAATAGGCCTGCTTACCTTTAGAGATCCTTTGAGGGAAGAGGCAAAGGATGTGGTGGAGGAGCTAAAAAGAAGGGGTAAAAGGGTTGTCCTTTGTACGGGTGATAACGAGGGCATAGCTAAACATATGGCAAAAGAGCTTGGCATAGAGGAATACTACGCAAGGGTCTTCCCCGCAGAAAAGGCTAAGATAGTGGAAGAGTTAAAGAATAAAGGAAGGGTTGTTGCCTTTGTGGGTGATGGTGTAAACGACTCGCCCGCCCTTTCTTCTGCGGACGTGGGTATATCTTTAAGGAGCGGAACCGATATAGCCATAGAGGTTGCGGATGTGGTAATAGGAGATAGCCTTTGGCATCTTGTAGATGTGGTAGATTTGGCAGAAGGCACTATGAAAAAGCTAAAAAGGATCTACAGTATAAACAGCTGGGCAAACAGTGTAGGCCTTTTGGGGTCGGTGTTGGGGGTTTTTGGTCCCTCTGTGTCTACACTGATAAACAACGGTACTACAGTGCTTTTGGGACTATATTCAATAAAAAGCTAAAAGGAGGTTAATAGCCATGGAAGAAAAGAAGGACTTAGCACAAGAGCTTGAGAAGATCAAGGCAGAGTTGGAGGAGCTAAAAAAGAAGATGGGTATGGCAGAAGAGAAGGGGCTAAAGGATGTGCCCGCAGAAGCCCTCTCCAAGGTTATGGAGGTTAGCAAGGAGATAGTGAAAACGGCGGCAGAGATAGGAGAGAAGGCTATAAAGGTGGTTAAGTTTTCGGTGGAGGGTGCTGTGGAAGGTGCCAAAAAGGCGCTAAAAGAGGAAGAACAGACAAAAGGAGAGGAAAAGAAGGATCAGGTATGAGCTTTTTAAGGACCAGAAGCGGTAGGTACCTAAATACTCTTCATGTGATCTCCTTATCTGTGGAGGAGGCAAAGATAGAGGTGGAAGGTAAAAAGAGGCTGGTTTATAAGGTGGTTGCCTACATGAGCCAGCCTCTCTTGCCTGCCGTTCTTGGTATCTACTCCACAGAGGAAAAAGCCTTTGAAGTGCTTGAGGAGATAATAGAAAGGCTTTCCAAAGATGAAAGAGTTATATACATACAAAGCGAATACTGAGGATTACATCAGGGAGCTAAAGCTTTTGGCCCACCATTTACAAGAAAGACATAAGGAGGATTTGGAAAAGCTTGAAGATCCAATCCTTTTACTGGTGGAGCTTCCCACAAAGGTTTGGGTTTACTTTCTTATAGGACCCGAGGGCATAGTCTATAATCAAGAGGCACCAAATATAAAAAACAAGATATTGGTATCCTACAGAGACCTTATGAGGCTTGTGGAAAAGCCCTCAAAGGCGTTAAGATACCTTTTTGAAGGCAGGATAAAACTACAGGGCGATTACCATAAGATATTAGGAGCTTTACAAAAGCTTCTTTAAAGGATCCTGCTTATTGCTTTTGTAATAAGGTTTTCCAATATACCACCCACCACGAAGGATTCAATAAGTATGGTCCTGTCCTTTTCCGTTAAAAAGGTATCCCTTTCACGCTTTCTTACCTTTTCACCTTTCTTTAAAAGCTTTTTGTAGCACTCCTTTTGCCTTTCAAGGTCTTCTATTAGGTTGTCTATTCTCTCCCTCATGGAAAATAGTTTAAGGGAAGTTTGTTAAGATTTTGTTAAGAGTTGCCCCGAATATACGTCTATCAGTCTTTCAAAAGTGGATGTCCAAGAGAAGTTACTGGCTATGTAAGAGCTTATTGCTTCTTTGAGTGGCAAGCTTAAGGCGTTGGAGGCTTTAATTATTGCCTTGTATAACTCTTCTTGGCTTACATCCTTTGCCAAAAATTCTTTGAAGGGCTGTGTTTCCAAGCCCATATCAAAGGCCACCAAAATACATCCGCAGGCTTGAGCCTCAAGGAAAGAAAGCCCGTAGGTCTCTCTAAGGGAGGCGCTCACATAGATATCGCAGCTTGCGTAAAGCTCTGCAAGCTCTTCCTCTTTGTGAACGTAGCCCAAATAGGTTAAATTGGGAAGCTTTTTGGAAAGGCTTTCCACCCTTTTCCTTAAGGGGCCGTCGCCTGCTATAACAAGGTGGAAAAGGGAAGGGTCGATGTGTTGGAAAACCTCAAGAAGAAGGCTTACGTTTTTATCTATGGATAGCCTGCCCACATACAAAAGCTTGTATTTATTTTTCTCTATTCCAAGGATCTTATCAAAGTAAGGGTTTTTTCTGGAGGGGTTAAAGGTTTGCGTATCCACTCCCAAGTTTATGGTTATTACCCTTTCAAGGTCGAAGCCTTTCAGAAACTCTTCTTGCTTTTTGGAAGGTACAAGGATAAGGTCTGCCTTTGAGAGTTTTTTCCTCACGGTGTGTTCTAAAAAGAGGTTCTTTAACCTTTGGGGACCGGGAATTAGAGAAAGGTCTGCCCTTATATCAGAGTGGTAGAAAACGCTTAGAAGGTATTGGTGGGATTTCAAGTAGGGCAAAGGCTGATAACTGCCACCCACTTCCACTATATCGGGAGATTCCCTTTGAAGTATCTGCCTTATCTCTGCAAGGGATGAAAAGAACCTATAGCCGCCGGTAAGGGGCAGGGGAAAAGAGGGCAGCTCATAAACCTTGGTAGACTCCAAATAATAGCTTTTTCTTTCTTTTCCCGGTATTATAAGGACGTGTTCTATGTTTTTATCCCGTAGGTATTTTGCCTTTTCCAAAAGGTACCTTTTGATACCACCACTTTTGCTATGAAAGTAGGGTGTTATATCAACCAGCTTCATACGCCAGCCTCCCAAGCCCTGCTATTGACAGCATATAATCTATATAGCTTTTTCTCATATCAAGGGACTTTGCCTTATAAAAGGCTTCTTGAGACATGGCTCTGCGTAGGTCTTCCCTTGAAAGCAAAAGGGATAGCTTTTCCACGTATTCTTCCTCTCTTGTGGCTATAAAGCCGTTTATACCCTCATCCACATGCTCATGGGCTGCACCCTTTGAGCTTACTATTACAGGTAAGCCGCTTGCCATAGCCTCAAGGACTACCTGTCCGTAGGTTTCTGTGGTGGAGGGGAAAAGGAAAACATGGCTGCTGGCGTATGCCTTGGCAAGTTCCTCTCCCAACATATAACCCACCAGGTATACATTCCTTGGTTTTTTCTTTTCTATTTCCCCTTTGTAAGGTCCATCGCCCACTATTACAAAGACATCCTCTGGGAAGCATTTGGCCACGTACAAAAAGGTATCCAAGCCTTTCTCCTTTGAAACTCTACCTACATAAAGTATAACCTTTTGGTGTTTCTTTATACCCAACCTTTCTTGCCAAAAGCCCTCTTGCTTTTTATTGGGTGAGAAGAGCTCTGTATCCACTCCCCTTTTGAAAACTCCTATCTTTCCATAGCTTAAGCCTTTGCCTGTAAAGACCTTTCTGTAGTGTTCCGAAGGTACAAAGAATCTATCAGACCAATTTCCAAGCAGCACGAAGGATTTCCAAAGAATATCTTCTATGTCTGGGTCTCCCGTGTAGGTCTTTGCATAGGTGGGGATATCTGTGTGGAAGGCAAAGGTTGTTCTAAGACCTAAAAGCTTGCCTGCAAGAAAGCCTAAAAGTCCCAAAGGTCCGGGTGTGGCTATATGCACCTGTGTGAAGCCCTCCTTTTCCAAAAGGTCTAACAATTCTAATAAGTTGGGAACTCCCATCTTTAACTCTTCATAGAAGGGTGTAGGTATCTCCCAAAGGGGCTTTAGATTTATAAGTCCCTCTTCTTCCCTTATGGCGGTGTTGCAGGTTATTAAGGTAAAGGGTAGGTCTTCCTCCAAGGCTATCTGTCTTATAAGCTTAGCGCTTCTGGCAACGCCGTTTATATGGTGGTAGGTGTCGGTAATATAGGCTACCTTTAGGGCTTTTCCGTTGGTAATGCCAAAGTCCTTGCTTAGCTCTTTTATCTTTCTCTCTTCCCTCTTTTGGGCGTATTTTAAAAAGGCGGGGAAGCCATGAGCCATGAGGGACAGGCATAGCTCCCCAAGGGCTTGCGGTGAGGGGCTTTTCAAAAGCCTTTCCATAGCCACCGAGGGCAAAAGCTTTGCTATCTCTTTGATCAGTCTGTGCCTTTCTCCTTTTATGTTTAAAAAGTTTTTTAGCGTAAAGCCCACTATGGGATTATCCGAATGCATAAAGATATAATCCGTTATGGGCTTTACGTCGGGGGGTATGTAGTTTTTATTTCTTATAAAATCGTAGCCCACTCTGCATACCATGTTTAGGAGTCTTTCTTCTCCAAGCTCTTCTGTTCCTACCTGTGTTCTGCCCTCCAAAAGCCCCCTTAGGAACTCTTCCTTTGTAAAAGCACTTTCTACGGCCGTCCAGGTCCTGCCCACGTCCATACCACCATGGTCGTCAGAGCCAGCGGTAAAGCTTATCCTTTCCCTTGTCCTTTGGGGCTCTATCTTGTGCTTTTCCGCCAAAAGGTATATCCTGTCCCATCTATCGTAAGCCCTTGCTATGGATTCCTCTATGTACCTTACACCGTCTCCCCTTGTGCCGTTTATAACCTCCCAATTGTCAAAGAGAAGTACAAGCTTTTCCACAAAGCCTTTATCTACGTTGGTTCTTTCCACAGAATATAGGGGATGGGCAAGGGAATGGGCTATCCTGTTTATCTTTAAGTACCTTACAAAGTCGTATATGTTCTCCCTTAGTTTTATTAGCTCTTGGTGGTCTTTTTCTTTAATGCCATAGACAAGCACATGCACCTTTCCCCCTTCGGGGAAGGCTACCGTGTATTCGCAGCTTATAAAAACCTCTGGAAGATGGGCTATTTCAAGGACTCCCTCTATGGTGTTATGGTCGGTGATGGTTATGTAAGCCATTCCTCTCTCTTTTAGCCTTTTGTATATCTCCATAGGCTCTGTGTAGCTTTCGGGACATCCTATTAACCTGCTAAACCATCCACCCGGCAGGTTGGAGGCCTTGGAATGAAGGTGAAGGTCTGCCTTTGCTAAAAAGTTCCCCATAGCTTATCCACCTCCTTGTTTTTCTTATCCTTTGGAGTATCTCCCTCCAAAGGCTTATTTTCCTTTCATCCATAAAATCTTTCATATGAAGCGCAAGCCTGAGGATTTTTTGCCTTTTATAAAGCCTTTCAAACTCTGGCACCATCTTAAGGCTAAGCCAAGAGAACAAATACCTGTTGCTAAAGCTCAAGGCTGGAGACTTTATAAAGCTTTCTCCTTGTAAGTCCTTTATATACCACCTGTAGGCTACACCTTTGAAGTTAAAGGAATAAAGCACATCCTCAAGGTAAGGGTTACCTATCCATGCAGGGGGGACAAAGAATTCAAAGCTCAAGCCTGCATATTCCATAAGCTCCAAGGCGTAGGAGATCCTTTGATAAGTGTTATAAAGGTCGAGCCCTCCAAACTCTCCCTCTCCATCAGTCCATAAAAAGTCTTGAAGCCTTCTTGTGCCTTTGTGGGTATATCCATGCAAGACTATTTCCGCATGAAGGCTTTTTATAAGATGGAGCGTTTCTCTATCCTCTACTAAAGAATACTTTTCCCAAAAGTAGGGGACCACCAAAAGGGAAAATTTATGTATATCCAGATCCTCCAAAAGCTCAACGGTCTTTAAGAACTCCCTCCTGTAGAAAGGGCTAACGTCATGAAGTTCTAAAAGGGCATATTCCATAGGTATAAGGATAGGGAATTAAAGTTAAGATTTTTTTAAGTTTTGGTTAAGATTTGGTTAAGGGGGCGATGCCCCCAATCTTTATGGAGCTATCCAGTTTTCCAGTTGTAATACTTCCTCCATCTGGGAGGATACCTTTTGAGAGATCTTGTAGGCACAAAACTCTGGACCACACATGGAGCAGAACTTGGCAGTTTTGTAGCCCTCTTGGGGAAGGGTTTCATCGTGGTATGCCCTTGCGGTTTCTGGGTCTATGGCGAGTTCAAATTGCCTGTTCCAGTCAAAGGCAAAACGAGCCTTTGACATTTCAAGGTCCCACTCTCTGGCACCAGGCCAGTTTTTGGCAACGTCCGCCGCATGGGCTGCTATCTTATAGGCTATAACACCTTGCTTTACATCCTCTATGTTGGGCAATCCAAGATGTTCCTTTGGTGTCACGTAACACAGCATGGCGGCGCCGTACCAACCTGCCATGGCGGCACCTATGGCAGAGGCTATATGGTCGTATCCGGGAGCCACGTCTATTACCAAGGGACCAAGCACGTAGAAAGGAGCTTCATGGCAGAGCTTTTGCTGGATCTTCATATTAAACTCTATCTGATCCATGGGTACGTGTCCCGGTCCTTCCACCATAACCTGTACATCATGCCTCCAGGCCCTTTCCGTTAGCTCTCCCAAAACCTTCAACTCTGAAAGCTGTGCTTCATCGGAGGCGTCCGCTATGGCGCCTGGTCTAAGACCATCACCAAGGGAAAAGCTAACATCGTACTTTTTAAAGATTTCACATATCTTGTCAAAGTGCTCATAAAGAGGGTTTTGCTTTCCGTGTTCTATCATCCACTGAGCCATTATGGCACCACCGCGAGAAACTATTCCCATAACTCTGTGCTGTACAAGGGGAAGGAACTCTTTGAGCACGCCCGCATGTATAGTCATGTAGGAAACGCCCTGCCTTGCTTGCTCTTCTATGACATCAAGGATAAGGTCTACGGTCATATTCTTTACATCGCCCTTTGCCCTTTTAAGAGCTTCGTATATGGGCACCGTTCCCACAGGCACCGTACTTACCTTTATCACGGCTTCCCTTGTTTCCTTGATAGCTTCCCCTGTAGATAGATCCATAAGAGTGTCTGCGCCGTACTTTATGGCAACCTTTGCCTTTTCTATTTCTGTGGGTATATCGCTGGCAAGGCCTGAGTTTCCTATGTTGGCATTTACCTTTACCTTAGAGTTTATACCTATGCACATGGGCTCTAAGTGAAGATGGTTTATGTTGGCAGGTATTATCATCCTGCCCCTTGCCACTTCCTGCCGGACAAACTCCGGATGCAAACCTTCCCTCTTTGCCACATATCTCATCTCCTCCGTGATAATGCCCTGGCGGGCTAAATGCATCTGAGTTTGGTTTTTAAAGCCTTTTCTCTTTTCCAGCCATTGGGCTCTTAGCATGCTTTACCTCCTAAAAAAGTTTGGTTTTATAAATATCTTCCCTTGCTTTACCTTTTCAATATGATTTATAATAGCTTAAAATGCCAGAGAGGTAAGTTCATGAAGGACCATATAAGCATCATAATAGCCTACCACGAGGGAAAAGCTCCCAAAACCATAAGGATAAGAAAGGTTCATTTAAAGGTAGCCTTTTCGCTGTTTCTTTTGTTTCTTTTTGTCTCCCTTAGTTCTTACCTTTTGAACCTAAGCTTTATTTCCAAGAGGAAAAGTTTGGCAATGAAGGAGGAAAAACTGGCGGAAGAAATACTAAGGCTACACATGGAAAAGGAAAGCTTGGTAAGGGAATTGGAGAATTTAGAAAAGGAGAAAAAAAAACTAAAGGAGAAAATAGCTCACATAGAGAAAAATATAAGCTTGATAGAGGAACACCTTGCAAAAAGGGGCGTCATAAAGAAGCCTTTGGGGGTGGGTGGGGCATCTTATAAGG
>JBKBNZ010000002.1:16805-36160 GCA_046294875.1 Aquificaceae bacterium | reverse complement strand
TATCATATTATTAAAAACCAAAGGAGGTAACAGCCATGCCTATCTATGTGATGCTTACCACGTTAACAGATGAAGGGATGAAAACCCTAAAGCACAAGCCAGAAAGGATAAAGGAGGTGGACAAAGAAGTTATGGACAGATTTGGTATTAAGATCCTTGCTCAGTATGCGGTAATGGGACCATACGACTTTGTAAACATAATAGAGGCTCCAGATAACGACGCCGTTGTAAAAATGGCCATAGAACTTGGATCAAGAGGCACCATAAGAACCCTTACCATGCCAGCCTTGGAAGTGGATCAACTTGTAAAAGACCTGAAGGAGTTGGGATAAAAGGTGGAAGCCCTTAGGGCCTTTTTTGAAATAACTCTAAGGTACACAGACCTTAAATGGGCAAGGAGTAGGGATGACCTTATAAGTAAGTGTATAAAGGTCCTAAGGGCTCTTATAGAAGGCAAAAGCCTGCAAGAGATAAGGGAGAACAAGGATTTGAGCTTTGGTATAGAGGATTCTTTGGAGTTTTTGGAGGTCTTTGTAAGGGAACATCCCCAAGAGGTGGAAAAGCTTATAAAAGTCCTTGGAATGTACATAAAATCTCCCTCGCCCTGTAAAACCAGAATGATAAGCTTTGCGGAGGTTTTGCTTGAAAATAGGACAGCATCTAAGGGAGAAGAGGTTTAGCATATCCTTTGAATTCTTTCCACCAAAAACTCCAGAAGGTGAGGAGGAACTATTCCAAACTATAAAAAGTCTTAGGGGGCTAAACCCCACCTTTGTATCGGTCACCTATGGAGCGGGTGGTAGCACTCGTGATAGAACCCGTAGAGTTGTGGAAAGGATACACAAGGAGACAGACCTTACGGTAATGGCACACCTTACCTGCATAGCCCACACAAAAGAGGAGCTTTTGGAAATAGTGGGAGAATACAAAAACATAGGCATAGAAAACCTTTTAGCCCTTAGGGGAGATATACCGGCAAACATGCCAGACTTTAAGCCTCCTGATGGCGCCTGCAAGCATGCGGATGAGTTAGTAAGGTTTATAAGGGAAAACTTTGGAGATTGGTTTTCCATAGGTGTGGCATCTTATCCGGAAGGGCATCCCGAGTCTCCCAACATGGAGTGGGAGATAAAGTACTTTAAAAGAAAGGTGCAGGCAGGTGCGGACTTTTCCATAACCCAGATGTTCTTTGAAAATGAACACTACTACAGGTTTGTGGACCTATGCCAGAAGGTGGGCATAGATATACCCATAATACCTGGCATAATGCCTATAACCAACTTTAGACAGGTGCAAAGATTTGCCAGTATGTGCGGTGCAGACATACCCCAAAAACTTATAGAAAGGCTTGAACCCTACGCAGAAAACCCAGAGGAAACCTTAAAGGTGGGGGTGGAATACGCCACGGAGCAATGCTTAGACCTTTTAAAACAAGGCGTGCCAGGGCTACACTTTTACACACTTAACAAATCAAAGGCGACCTTGATGGTTTATGAAAACATAAAAAAGGCCATAAAGACATGAAGGTAAAGGTGGTTTATAGAGGACAGAGAAGGGAGTTGGAGTTTAACAAAGATAAGGTTAGCGCCTTTGATATATTAAAAGCCTTTGGCCTTTCAAGGGAATACGCCTTTGTGGTGAGAGGTGATGAGATATTAGAAGACAAAGACGTAATAAAGGATGGGGAGGAGGTAAGGGTAATAAACGCCATATCGGGCGGGAAAAGGAGGTGAAACATGGACGCCTTTAAAATGTTGGAAGACTTCCCAGGCCAGTTTGAACCTGTGAAAGTACAAGAGATGGACCTGCAAGACTATCAAGGCATAGTCTTTAGCGGGATGGGTGGCTCTGGTATAGTGGGAGATTTTATGAAGCTTTTCATAGGTGTGGATAAGCCTATACTTTCCATAAAAGGCTATGAGCTTCCCCCTTTTGTAAAGGACGGCTGGCTTTTAGTATGCACGAGCTACAGCGGAAATACTGAAGAAACTATCAATGTCCTTGAACAAGCTCTCAAAAGGGGTCTAAAGCCTGTATGCGTAAGCTCTGGCGGTAAAATAGGTGAAATAGCCAAGGATAATAAACTTTTGCATATTCCACTTCCTCAAGGATATCCCCCAAGGTATGCCCTAGGCTTTATGCTTTCCGCCTTGCTTAGTCTTTTTGGTATGGAGGAAGAGATACACAGAGTTAAAGAACATCTAACAAGCCACAAGGAAAGCATAAAGTCCAACGCCAAATCCATAGCCCAAGGCCTTTTTGGCCATCTTCCGGTGGTTTATGGCACGCCCCTTACAGAGCCCGTAGCCTTTAGGTGGAAAACTCAAATAAACGAAAATTCAAAAACCCTGTGCTACAACGCCATTCTCCCAGAGATGCACCATAACGAGGTGGTGGGACTTGACAATGCCTCCATAAGAGACCTTTGCGCCTTTACCTTACTTTGGGACCCTCAAGACCATCCAAGGGTGATAAAAAGGGTTTCCATAACGGATGAGATCTTTAAAGAGATGGGAATATTTCTTAGACTTTTACAAGGCAAGGGAACCACTCTGATAGAAAGGCTTATGTACCTTACATACCTTGGAGATTGGGTTAGCCTTTATCTGGCAGAACTCTATAAGCAGGATCCCATCCCTGTAAAGGTTATAGACTTTATAAAGAAAAGTTTAGTATAATCAAAAAGCCGTGGAATCTGCTTGGTTGGTTTTTGGTGGGGTAGTTTTGACCGCCCTTTTTTTAGACCTTTTTGTCTTTCATAAACATCCCCACAAGATATCTCTAAAGGAAGCTCTTTTACTTTCTGCCTTTTGGATAGCTTTGGGCTTGGCTTTTGCTGGATTTGTATATTACACAAGGGGCTATGATAGAACGGTGGAATACCTCACGGGCTACCTCCTTGAAAAAGCCCTCAGCCTTGACAACATCTTTGTCTTTATTCTCATCTTTTCCTACTTTAAAATACCCGAAGAATACCGGCATAAGGTGCTTTTCTGGGGAGTTTTGGGAGCCATAGTTTTTAGGGCGATCTTTATCTTTGCAGGGCTTGAACTTATCAAGCACTTCCACTGGGTTATCTACGTTTTTGGAGTTATCCTGATCCTATCCGCCATAAAGCTTTTGACCACGGAGGAAAAGGAATTTCATCCAGAGCAAACCTTAGTTTACCGAATAGCCAAAAGGATCATACCCCTAAGGCCTCATAGGGGCGATGGTAGGTTTTTCATAAGGGAAGGGGGAAAGGTCTACGCCACTCCCATGTTTTTGGCGCTTCTTTTTGTGGAAACTTCCGATATTATGTTCGCCATAGATTCCGTACCCGCCATCATAGCCATATCCAGAGACCCTTTTGTGGTGTATACCTCTAACATCTTTGCCATATTAGGCCTTAGATCCCTGTACTTTGCCGCCGCCGGCATCCTCCCTCTATTTCATTACTTACACTATGGGCTATCCTTTATTTTGGGTTTTATAGGAGTTAAAATGCTCATATCGGATTTTTACAAAATACCCGTTGAGATATCTCTGCTTCTGATAGGTAGTGCGGTGTTTATCTCCGTGGTTGCTTCTTTGTTAGTTAAGAAGAAGGCTTAGAGTGTTTTATAAATGTTTTTACTCGTGCGTAATAAGCCGGGGAACAGGATAAAACCTAAGGCTTTCAAAGTATTCCATGAAAGCCCTATTTACAAAAATGGTACCATCCTCAAAGAGCAAAAGCACACCTATTTGGGGATTTTCCTCTAAAAACCTTTCCCTGCTGTTGTCGTCCATAGCCAAAAGGGCTGTTTCTATAGCATCTGTAAAGGTACAATCCCAATGGGCAACGGTGGCTTGCAGAAGGCTGTTTTTAGCTCCCAGTATGTGTTTTCTAAGGTAATTACCTCCCGTGGATAAACATAGATCCCTTGAGTTAATGCCTTCTGCGAGTATATGGTTATTCATGGGATTATACACGGCTAAAAGCCTTTTGTGTCCCCAAACCTTAAGGTCGCCTGCTATGGAGATAAAGCCCCATGGGGTTTTTAGGTTTTCGTAAGCCTTTTGTACCGCATAACCCTTCCCAACACCTCCCAGATCTATAGCCATGCCCTTTTTCAAAAGACAAACTTTGTTATCTTCTATCTTTATATTTCTGTAGTCTATCAAAGCCTTTGCCCTTTCTTGGTCTAAAAGTCCCTTTCTTTTGTGGTTTATGGTATAACTGCCTACGCTTATATCAAAAAAGCCATAGGTTTTTTCCGACACCTCTATGGATTTTTTGATAACTTCAACCGTTTCTTCCGAGACCTCCACACAATTTTCCCCAGCCACTTGGTTTATCTTGGATACTTCGGAAGTTTCCATATAATCGGAGAGCTTTTCTTCAAGCCTTTTCATATATCGGTAAGCTTCGTATTCTTTTCCTTCTGGCAGCTCAATGAGGACATAGGTACCCATAAGATGAAAGAGTTTTTCTTGAGAAAAGCAAAGAGAGAAAAAAAGAAATAGAAGGAAAAGTCTCACCTTTTTCTTTGTTGTTGTCTTGTGGGTTGTTGAGGTGGTTTTGGTTCAAAGGTGGAGACAACAACATCATAATCCTTTATAACAACCCTTGCAGGCTTTACCTTACCATCTTCAAAGACAAAGCTAAGCATGGTGTTATTTTGGAGAGCAGTATGGAGAAAATCATCCACCACTACGCCGCTTACAAAGCCCATACTTACCAAAGAGGGCTGAAGTATAAGACTTGGTTTATTTTTGTATCTTAGCACCCTCTTAAGGTCGCTGTTAAACTGAGATTGTACCTCCTCATGAGGCCTCTCTCCAAAGTACGCCATATATACATGAAAGGGTTGTAAAAGGTTAAGCCTTTCTTCAAGGCCTTCACCACCTTTTACATAGTAGGCTTCCACTCCTAAGGTTTTCAAAGAAGCCACTAAGGAAGCCGAGAAAAGAGCACATAGGTCTGCAGTTTCCATATAAACCACTGCAATGCGGTTGTATCCCATATCTTTAAGCAACTTAGCTATCTGTACGCTGGCGTTTATCCTTGCGTTTGCCCTCTCCGGCGTCAAAAAGGGATTTACCTGCTGGGCGTAAGAGGGTGCTATAAAACCTGCCAATAATATAACACTAATTAACACTTTCCTCATCATGGCAAATAGTATACCGTATTTGTACTAAGTAGAAAGCTTTTCCTTTTTCTGCGACAAAAATTATGCCTTTAAATAAGCTTTAGCATCTCCCTTAGTTCCTTTATCTCATCTCTGATCTTTGCCGCCTTTTCAAACTCCCATCTTTTGGCACACTCCCACATTTCCTTTTCCAGCTTGTTTATCCTTTCTACAAGGTCTTCCTCGGAGGATATACCTTTAGGAAGTTTTACAGGCAGTTTTACATAATCAAGCTCTTCTATAGCCAAAAGTTCCTTTACGGGCTTTACTATACTTTTTGGTGTTATGCCATGCTTTTTGTTGTACTCTTCTTGGATCCTCCTGCGTCTGTTGGTTTCCTCTATGGCTCTCCTCATAGATTCTGTTATCCTATCCGCATACAGGATGGCTTTGCCGTTAATATTCCTTGCACTTCTTCCTATGGTTTGTATTAGGGAAGTGTAGCTTCTTAAAAAGCCTTCCTTATCTGCCTCCAATATAGCCACCAAGGAAACCTCCGGAAGGTCAAGCCCTTCCCTCAAAAGGTTCACACCTACTATCACATCAATAGACCCTTCCCTTAACTCCTTTACCACCTTTGCCCTTTCTATGGCATCTAAATCTGAATGCATATACTTTGCCTTTATACTCCTTTCATTTAGGTATTCGGAAACCTCTTCCGCAAGCCTTTTGGTAGTGGTAAGTACAAGAGCTTTTTCTCTTCTTTTCTTTCTTTCTTGGATTTCCCTTATAAGGTCCTCCAATTGGTTCCTTGTAGGCCTTACTTCAACGATGGGATCCAAAAGGCCCGTGGGTCTTACTATCTGCTCCACTATAACACCCTTGCTTCTTTGAATCTCCCAATCTCCCGGAGTGGCAGACATGTATATAACTTGGTTTATCTTCTGTAGGAACTCTTCAAACTTAAGAGGTCTATTATCTAAGGCCGAAGGCAATCGCCATCCGTACTCTACTAGCTTTTCCTTCCTTGACCGGTCTCCGTTGTACATAGCCCTTACCTGCGGGATGGTAACATGGGATTCGTCTATGATGAGGAGGAAATCCCCCGGGAAGTAATCTAAAAGGGTGTAGGGAGGTTCCCCGGGCTTTCTTCCCTCAAAGTACCTTGAATAGTTTTCTATACCCTTGCAATGACCTATCTCCCTTATCATTTCCATATCGTGCATGGTTCTTTGATAAAGTCTTTGTGCCTCTACGTGTTTTCCCTGCGACCGGAAGAATTCAACCCTTTCCTTTAGGTCTCTTTCTATCTGAAGAAGAGCTTCTTCTATTGTTTCTCTTGGAGCTATATAGTGGCTTGCCGGGAATAGTACTATCTTTTTTAAATCCTTTATTTTATGCCTGTTAAGGGCATCCATAAGGCTTATAGATTCCACTTCATCGTCCCAAAATTCTACTCTTATTATTTGGTCTTCCATATCTGAAGGAATTACCTCAAGGGCGTTGCCCTTTACCGCAAAGGTTGCCCTTTTTATGGCATAATCGTTCCTTTCATAGCCTATCTCTACAAGCTTCCTTGTTAATTTACTCATGCTTAGCCTATCACCTATCTCTATGGGGATTCTCAAAGAGTAGTAAGAATGAGGTGACCCAAGGCCGTATATACAAGAAACAGAGGCCACCACTATAACGTCCCTTCTTTCAAGCACAGATACAGTAGCAGAATGTCTGTACCTTTCCAATATCTCATTTATGCTGGCGTCCTTTTCTATGTATAGGTCTTTCTCGGGTATATAGGCTTCCGGTTGGTAGTAATCGTAGTAAGATATAAAGTATTCTACCGCATTGTCTGGAAAGAGTTCCTTTAGCTCCCTATAAAGCTGCGCCGCCAATATTTTGTTATGGGCTATTATCAAAGTGGGCTTGTTATACTTTTCTATTACATTGGCTATGGTAAAGGTTTTACCCGTGCCAGTAGCACCCAAGAGTACCTGCTCTTTTATTCCAAACTCCAAGTTTTCCAAAAGCTTCCTTATAGCCCTTGGCTGGTCCCCAGAAGGTTTGAGGTTTGTTCTTAAGCTAAAGCCTTTTGTTGCCTGCATATCCTATATAAATTTAGCTATAATTTTTACACTATGGGTATAAGGATAGGTATAAACGGATTTGGTAGGATAGGTAGGGCTTTCCTTAGGGCATGCTATGGATATGAGGATATTGAAATAGTGGCTGTAAACGACCTAACAGACACAAAGACCTTGGCACACCTTCTAAAATACGACTCGGTACACGGAAAGTTTAAAGGAAAAGTGGAAGCCAAAGATTCAAGTTTAATGGTGGATGGTAAAGAGATAAAAGTTTTTTCTGTAAAAGAACCTGAAAAGATCCCTTGGGGAGACGTGGGAGTGGACGTGGTCATAGAATCTACGGGTGCCTTTACAAGCAGGGAAAAAGCGGAGCTTCATTTGAGAGATGGGGTAAAAAAGGTGATCATATCGGCGCCCGCAAAGAATCCCGACATAACCATAGTGCTTGGCGTTAATGAGGATATGTATGACCCGGAAAAGCATCACATAATATCCAACGCTTCTTGTACTACCAACTGCTTAGCTCCGGTGGTAAAGGTTCTTCACAAGCACTTTGTCATAAAGAAGGGCTATATGGTTACGGTGCACGCCTACACCAACGACCAGAGAGTTCTTGACCTACCCCATAAAGACCTAAGGCGCGCAAGGGCTGCCGCCGTAAATATTATTCCAACGACCACGGGGGCTGCAAAGGCCATAGGTGAGGTGATTCCCGAGCTAAAGGGTAAGCTTGATGGAAGCGCAAGGCGAGTACCAGTGGCAGATGGCTCTTTGATAGACCTAACGGTTACGGTAGAAAAACCACCCGCATCGGTTCAAGAGGTAAACCAACTTTTTAAAGAAGCTTCCCAAAGCTATTTAAAGGGTATATTAGAATACACAGAGGACCCCATAGTCTCACAAGATATAATAGGTAATCCCCACTCCTCCATCTTTGATGCAGCGTTAACTCAGGTAATAGAGGACATGGTCCACGTGGCTGCGTGGTATGACAACGAATGGGGTTATTCCTGTAGATTAAGAGACCTTACCCTTTTGGTGGGTAAAAGGCTATAATTTATATATTACGGGGTGTAGCTCAGGTGGTAGAGCGTTGGCTTTGGGAGCCAAAGGCCGCAGGTTCAAGTCCTGCCACCCCGAGGGCCCGTAGCTCAGCTGGACAGAGCAAGGGATTTCTAATCCCTAGGTCGGGGGTTCGAGTCCCTCCGGGCCCGCTTTTTTTTTACATGGATGGGGCTTTAGTTCAAAGCTTTTTAAAAACATACCCTCTTTAGACCTTCCCTTTCACGGAAAAAGTTCACTTGAATACAAAGATATGTGGAGCCTTGCAAGGGATATAGCCCTAAGGATAAAGAAAGGCTCTACTTTGATAGGTTGGTCTTTGGGTGGTAGCTTGGCACTTATGATGGCATATCTTTTCAGGGATAGGTTTAAAGCCCTTGTTCTTGTTGGCACATCTCCATGTTTCCCTTGCTTTTGGCCTTTAAAAAACCTAAGAGGCTTTACCTTGCGCCTTGAAAAAGAAGGAGAAAAATTTCTAAAGGAGTTTAGAAACCTTGCCTATCCAAAGCCCTTTGAAGATTCTATAAACCTTGAAGGTGCTAAAATACTGCTAAAGGACTATATGAAGCTTGATATAAGGCCTATACTGCCCTATATAAGCCAAAGGGTAATTATCCTACAGGGCACGGAGGATCCCATAGTTCCCTTTTCTTCTGCCATCGCCCTTTACAACATGCTAAAAAGGGCTAAATTAATAAATTTCTTAGGAGGGCATTTCCCAAAAGATGAAGGTCTTATCTTTGAGGTTCTCAAGAGCTTGTAATAGCTATGAAAATTGGGCTATACCCCAAAGGTATTGTGCCCAAAGGCTAAAGAGTTTAGCTAAGATTGAAGGCCTTGTTCTTGATGTAGGCTGTGGTACGGGCTTCGCAAGTGAAGGGTTAAAAAAGGTGGTGGGTGTGGATATAGCCATGGGAATGTTAAAGCTTTACAAAGAAAGGTTTAGTAGGGCAGTCCTTGGAGATATCCACAGCTTGCCCTTTAAAGATAAAAGTTTTGATTGGGTAGTTAGCACCTTTGTGCTTCATTGGACTGATATAAACAGGAGCGTACCCGAGCTTATAAGGGTTTGCAAGGGACATTTACTCTGTGCCCTACCAGTGGAGGGCAGCCTCCCCCAGTTTGGCTTTCCTTTTCCAAAAGTGGAAGAAATAGAGGCTCTTTTAAGGGAAAGGACAAAACTAAAAAGCTTTTTCCTTGAAGAGGTTCCCATACCCTTCCATGGTTGGGACCTTGTAAGGTTTTTCCATTATACGGGCACTTCCTACAATCCCCTTTTTGATGGTAATATAATCTCAAAGAAAAGGGTTGAAGATATGATTAAGACAATTGACAGAGCCTTTTTTAAAGTTTTATTCTTTTCCTGCGAGGTGGAAAAATGAAAAGGAGGTCGAGGATGTTATCCATATTAGGACTGTTTCTTTTACTAACATCCCTTTTTGGCTGTAAAGCCCAACAGGTACAAAGCGCCACTCCTTCCGAAAAAGAAGAAAGGCCTCCAATAGTTTCCAACGTACTTTCTCAGTTTGAACGAGAGCTTACCTCCATAGTGGAAGCGGTATCCCCTTCTGTGGTTACCATCTTTGCCACTCAAGAGAGAAGGGAAATAGAAATACCTTTCCCTTTTCCCTTTCCCATGCCTCCTCAAGAGAGAAGATCTCTTGGCTCTGGTGTAATAATATACCACAGAGGGAATAAACTCTATATACTTACAAACGCTCACGTAGTACAGAACGCAAGGGATGTAAGGGTAAGAATAGACAGGCATATAGAAAAAAGGGCAAGGATAGTGGGAACAGACCCAAAGACGGACGTGGCCGTTATAGAGATAGATGATAAGGATATACCCGATGTGAAAAATAGGATAGCAAGGCTTGGAGATTCAGACAAGCTAAAGGTGGGGCAGTTGGCTATTGCCATAGGGAACCCTTACGGATTGGAAAGAACGGTTACAGTGGGTGTTATATCCGCCCTAAAAAGGGCAATAGGTATAACCCAGTATGAAAGCTTTATACAAACGGATGCAGCCATAAACCCGGGCAATTCGGGAGGACCCCTTGTGAATATAAGGGGTGAAGTTATAGGTATAAACACCGCCATATTAGCGGAGGGTCAAGGACTTGGTTTTGCTATACCCATAAACTTGGCAAAATGGGTGGCAGACCAGCTTATAGAGAAGGGTAAGGTGGTAAGGGGCTGGCTCGGTGTAGTTATACAGGATATAACACCCGATATGGCGGAAAGCCTTGGCGTAAAAGAGGGGGTTATAATAGCCCAGATAATGCCCTCAAGCCCTGCAGATAAGGCTGGTTTAAAGGTGGGAGACATAGTGGTGGAGATAGACGGTCAAAAGGTTTCAGAGGTAAGAGACCTCCAGTTTAAGATAATGAGAACGCCACCGGGCAAAGAGATAAACTTGAAGATAATAAGGGAAGGCAAAGAGATGAATATAAAGGTAAAGGTGGGAGAGATGCCCGAGGAAAGACAGATATCGGAAAGAGAAGAGGGAGAGGAAGACTTAGGGTTTGCACTCAGAGACCTAACTCCGGAGGAGGAAAGAAGATTTGGTGTAAGGGGTGTTTTGGTGGTAAGGGTTTTGCCTAACAGCCTTGCCATGCAAAGCGGTCTAATTGCAGGTGATATAATACTCCAGGTAGGGAATAGGCCCATTTCAAGGGCTGCAGAGTTTCAACAGATAATACAAACCTTAAGAGATGGTGGGAAGGATAGAGCTTTGTTGCTTGTGAGGAGAAGAGACACCAATCTTTTCTTGGTTTTAAGGTTGAGGTAAAAGGGATGCTACCCGACACAGAACAGGAGCTTATAAACCAATACTTAAAAAAGGTTGCCAAAATCCCCCTCTTAACACCGGAGGAAGAAAAGGAGTTAGCCAAAAGGGCAAAGGAGGGAGACCAAGAAGCCTTTAGAAGGCTTGTAGAATCTAACCTTAGGTTTGTTATAAGCATAGCCAAGCAGTATTTGGGCTATGGCCTTCCCCTATCGGAGCTTATAGCAGCTGGAAACTACGGACTAATAGAGGCAGCAAAAAGGTTTGACCCCGATAGAGGTGTGAAGTTTATCTCCTATGCCGTTTGGTGGATAAGGCAGTCTATAATGCAAGCCCTTTCCCAACAAACGGGGGCGGTGCGTATTCCTATAAAACAGTCCCATCTGATAAACCGTATTAGCTCCATATACAGCAAGCTATATAAAGAGCTTGAAAGGGAGCCAACGTCAGAAGAGATAGCCTACGAATACACAAAGGAGTTGACACAAAAGGAGCTTGAAAAGGAACTTGGCAGAGAGCCCACCCAGGAGGAGGTGGAAAGGAAGATAAAAAAGGAAGGCTATAAGATCAGCCCAGAAGAGGTAGAAAAGTGCCTTCAACTTTGCAGGGCACCCCTTTCCCTTGATGCACCCGTGGGAGAGAACGAGGACACCTTTTTTATAGATTTTCTAAGTAAGCATGGCACTGCAGATGTGGAAGAGAGGGTAGTAAGCGAGGTTTTGGAAAAGGAAATAGACGAGCTTTTGGATAGATTACCCGAAAAGGAAAGAAGAGTGTTAGAGCTTAGGTTTGGCCTGAGGGGAGAAGAACCAAGGACTTTGAGAGAGATAGGGGATATACTGCAGATCTCAAGGGAAAGGGTAAGACAGCTTGAAACGAGAGCTTTGAGAAAATTAAGAAATATGGCTATGAAAAGACATCTCAAAGACTTTCTAAGCTGATGCTTTCCGGTCTTCTTTTGGTGGACAAGCCCAAGGGAATGACCTCTATGCAGGTGGTGGAGGGTATAAAAAGCCGCTTTAAAGTAAAAGCGGGACATACGGGCACTCTTGATCCAATAGCCACAGGCCTTATGCTGATCCTCGTTGGCGAAGCCACCAAATTTTCCCAGTTTTTTACAAGCTTGGATAAAGCTTATGTAACCACCGCAAAGCTTGGTGAGATAAAGAACACCTATGATGCGGAGGGGGAAACCATAGAATTTAGAGAAGTTAACCTTTCCTGTGAGCAGATAAGGGAAGCGTTAAAAGATTTCCTTGGAAGGATAACACAAATACCTCCATCCTTCTCAGCAAAGCGCGTAGAAGGGGAAAGGGCTTATAAATTGGCAAGAAAGGGTTTGGAGGTAAAGATAAAACCTGTGGAGGTGGAGGTTTACAGGGCTGAGATGTTAAAGTGTTCTTTGCCCTATGTAGAGATACTTTTTGAGGTTTCTTCTGGCACTTACATAAGAAGCTTGGTGCATGACCTTGGTATGAAACTTTCCTGTGGAGCCCATGTGGTGGAGCTTAGAAGGACAAGGGTAGGGAAATTCCACGTTGAAAAAGCTGTTAGCTACCAAAGGCTTATGTCCCTTGATGATATAAAAGGCCTTTTGATACCCATAGATGAAGCCCTGGATTTTCTTCCAAAAATAAACCTAAGAGGGGAGATTTCAAGAAGGATCAAAAGGGGATCAATCGTAAAGCTTCCCACATCCTACGAAAAAACCTTTCTTAGGCTGTACGAGGGTGAAAATTTTATAGGAATAGGACTTATAGAAGGGGATAAACTAAGGCCCTACAGGCTTATGCAAGGGCTTTAAGCTTTTCCTCTATATGGTGTTCTATAAGAGCGTCTATTATCTCGTCAAGCTTACCCTCTAAAATATCTCCCAACTTGTAAAGGGTAAGGTTTATCCTATGGTCTGTAACCCTGTTCTGCGGAAAGTTGTAGGTTCTTATCTTCTCGCTTCTTTCTCCAGTGCCTACTTGCTGTTTTCTTTCTTTGGCGATCTCCATCTCCTTTTGCCTTTCAAAAAAGTCTTTTAGGCGTGCGTAAAGTATTTTTAAAGCCTTTTGTCTGTTTTGGAACTGAGACCTTTCATCTTGACAGGATACGCTAATGCCTGTGGGTATGTGGGTTATTCTTACGGCGCTTTCTGTAGTATTTACATACTGACCGCCTGCACCGCTGGCGCGAAAGGTTTCAATCTTTAAGTCCTTTGGGTCTATGTGTATTTCTGTTTCGTCCGTTTCTGGAAGTACGGCTACGGTGGCCGTTGATGTATGTATTCTACCCCCTGCCTCCGTTACGGGTACCCTTTGTACCCTATGAACACCGCTTTCAAACTTGAGCCTTGAATAGACTCCCTCGCCTTCTACAAGGGCTATTACTTCCTTGTATCCACCCAAGCCTGTTTTGTTGGCGGATAAAATGCTAAACTTCCAGCCCTTTTCCTCTGCGTACTTTTGGTACATGCTTAACAGGTCTGACACAAAAAGTGCCGCCTCCTCACCACCAACGCCCGCCCTTATCTCCAGTATAACGTTCTTACCGTCCTTTGGGTCCTTGGGTAGCATCAATATTCTTATCTTCTTTTCTAAACTTTCCAATTCTTGCGAAAGCCTTTGTACCTCTTCCCTTGCCAGCTCAGAGAGCTCTGGGTTCTTCAAAAGCTCTTTGGCACCCTCCAGGTCAGAAAGAAGCTTTTTATACTCTCTATATGCCTTATATAGGTCTTCCAACTCTTTGAGTTCTTTGCTTAGCTTTGCTAAAGTCTCTCGGTCGGAGACCACGTTAGGGTCGCTTAGCCTGAATTGAAGCTCCAAGTACTTCTGCTCTGTAAGTTTTAATTTTTCTTCCAGCTCCTGGCTTAGCATTACTTCTTAACCATCTCAAGGAAGGCTGGTTTAACCCTTAGCTTGCCTGTGTAGAAAGGATGGCAGGCGTTGCAGGTTTCAAGGTAGACGGTGCCTCCCTTGGTGGAAAGTAAAGTAAATTGATTGCCACAACCACACACAAAGAGCGTAGGTTTCAGCTCTGGATGTATACCTTTTTTCATCTTTTTACCTCCGTAAGTTTATCTATTATAGCAGATTTTAGTTTTTCCAAAAGTATTGGCAAGCCATCAAGGCTGTTTACACCACCTTGTACTAAATCGTCCCTTCCTCCACCGCTACCCCCCAAGGTTTCCCTTATTATTCCCAACATTTCCCTTGCAGAAAGCCTTTTAGATATACCCTTTGAAAGGGCAAGAAGGAAGGATACTTTATCCTCTCTTTTGTTTAGAAGGAAAACCACCGCTTTGTCATTTCTGTTCCTTATGTTGTCGGCAAGGGTTAAAAGGTCTTTTGGTTGGGCATCTTCCAACAGGTTGAAGTAAAAATCTGCTACGCCAAGGCTTTCTGTCTTTAGCTGGCTTTGGGTCTGCCCCGTTAGTAGCTTTTCCCTTAGCCGGTTTATTTCCCTTTCCTTTTCCTTTAACTCCTCCAATAGCTTTTCAACAGCCCTTGGTAGGTCTTCTATGGATGTACCCAAAAGGCGGGAGGTTTCAAGTAAAAGTCTTTTTTCCTTATAAGCTTCCTCCGTTGCCCATCTGCCTGTTTTTGCCACTATACGCCTTATACCTGCACCCACGGAAGATTCGGAGATTATCTTAAAGTATCCTATATCACCCGCTCTATCCACATGGGTTCCACCGCACAGCTCCTTTGAAAAATCCCCAACGCTTAGAACCCTAACCCTTTCCCCATACTTTTCTTCAAAGATGGCGATGGCACCGCTCTTTATGGCTGATTGGTAATCCATCTCCTCCACAAAGACTGGCTCGTTTTTCCTTATATGGTAATTCACAAGCTCTTCCACCTTTTTTAACTCTTCTTCCGTTAGGGCAGAAAAGTGGGTAAAGTCGAAGCGTAAATACTGGTCGGCAACCAAAGAACCCGCCTGTCTTACATGCTCTCCTAAAACTTCCCTAAGGGCTGCATGCAAAAGGTGGGTGGCTGTGTGGTTTCTTTTTATATCTTCCCTTCTTTCCTCATCTATATGGGCAAGCACCTTATCACCTACTTTTATAGACCCCTTTACCATGTAGCCTACGTGGGCTATAAGGCCCTCAAGGGGAGATTGGGTATCCTCCACAAAGAAAAAGCCCTTGGGAGAGCTTATAGCACCTCTATCACCCACTTGACCACCCCTTTCTGCGTAAAAAGGCGTTTCCCTTAAGAATACCTCTCCCTTTTCCCCTTCCTTTAGCTCCGATACAAGCTCACCATCCTTTAAAAGGGCTATTACCTCAGTATCCTCCTTTGTTTTTTCATAACCAACGAAAAATGAAGTTTTACCAATATCCCTTAAATGGTGGTATACGGGCTTTATTTCCTTTGTCTCTATTTTAAAATGCTTCCTTGCCTTTTCCCTTTGCTCCTCCATCTCCCTTTGGAAGCCTTCCATATCAAGCTTTAGCCCCCTTTCCCTTGCCACATCTTCAAGAAGGTCTAAGGGAAAGCCATAGGTATCGTAGAGGGTGAATATAACCTTTCCTTCTATTATGTCCTTTGCCCTTGCCAAGTATTCCTCCACATGGGGCATAGCCCTACGTAGGGTGTTTATAAACCTTTCCTCTTCTCCCTTTATGACGGACTTTATAAAGGCTTTGCTCTGGAGTAGCTCGGGATAAGGGTCTTTCATTATATCCACCACAAGGTCAACGCCTTTGTACAAAAAGGGCTCTTGGATATTTAGCTTGTAACCATACCTCATAGCTCTTCTGAGGATCCTTTTTATCACGTAACCTCTGCCAGCGTTGGAGGGTAAAACTCCATCCCCTATGGCGAAGGTTAAAGCCCTAAGATGGTCTGCAATTACCCTTAGGGCGCTGTCTGTTTCATAATCTTTCCCATATTCCTTTCCCGACAGTTCTTCTCCGAAGTTAATAAGGGGTCTTATGAGGTCTATTTCAAAGTTGGTTTTCGTACCTTGCAACACGCTTGCAACCCTTTCAAGTCCCATGCCCGTGTCTATGTTGGGCTTTGGAAGGGGAGTTAGATTTCCCTTTTCGTCTCGGTTGTATTGCATAAAGACCAGGTTCCAGATCTCAAGATACCTTTCGGGCTCGTAATCTGGGCCTCTATCCACGTATATCTCGGAAGAGGGTCCGCAGGGACCTGTGTCCCCCATCTGCCAAAAGTTATCCTCCTCTCCCATTCTCCATATGCGATCTTCCGACAGACCTATGTGATCACGCCATATAAGGAAGGCCTCTTCGTCTTCTTTGAATACACTTACATAGATTTTTTCCTTTGGTATTTTTAGATAATCTACCACAAACTCCCAAGCATACTCTATGGCTTCCTTTTTAAAGTAATCACCGAAGGAAAAGTTTCCAAGCATTTCAAAGAAGGTATGGTGTCTGGAGGTAAAGCCAACGCTTTCAAGGTCGTTATGTTTTCCAGATACCCTTAGGCACTTTTGACAAGAGACAGCCCTTGTATAAGGTCTTTTTTCAATGCCAAGGAATACATCCTTAAAGGGTACCATGCCCGCATTTACAAAAAGCAAAGTGGGGTCCTTTTCGGGCACAAGGCTTGCAGACTTTACCCTTGTATGTCCCTTTTTCTCAAAAAAGCTAAGAAAAAGCTCACGGATCTCATGTCCTGTCATAGGAATAGATATTATACACTTTTACACTGGGTGAGAAATTCCCTTATAGAATAGGTACGTATGACCCGGCAGATTATTGAACGATTAAATTCTTCCAAATGTCTTTTTCTTAATTGGACAATTGGCATATTGTTCTGTAGGGGCGCTTGGCATTGGTGAATAAATCAATGGGAGAGTATTTTGGAAAACCTTTGACATTTCTACTTCACAAAGCGTTTGGTCTATCCAAACGATGAAAATATGCCTTATTCAAAACATTGATCGTAGCCTTCTTAGAATTTATATACAAACGCCGGGGCGCTTCACAAACCGCCTAATTACTTTATGGCGCAATTCGTGAACTGTTCTTGCAAAAAATATTAAAGCCTGGTATTGCAAGCATCCATCCCTTTGGCTAAATGAGATTTACGAATAATTTCTCACTCCACGTCTTTTGAAATAGAGCATGCCACCGGCTTATAAGTTGTAGAAAAAGAACGGGGAAGATAGGAGATTAAGGGTAGAAGAGATTAAAAAGACGACCTTTTGGGTTAAAAAGTAGGAAGCTATCAAGCATAATACCCAATCGGGCGCAGGGGACACCTTAACCCTTGGCATGCTACTAAGATGAAACCATTAAAACCCATGGGTGTAGGAATGTTGGACTTTGCTCTAAAAATGACTTGTGTTATATTCTTGCAATTCCTTGTGGATTACAATAATTTTATATTTAAGATAATAAGCAGGCTATAGCCGCCTGCTGGGGAAGCCTGCACTTAGAAAGGCGGGATATAAATACCCCAGCCCAAGCCTTAGACATGAGGCTTGGAATTGAGGAGAAAAAGCATGAGTTACGCTATAAGGAGTGTTATACTGCTTGGAGTTTTAACGGGGCTTTTCCTTTTTGTGGGGAACCTAATAGCTGGTAAGACAGGTATGACCATAGCCCTGCTGCTTGCGGGTATTATGAACTTTATAGCCTACTGGTTTTCCGACAAGATAGTGCTGGCTATGTACGGTGCAAAGGAAATTCCCTACGAGGAAGCTCCATGGCTTCACAGGATGGTGGAAGAGCTCGCCCAAAGGGCAAACATACCAAAGCCCAAGATATACCTGGTGCCTATGGAACAGCCTAACGCTTTCGCCACAGGAAGAGGCCCTTCCAATGGTGCGGTAGCGGTCACCTCTGGGATACTTAGACTTTTGAACGAAAGGGAGTTAAGAGGCGTACTTGCCCACGAGATAGGACACATAAAAAACAGAGACGTGCTTGTAGCCACTATGGCCGCCACCATAGCGGGCGCCATCTCCTATTTGGTGAGTATGCTTCAATGGGCTCTCATCTTTGGCCATTCAAGGGACAATGAAAACAACAACAACCCTCTATCCCTTATAGCCAGCATAGCCATGATCATAATAACCCCCATAATAGCCACCATAATACAGATGGCCATATCTCGTTCAAGGGAGTACATGGCGGACGAGACGGGTGCCAGAATAAGCGGAGACCCCCTTGCCTTGGCAAGCGCCTTGGAAAAGATCCACAACTATGTTTATGAAATACCCGCGGAGGTAAATAAAGGCACAGCCCACCTCTTTATTGAAAACCCCCTTTCTGGCCAAGGCATATGGGAACTTTTCTCCACACACCCCTCTACCGAAAAGAGGATAGAAAGGCTAAAACAGTTGGCGAAGGAAATGGGAGTTTACGCCTATTAAGAAAGTACATGCTTCTCTGGCACAAGGCAGAAGAACTCCCCTTCTGCCACCTTTTCCTCTCCCCTTTTAACTTCCACCTTTACCCATCTTTTTTTACCCTCCCACCTTTCCACCCTTCCCTCCGCCAAAAGCTCATCACCCAACCTTACAGGCTTTAAAAACTTTATGCTTGCCTGAGCCAATACAACGGTAGGCTCATTTACCGCCGCCATAGCACAAAAATCTGCCAAAGAGAAGATAAAACCACCATGTATAAGACCCCATTCATCCGCCACCATCCTTTCATCGGTCTTTAGCCTAAGCTTGGCATAACCTTCGGAAAGCTCTATCAGCTCTCCGCTCAAACTCCTTTCAATCTTTAAATGCGTTTTTAACCGCATTTACAAACTCCTCCATCTTTTTGTGGTCTTTTATGCCAGGATCCTTTTCTATGCCAGAAGACACATCCACGCAGTAGGGTTTTACCCTTCTTATGGCTTGCCCCACCTTTTCTGCCTTTAAACCGCCAGCAAGAAATACCCTAAAGCCCCTTTCTACTAAACCTTTGGCGTATTCCCAGTCGGACTCTTTACCACTTCCCCCATACTGGTTGGAACAGGCATCCAAAAGCACACCATGGCATTCTTTCCACTCCTCTCCCAAAGAAAGTCCCGGACAAGTCCTAAAGGCTTTTATAATCCTATCCAAGCCAAACTTTTTAGAAAAATCCAAGCCTTCCTCTCCATGAAGCTGAACAAGGTCAAAGCCCAAATCAAAAGCCCTTTGCACCTCCTCATAACTGGGATTTACCATCACCGCCACCTTTTTTACATCCCCTGCCGCCTTTATAAGGTCCTTTAGCCTTTTCCAGCTTACATACCTTGGGCTTTTGGGATAAAGAATGATCCCCACATAATCAACTCCAAGCTCCACAGCCCTTTTTATATCCTCTGCAAGGGTAAAGCCACAAAACTTGATTTTGACCATCGGCTTGCAAATATTATAAGT
>JBKBNZ010000002.1:0-16705 GCA_046294875.1 Aquificaceae bacterium | reverse complement strand
AAAAGTTAAGGCCTGCCTTGGGCTGGATATCCAACGTTATCTTTGTGCTAACAAACACACCTTACAACTTTAGCTTGGAAGATATACACATTGTAGTAGTATCCCACGGAAGAGAGCTTCCTGTCTTTGTGGCTAAAAACAGAGAAAAGTATGCGGACATAGTGGAGAGGATAGAAAACTTAAACATGTACGGAGTTAAGTTTAAGGTCTGTAAAATGGCAGCTGAGCAGATATACGGACTTTCCGAGAAGGACTTTTACCCCTTTGTGGAGCTTGTCCCCTCTGCCATAACGGAGATAATCCATTGGCAGCTGCAAGGCTATGCCCTTATGATCCCTCAAGTTTTTGAGATAAAATAAAAACTGGTGAGGGTTTGTTACGACTTTTCTCTTATGACCGATTACGATGTCTATCTTTTTAAGGAGGGGTCTCATTGTAGGCTTTATGAAAAGCTTGGCTGTCATCTTTTTGAAGAGGGAGCCTACTTTGCCCTTTGGGCGCCCCATGCGGAGGAAGTCTTTGTCTTTGGAGACTTTAACGGTTGGGATAAACACTCTTTGCCCTTAAAGAAAAGGGAAGATGGGTCTGGTATTTGGGAGGGCTTTATAGAAGGTGTTAAAAAGGGACAAAGGTATAAATACCACCTATACACAAGCTGGGGCTATTGGACGGACAGGGCAGACCCCTTTGGCTTTTTACAGGAAACACCACCGGGCACCGCTTCCATAGTTTGGGACTTAAGCTACCAATGGAAAGACAAAGAGTGGATGGAAAAAAGAAAAAAGATCAATCACCACCGGGCACCTATAAGCATATACGAGGTACATATAGGCTCTTGGAGAAGAGCGCCCGAAGAGAATAACCGTTGGCTAAATTATAGGGAATTGGCTCCTCTGTTGGCAGATTATGTGAAAGAGATGGGCTTTACCCATGTGGAGTTTTTGCCGGTGATGGAACATCCCTTCTATGGCTCTTGGGGCTATCAGATAACGGGATACTTTGCCCCCACATCGCGTTATGGCATTCCCCAAGATTTTATGTACCTTATAGATTACCTTCACCAACGGGGCATAGGAGTTATCCTTGATTGGGTACCTTCCCACTTTCCCACCGACGGGCACGGACTTGCCTACTTTGATGGTACACACCTTTATGAATACTCCGACTGGAGAAAGGGCTGGCATCCCGACTGGAAAAGCTACGTTTTTGACTATTCAAAGGGAGAGGTAAGGTCTTTTCTCCTTAGTTCGGCACACTTCTGGCTTGACAAGTACCATGCGGATGGTTTAAGAGTTGATGCGGTGGCAAGCATGCTCTATCTGGACTATTCCCGCAGTGAATGGGTACCCAACCAGTACGGAGGGAAAGAGAACTTAGAAGCCATAGATTTCTTAAAAAAGTTAAACGTATGCCTTTACGGTAGCTTTGAGGGTATTCAAACTGTTGCGGAGGAATCCACCGCCTTTCCCATGGTTAGCAAGCCTGTATATCTTGGAGGGCTTGGCTTTGGCTTTAAATGGGACATGGGATGGATGAACGACACCCTCTTTTACATGTCCAAAGACCCCATATACAGAAAATACCACCATAACCAGCTTACCTTTAGCATATGGTATGCCTTTTCGGAAAACTTTATCCTTCCCCTTTCCCACGATGAGGTAGTTCATGGAAAGGGTTCTCTTATCTCCAAGATGCCCGGAGATTATTGGCAAAAGTTTGCAAACCTTAGATTGCTTTTCGCCTACATGTGGACCCATCCAGGAAAAAAGCTTCTCTTTATGGGTGGAGAGTTCGCCCAATGGAGAGAGTGGAACCACGATGAAAGCCTTGATTGGCACCTTTTGAACTACGAAAAGCACGAAGGAGTTCAAAAACTCATAAAGGACTTAAACAAACTCTATTTGCAGGAAAAGGCTTTACATGAATTGGATTGTGAAGCCAATGGATTTGAATGGATAGATTTTCATGATTGGGAAAAAAGCATAATATCCTACCTGCGCAAATCCTCCGATGGGCAAATGTTGCTGGTGGTATGCAACTTTACACCCGTGCCTCGCTTCCATTATAGGATAGGTGTTCCAAAGGATGGCTTTTGGAAAGAGCTTTTAAACACCGACTCTGAGATATACGGCGGTAGCAATTTGGGAAACCTTGGCGGTGTATATGCAGAAGACATTCCTTTTCACAACAAACCCTTTTCTGTAAGATTAACCCTTCCACCCCTGGCTGCTTTAGTGTTTAAATGGGTCGGGAGGGATTCGAACCCTCGGCCCACGGATTAAGAGTCCGTTGCTCTGCCAGCTGAGCTACCGACCCTGTATGAAAATATATTATATCCTAATATAACCTCAAGTACTTAAGAAAACCCTCAAGGGAAGGCTTTGTACTTCTCATAAAATTGCTGTTATAGGACAAGCCCAAGGAAAAGTTATCTTGCCTAAAAAGGGCACCGCCAATACCACCCGATAGCCCGATGCCCAATCTTCCCAAAGTATCAAAGGTCAAACTACTATCAAAGAAGAGCCTTATTACTCTTGTATAGCTGTCTCTGTTTTCAAATCCGAAAGAGAAGCCTAAACCAATAAGACTGTAGCTCTCAGGAAGTACATCAGGGTTTGGTATCAAAGATATGCTATTTATCGCACCTTTATTCGTACTTCTCTCATCAAACAAGGTATTTAGCGTAAAAAGTCTAAAGGTATAATCAGGATATCCCACTCTTAGTTTATAGTAAAGCTCTGCGTAGTTTATAAAGCCCGTACCTATACTTTTGCCATCTTGAGATTTATACCTTTCGTAAGAAGGATTTATTCTAAATCCCAACCTATTGGTGTATCTGTGTTGAAGAGAGACGCTAATACTATCTTTGGCACCAGCTTGAAGCATGTAAATGCTTTCATAGGAAGGTGCATTCAGGGATATACCAAGTTGTATATCTGTTTTGTTGGAAATATATGTATAGTAAGAGGCATAAAAGCCCAAAAGGTTTTCAAGGGAATGCAGGTTAGAAACACCCAATTCAAAACGTCCCCTGTTGGAGATCTTTGAAATACCTAACCTGTTGAAATATACATTTTTTACATCCTTCAGAAATGCATTCCTGTTGGACAACCCAAACCAGCTTACGGAGTCATAGTTTAGATAAAGGCCTTTGTTAAGGTAATGCCTTAAACTAAGTTGGTTTCTTAGAAAATCCACATCGCTAAACTTGGTATAAGACAAAGTGTTTTCAAACTTAGAGTAATAATCTGCCACCAAGTCTCTAAACTGCTTGTACAAAAGGTAATCCTCTCTGTTTTCTTCCAAACCTTTAAAGGCGTAATACCCTGCCCTTTTAAGCTGTCCTGTTCTTCTCAAAGCTTCTACTCTGTCTCTTATAGGAAGTATTTCTGAATACTTCTCCAACAACTCGTCTTGCCAATCTCTGTCATCGTAGAACAAAGCTAAATTTAACTGCAACCACGGCTTTGCCTTTTTCTTTTGAAGGTTCAATGTATAATAGAGCCTGTCTTGTTGATCTTTTGATACAAGGTAGCTTTGGAAAATGTCCTCATATACCTCCTGCGCCAAGGTCTTCTGAGCAATCTTTAAAGCATCCATAAATTGGTTGATGGGCAGGTAGTTTATGCCAATTCTTAAATAGTTGCTTAGTTTAACTGGGTCTGAGTATGTATCATCTAAGTTTTCACTTAGCTTTTTGAGCACCGACAGCCTTATCTTCTCTGCCTCCAATTCCCTTCCATAGAGACTGAGGACGTCCGCATACAATAAAAGGTCTTCTATGCTTTCTCTTTTTGCCGCTTTTAGAAGTTCCAAAGCAGATTGGGAATTTTGTAAAAACAGATACAACGCTGCAAAAGCCTTAGGAGCTTTATCTCTAAAATGTTTGTAATTATTCTCTAAATATAGAGCTAAGTCCTTATCGGAGTTATCAACTGTGCTGTATATAGCTTCCGATAAAAGATCCTCCGATGGATTCTGTTCCAGAGCGGTTTTTAGAAAGTTTCTAGCCTTTTCTCTTTCACCTGTCATATACAGCGCTCTAAAGTATACGCTTGAAAGATAGGAGCTTTTCATTACCTGCTCTTCTTTGTCTGATAGGAACTTGGCTATTTTATTCCACTCTTTTAGCAAACGAAGCGATTGAACATAGCCTGTAAGAAGGTAAAAATCTTTATATATTTCATAGCCTTTTTTTGCATACAAGCTTGCTTCTTTATAATTTTCTTTGGCATACAAAACCATATATATCCTCATATAATCCACGAGCCTACCCTTCCCCATATCTTCAAGCCTTTTGCTTGCGTACAAGGCAGTATCAAAATCCCGCAAAAACCAAGCTAAATCAGAGAGATTTTCAAAATAAGTTGTGTCCTTATCCGTTGCTATACCAACGTACTTTTTGAGCACATCCAAAGCATCCTTGTATCTTCTCATAACAAAGAGAATTTCCGAGTATAGATTTACCTGCTCTGCAGTCTTAAAACCATGGACAGACTCCAGCCTTTTCATATATTCAAAGGCCCTTTTAGGATCACCATAATTGTAAGAAATCTGCGCCAAGTTTTGAAGGATGTTTGGATCTTTTTTTCTTTCATAGAGGTCTTCCAACATGCTTATCAGCTTATTTATCTCGCCAGCTTCTTGAAAGATATAAACCAGATCCTTTATAGATGTCTCCTCCCTTAAGTATTCATATTCCTTTATCAATTGAGCTGCTATGTCAAACTTATTGCTTGCCAAAGCCATTCGGAAAAGGTTTTTGACATTTTGCGTTGATGGATCCAGTGCTACAAGTCTTTTATATACTTCAAAGGCTTCTTGTGTCCTGTTGGTCCATATGCATATCTTTGCGTGTAAGTCTAACCAGTAAGGGCTTTTTGGATACCTTTCAACGGCTATCTTCGATATGCGGTAGGCCTCTTCAAGGTCTCCCTTTCCCAAAAGGCTTGTTACCAACAACCTTAGAAATTCTTCGTCTAATGCAACTTTTTTACTCGCTTTTTGTACTGGCGGTTCTTCTTTTTCATCTTTCTTCTCCTTTTGATTCTCTTTGCGCCCATACACATCAACTACTACCCTATAGGGATTTTGTAAATGAAAATATTTAATTTCATCAAAGTCCCTTTCAAAAACGAACCTTGTGCCCCAAGGATGATTTTCTGAGCTTGCCTTTAGATTTTTAGGTAAATTTACAAATACCGCTTTCTTAATATCTACTACTATCCTCTTAGGGTTTTCAAGGGTGAATACTTCATAACCAACGGTTTCATTAAATTCAAGAACTATACGTTCCTTTTCTGGATGAAATCCAACCCTAACTTTAACTTCCTTGGAAAAGGCTAAGCCTAAAAATAGGTTGAAAACTAAAAGGTATTGAACTAACTTTTTTTGCACCATCATTCCACCCTCCTTGCAATTTGCTTTGATATACTATAAGCAAAATCTGGGTCTCCCGTAGCCAAAGATGCTTTTAAGGTTAGCTTCATCAATTCGGTGTTGTGAAGGTGGTTTGTATAGTTGTCCCTTATAAAGGTCTTCAGGTTGTTATAATCCTTAGCTTCCAAAAGAAGGGAAAGGATCTCTTTATATAGCCTATCTTTTTCCCTTAGGTTTTGTGTCCTGTTATAAAGGTTGCTATAAACCTGGTAAGCTCTGTAAAAATTCCTTTTAGCCTTGTATGCGTTTGCTATGATTTCTAAGTATTCCCCTGCTTTAGCGGGATGCTCTTCTATGTACCTTTTAAAGAAGACTTCTGGATCTCTATTGGTTTTTAAAAGCAACCATGCAATATCCTTTTTAATCTTTTCTCTTTCAGGGACATCAAGGTTGTATAAACCTACTAGGACCTCCAGAGCCAAATTAGGATCATCCATAGCCAAGGCAAGCTTGTAGTACTCTTTTAGCCAAAGGGCTTCTCTTTCCTTGTCTGCCGCAAGTAAGTAATCCAGGTATCTTACAGCAAGATTGTATTTTTTCAATTCAAGGGAGTGTTTATAAGCTTTCTCCAACCAAAATACATCCCTGTTTTTAGTTATTATGTTTATTCTTACCAAAGTGTCCAGGGCCATCTCATGAAAAGCCATACTAACCGCTTCTTGATAAAGCCATTCTAACCTTTTTAAATCACTGGTATTTGATAAACTTCCAAGGGCTTTTTCCATATCTTTATATATCTGAGCCTTCTCCTCTTCCTTATGCGTTGCGAAGTAAAGCCTTTTTAGAATAAGATACAACTGCACAAGAGAATTTTCGTCCAAAGGGTTATTTAGAAGCCCTTCCACAACTTTATAGGCCTCTTCAAACTTACCCATATTTACATAGGCCAAAGCCTTTATTACCCTTATATCTGAATTAGGTTTTATCTTTTCTAAGGCTTCTATATATATAATCGCAAGTTGAGGATTTACATTTTTTTCCTCTTTTATATACTTTTCCAACCTACCCTTTGGAAAGATAACTACAAGCATCACAGAGAAAAAGATCACAAGCAATACTATCTCATAAAGCCTTATGAATTTACTATTTACAACGGGCTTCCACTTCACCTTCCTTGCCCTCCTTGTATTTTACTTTTACAAGAGAATTCTTTTTTTCTATGATATCTGGTTTGGGCTTTATGTTTATTTCACAATTTTCTCTGACTTGTATTTCATACTCAAGGGGTAAGTAAGATTTTATCTTAAAGCTTACATTTTTACCTTCTTTCGTGCTTGATATTATCTGTCCGTTGGAGCTTACAAGGTAAAAGTCTGGTTCTTTGCCGCCGAATACAATTCTGTAATCTCCTGAATTATCTAAACTGATATACAAGCTATCATTTACATGCTTAAAACCCAAAACACCCCTACTTTCAAAGATAAGGGGATATAGCTTTTTGTTATCTATTCTTAGGGTTTTAAGATTGCCCTCCGACCTTATAACCAAGCTTCCATCCCTTATATCCTCCGCTATAGCCATGTTTCTAAACTCTAAAACTCTTTGGGCATACTCGGAAGCAAACATGGGATTAACAGGTTGAGAAAGAGCATACTCATATACCTCCTTTAAGGCCTTTAAAGAAGCCACCTTTTGTCCTGAGTACATGTGGTAGTAAATGGCTATGGGCTTTAATCTTCTTGGCTTTTCCGTTAGCTGGAAGGTTTCTATTACCCTAATATAGCCGTAATAATCCCTCCATAGGTTTGTATAAATATTTTCATTCTGCACAGGAGGATAAACTTGAAAGTATCTATCCCTGTCTAAGCCCATAGGGCTTATATAACTATAGAAAGGTTCTTTGTTGTTTATCCATGTATATCCACCGTTAAGGTTATATACACCAGCTCTGTAAGTTAGCTTTATAGCTTGTGTAGAGGGTATGCAATCACCAGTCCAGAGGAAAACTTTTACCTTTTTTTCTGGGTTTGGAGAAAGCCTTGTGTTTATATATTCTATGGAGCCAAAGATCTCCCTTTCCAAGTTAAAAGTGTAGTTGGGAATGTTTAGATTATAACCATCTGGAGCTTCAAAAAGCCCTTGTGCCCTTTCTATCTCTTGCCATTTATAGGGATGGGAGAAGCTGTGACTTGCCATTTCTACGTTATCAAGGGCAAATATAGACCTTGCGATTTCTTCCAACTTTGGAGATTTTTCTGGATAGAGTCCATAAGGGGCTATTTCTCCCTCTATTATGGACACGGTGTGGGGTATTGGGTACTTTTTTATAATCTCATCCCTTATAACTTCCATAAGGTTTTTGTTGGGATTAAAGTCTGCCACTCCAAAGCTGGCATCTCCGTCTATATGGGCTGTCAGTATCCTTCTTCCGCTTTCTGTGGTAACATCGGGCACGGGAAAATCTGGGTTTAAAAGTACCTTAATAAGGTCAAGAGGGTTCACCACAAATAGGTCTTCTCTCACATACCTATAGAAGCTTCCTTCTAAGGCATAGCCTCCCCACTCTGTTATGGCAAGAGGGTAAAAAACCTTTCCTTTTGCCCTTGCCTTTATGTAATAAAGGGGCTTATCCACCAAGAGCATAGGTATTTCGCCCAAAGAGGGCTGTATTTCAAAAAAGGAAAAGGAACTTTCTTCAATTTTGTAATCATTTAAAGCCTCCAACGTCCCCACCCTTTTTATTCCAAAGGAAGCCAGATAATCCTCTCTATCTGCAAAGGGTATGTTGCCTATAAAGAAGATCTTTAATCCCTCTTCCTTTTTCCCCAAAAGCCATTTGTATAATTGGGATGGATTTTTGTATTCATACAGGCTTAGTATTATGGCAGCATACTGGTCTGCCATAAAATCTTTGAACTCTTCGCTTTCCATAACTTGGTTTATATTCCTAAGAACTGGTACATAGCCGTAGTATTCCAGCCATGTCTGTACTAGGCGATGGACATCGCTGTACGCAGGGTCAAGTTTTCCATCATGTATAAGCAAAACTTTCCTTGGCTTTATCTGGTATATGCTTGTACCCACGGTATACAATAGCCTATCGGAAACATAAGGTATAAAGCCAAGGTCGTATATCTTTTTTGCCACTTCCCTCTGTAGTTTTTTGTTTTTTGGATCTACGTAATCTATCACTATCACCTTAAGATCAAGAGATTTTACGTAATTTAGCCTATCTAAAAGCCATTTAGTGTCCTCCTCTTTCATCTTTTTGTACCTTAGTCCCTTTTCTAAATCAAGTCCATAAAAAAGGGATTCTGCTACAAAAGCGTCTATTTGGTTTTTTACAAAATCTACTATTTCAAAGCCCCTGTTTATTAAAATGAGCTTATCGGGGTAGGCATTTCTAAGCCTTTTAATAAGTTTTACCAAAGCCTTTTCGTATTCCTTTCTTTCCTCTTCCCTTTTAAGGACCATTTGATAGCTATCCAGGGTATCCAAGAAAAAGCCATCGTATTCTTTTAGCCTGTTAAAGGCTTTTTCAAAGAGGAAATCCACATAGTCATCCCTTCGCACGTCTGCTATTTTGCTTTTCCAAGCGGGGTTGTCTCCAAGGATCCATTCTTTTTTTGCTTCTTTGTAGTATTCTCTCGTAGGTTCAAGCTCTCCAACGCTTACGTAAGCTATGAGCTTTGCCCTCTTTTTCTTTATGTAGAACTTCTCTTCCCTAAGCTTTTGAGGAAGTCTGCTGTCTGGGTCTACAACCAACCAGTCAAAGAGGTACAAGGCTTCTTCTGGCACCTTATCCTTGAAAATAAAGCCCACCGACATATCCTTTGCATACAAAATACTAAACAAACATAAAAGTGTAATAATGAATACCATGTAAGAACCTCCTAAGAAAGATTATGGCTATCAAAAAACTTATAAAAGTAGATAAAACAAAACCGTAACCATAGTAATAGGGCCCAAGGATTATAGTTATCTGGCTCAAAAGAAGGTTAAAGGCAAAAAAGGCAAAAACCGTCGTCAAGGCCTCCTTTCTTCTATCAAAGTAAAAGAGCATGGCTATAACCGACATCAACAAAAGCTGGAAATAAGTGCCAAACAAAAGCACATGAAATAGGGGAATGTATACAAGGGGTAGGTTAAACAGGGAAAAAAGAGGTTCTTCAAGAAGGATAAGGAATATATTGAATATACCTTGAACCCTTGCTATTTCAAAAAGGGCACTTCTTGCAGATTCTATTAACTCGTCTCCGTAATTGTATATCTTTCTGAGGGATAGGCCATTTATTATTGCATCGTAGTACCTTTGATACCAATAAGAAAACTCTACTTCTATCTTTATAAAAAGGGCGGCCATCCCGGGAGCTATGGCCAAGTAGGCCAAAAACATGGGAATATCGTAAACAATAGAATATCTAAGAGGACCTAACGCTTGAATGGATGTTTCCTTGTTGAACCAAAAAACAAATTTGTCTACCCAAATAGCCAAATTATAGAAAAATCCTGCAAATATAAGGGAGGGAAAGATTCTATTCTTGTTTAAGAAGTCAAACTCTACTATTTTATCAGATAGGTTGTTGTATATGTAATAAGAGAGCAGCATCAGAAAAAGCAAAGATTGGGACAAAAAGAAAGAGAACATTAAGCCTTTTAGTCCATGGATAGATAGAACATGACCTAAAAAGAAAAAGCCAAGATAAGCGATAGCAAAGGATAATAGAACAAATCTATATCTCTTTAATCCAATCAATACTATATTAACCAACCATAAGCCTACAAGGACGGTAAAGGTTAGAGAGAATATAAGAGAATAAACATATCCCGCTTCCTTTGCAAAAAAATATACACTTAGAGGAAGGCTTATAAGAAAGGCGGAAGTCATGAAAATGGTAAGCAGGCCCAAAAGATTGGGCATAAGCCTGTAATACTGTCTTTCAAAGATCCTGTCCGCTATGTATCTGGTGAATACCAATTGGCCAAATCCTGAGTATATAAGGCTAAAAGCCATTAGATAGGTCACAGAAACTTGGAAGGCAGTTATAGGAGTTTTATCGCCTATAGTCTTGTAATAAAACAAAGAAGAAACTATAAGGGACAATATGGTTATTATATAGGGACCAGAGCTCAAAGCTAAAGAGTAGCCAAAAGCTTTAAATATTGCGGTAATGGTTCCTTTTTTTAAAGTCCTTCTTAGCTCAAAGCTTATACCCGCCATGTTTTTGCCTCTGCATAGAGTTTTCTATAATTATCAAGAAATATCTCCTTTGTATAAAAGGTATTTACCCTTTTTAGCGCATTCTGTTGGTACTGTTTCCATAAATTTTCGTTGCTGAGGACCTTTACATAGGCCTTGGCAAGCTCACTTGGATTTGCAATAGGAACGACCTCTCCAGCCTTTCCTATGGCTATATCTTCTTGGTTTAGCCCTCCGTATATAAGCTGTCTGCAAGAGCCCACATCTGTGGCAACGCAAGGAAGCCCTGCTGCAAAGCCCTCAAGGACCACCAAAGGCATACCTTCACTTATGGATGTAAGGGTCAAAAGCCCTATCTTTGGCATAATTTCCCTTATATTCTGAAAACCTAAGAAAAGCACCTTATCGTTCAAATTCAAAGCTTCTACGAGATTTTTACATTCTTCGTAATATTCTGGGTCTTCGTCCGTAGGACCCACTATCCAACCCTGAACCTCGGGAAGCTTCTCTACGGTTAATTTCATAGCCTTTATGAAGGTTTTTATATCTTTAATAGGAACAACCCGACCAATTAAACCTATCACCTTTGGAGGTTTCTCCCCCCTTTCTTCTACTATATGAGAAAGTCCCTTTGTATCTACACCGTTGGGTAAAACTATACATTTTTCAGGGTCTGCACCCAAAGATATTTGAGCTTCTCGGGCGTTGTTAAAAAGAGATATGATTTTATCGGCACTATGGTATATCAACCTGCCCAAACCAAAGAAAAAATTCGTCCATAACTCTTGAATATGGTCTTTTTCTCCAACAGCTTTTATAACCTTGAAAATCTCAGTTGTAAACCAATCTGCGTTGAGGATATCTATTTTTCTTTCTTTCACATATATTCCGTGTTCTGTAAGTATAAAGGGTTTTTTGTAGTAGCTCTTCAAAAGAGAAGCCAAAAAACCTGCATAGCCAGTGGAAGGGCTGTGAATAATATTAAACCTATCACCTATCTTTTTTACGATCCTTGCCAATACCCATATGGGGTAATGCATGTTTCTTATAGTCCAGAAATAGTCTATAAAAGGTGTACCTATCGCATACTTTACATAAAACTCCGTAATTAAATCCCATGAACCTCTGCTATACAGAAAATCTTCATAGGTTACCTTCTTTTCATAAAAGTCTGCATTTAGGACTTCTTTTGGAATATATTCATGGCGCTTTTGCTTAAACCAGTATATTAGGTCTCTAACAATCTCGAAAGCCTTTTTGTTTCCTTCTATCTCTTTGGGTTTGGGCCTTTCAGTGTCTTTAAACAAATATTCCACATGCAAATATACCAAATTTTCCGGTAATTTATACTTTATATCACCATAATCTTCTGGCCTACTTCCTAAAAAGATAATTCCAAAACTATATTCTGAGATGTTGCTTATTAGGTCATGAATCCAAGAAGAAACACCGCCCCTTATATAAGGGTAGGTTCCTTCCGCTATCAATAAAACATCTATCTTTTTCCTCTTATCCACCTTGACCATTTGAACCTCTCCAAAACCTTACTACAAAGTTGGCATTCACATCCAATAGCAGGTTCATTTCTGGATAATCTCTGAACAGCCTTTTAACCTCCTTGTAGTTTCCCATTTCATAGTGTATCTCCGCAAGCTGTAGTAGATATTTTGCAGGATTAAGTTTCCTTTCGCTTACAAGCTCCTCCAGAAAGGGTGTTGCTCTGTCAAAGTCCCTTGCCTCTATATATATTTTAGCTAAAAGCAAGCTTGCCTCGGGAGTTGCCTCTATCTCCATAGACTTTCTGGCGTAGTTCAGGGCTTCTCTTAGCATATGGTTTCTGAACTCTTGGTCTGCTATATGGTAATGTAAAAAAGTATGATAAATGGATGCTATTTGATAATATATAAATGCCTTTTCTTCTGGGGATGTATTCCCCTTGTTAAGTTTTTCCTTCAAAGAGTGCAAAGTCTCATTTAGTTTTTTCTCTATTTTGTATAAAGCGCCAAAAGCGTATAACCTAAGAACATCCTCAGAGGCAGATAGAAGCCTTTTTAAAACAGGAATAGCTTCAGAAGAGTCTAAATGGAGTATATAAGAAAGCAAAGTTTCTAACTTTGAAGGATTTATACTTATAGACCTTTCTTTCAAAAGCCTAAGAGTAGACTCACCTACCAGTCTTCCTGAAAACTCTATTTCCTCGGTTAAAACCTCCTCCAAAGAGGGAATTTTAGACGGTTGATATGCTTCTATTTGTTGCTTTCTTAGCAGATAGAGAACGGCTATGAGTATGAATACATAACCAAGATAAAGAGTTGGAAAGACTACAAAGAAAAGTATAAATACAGCCCTTTTGCGATCTTTAAACCTTTTAGGAATTAGTATTGCTAAGAAACTTATCAGTGTAAATAGAACTATAGAGTGCAGTAATATAAACATTAGCATATAGAAAGAAGATCCCTTATCAATGGAAAAAACAGCAGAAACCGGATCCAAGAAAAAAGATATATCAAGTTTCATGGCACACCATTAATTTCTCAATATGTTTCTCTGTAATTTTATATATTTTCATAAGCACTTCATCCTCAAAAAACTCTTGACTTAACTCTTCTGTTATTACTTTTTTTATCCTGTTTATAAACAGTTCCGCACCAAAATCGTCGGTAAAAGGTAGAAGTACAGCTATGGCTTTTACATCGTCATCTATGTTAACTATGCTGAATAGATCTGCCCCTCTTATATTCTCGGATATTATATTTCTAAGTACGTTAAACTTTATACTATCATAGACATTTAAGCAGAATATAACCAGATGAGACACTAAACCGAATTTTTTATAAATCTCCATCATTTTGTATATTTCTTTTAGGAACATAAGGTCAAAGAATTTTGATATCCTATCATGGTTTTTCGCTTTATAAACCCCTTTTGCTTTTTCTATCGCTAAATAATAAATCAATAGATTGATTATCAACAAAGTTTCGGTGTTTAATTTCATGAATGGCATTCTTTTTATAACGAATACGTAAAAGAGCTCATCTTCTATACTTACAGGTATTGCAGCCAAATATTCGGTAACTTCCGATTCTTTTAAGTCTGAAATGTACGTTATCCTTTGGCTTTCTATGGCAGTTTTGATTAAGGGGTCTTCTATGTTTATGTTTTTTATCCCTTCTGTACTGGCAATTAGTCTGTGAGGTCTTCCCGCTGGTTTTACTATTAAGGCAGCTTCTTCTACGTCATAGTTTACAAGAATTAACTCAAAAGCTTTCTTTAGCACCGTGTATATATCTGCACCTGCAAAGATACTTTTCCTTAGGTCTAATATTAAATCCCTAAGGCTTATAGGTTTTGAAATGTAAGCCCTCTCAAGCTGATCGTAGGATAGCTTTAGCAAAGTAAACTCCGCCGTTAAATCCTTCAACCTTTGATTTGTATAGTTGTATTCTATCTCTGTTTCCTTTAGCTTGTTGCTCCAGTAGAACCAGAACTCGGAGAAAACAAGCAAAAGCAAAAGTAGCGATGTAAAGTAAGAATAGCTTATTGACGGGTACAAAAGATATGCGAGGACGGTGAAAATGGCAAAGTATATTAAGCCTGCAAACATACCGTAAAAGAGTGTTATAAGTGCTATAGGTAAAAGGTTGTAGAGAAAATTAAGCTCGGAATTTATAAACAGAGGGTCTTCTTTGTTTAAAAAAAAGCCTAATAGATACAAACCGGATATGATAACAACTATTTCTGCTGTTATTATCTTTGTGGATATACTTTCCGGCGAACCATATCCCCGAAAGGAGAATATATTCTTTAACGTCCTTAAGCTAACCATCGCTTTCTATGGTAGTATTGCCTGTAATATCTTTTGGGCTACGGTTCCCACGGATTCATGAGACCATCCTGTCCTTGAACCAGTATTTACCAAAACAAATTTGTCTTCTTTAAGGTCATAGATTTTTAAAGTTATACTAACAGCGGGTTCTCCGTCTATGCCTGTTTTGTACCTAAACTCGTTTACACTACCGGTAATAACATAATCTATATCTCCCCTTTCTTTGAGTTCCTTTATCATGTTTTGTATCTCTGCCGAGGTATACTCCTTGTTTTCTCCATACATCTTGGCTTTGATGTTATAACCTTTGGAGACTGCAACGCCCTCTGTTATAGAAGCTACTCTTAGACCGGCCAAAGGAGTTTCTGTGTTGTTTTCAAAGGGCAATACGGCAAAGGTAGAAGACTTTGGAATATTTACCTTCCCCGTACTAACCACACTGGCACAAGATACCAAAAAGCCAAAAAGTAGCAACACAAAGATCTTAGCCTTACTCATGGCAACCCTCCGTGTAAGATTATGGTTAATTATATTATGCCACAGAATATTCTTTTGTGAAGTTTGCATGAAGAAGCATACATAACTCAAACCAATCCAAGAGCCCTTCTATAAACATAAACATAAACCAACCAAAAGACAAGGAACATAAGAATGAGTAAAGGCGTACTTTTCCAAAAGAAAAGGGCTGGTACAATACCCACAAGAGATAAAGCCCAAAGATAGGGAGAGGTTAAAGGATTTTTAAGGGCTTTGTCTTTGGCTTTGACTTTTCTGTAAATTATCATGTGTAAATGTAGTTTATCCGGCTGCGCCGGGCTTCTTTCTCTTAATATCTTTTTCCTATAAATGGAAAACAAAGACTCCACCACAGGATAGGCTACTACTAAAAAGGGGAACCAAGGGGAGACTTCGGGGTTCCTTTTTACCAAAAGCACAGAGATCTCCGCCACAAGGAAACCTACCAAGTAGGCACCACCATCTCCAAGGAATATGTTGCCTTGCGGATAGTTCCAAACAAAAAAACCAAAAAGGGCACAGCACAAAACAAGGCAAAGATAGAAAAGGTAATGATCGCCCACCAAATAAGCCACATATCCAAGGGCAAGCAAGGAAAGGATAGCCACGCCGCTGGCAAGCCCATTAAAGCCATCTATTATGTTAAAAGCGTTGCTAACTCCAGCCACTGCAAACACTGTAAAGGGAAAGGAGAAAAGAGAAAAGGCCAAAAGATGGTCAAAAAGGGGCAAATCCACCCTGTTTATGCTGGCAGAAAGCAAAAGATAACCCAGGGCGGCAGAAAGCATAGTCAGAAAAAGCCTCTCCTTTACACCAACCCTTTTGGTAATATCCTCTAAAAGCCCACCTAAAAAGGCGGGCAAGCTACAAAGCACAAAAAGACCATAATCCCCAAATAAAACCCAGTAGGTAAAAAGACTAAGCATTAAAGCAATGCCACCAACCCGTGGCACAGGCTTGGTATGGAACTTTTGGGGACCTGCAGAAACAGGGTCATAAGCCCACTCACCAAAGGGATTGTACCTTACAAGGAGATAACAAACCACAAAGGAAACAAGAAAGGAAAGGATCAGGGCAAAAAGCATTTAACCTTCCTCACCGAATATTATACTCAAATAGGCTTTTACCACCCTTCCTTCACTAAACTCTTCAAGGGCAAGCTGCCTACCTCTTCTTCCCATCTCTTCCCTTTCTTCCCTACTTAGATTATACATCCTCTCCATAGCCTTAAAGAGAGATTCCACATCCCTTGCCCTTACCAAAAAGCCATTCTCCCCATCTTTGCAAACCTCCCTGCAACCGGGGCTATCGGTGGTGATTATAGGCTTTGCCATGGCCATAGCTTCAAGCAAACTCCTTGGAACCCCCTCTCTGTAAGAGGGAAGAACCACACAGTTTGCTTTACACATATAGGGACGCACATCTTCCGCCACGCCCAAGTATTTTACAAGCCCTTCCTTTATCCACCTTTTAAGATCCTCTTCAGATACAGAGGAGGGATTTCCCTTGTCCAAAGGTCCCAAAAGCCAAAGCTCTATACTATCACCATAACGCTTTTTCAGAAGCCTTCCCGCTTCCACGAACTCCTTTACACCCTTATCCCACAAGAGCCTCGAAACCATAAGAAAAATAAAAGTATCTTTTACTTCTTCTTGGCAATATTCTGGAGAAAAGTATTTAATATCTACTCCAGACCCTTTTATGATTACCGTTTTATCTTTGTCTATCAAAGCTTTTTCTATGAATAAATTCATATCTTCATAATTTTGGAAAACTACCCTTTG
>JBKBNZ010000001.1:0-47942 GCA_046294875.1 Aquificaceae bacterium | reverse complement strand
AACTTCATACGCCGAGTGAAAAACCCCCTTGTAGAGGTTTCAAGGATCACCTAATGATTTTCTGGACAATTCACGGATTGCTTTTACAACTACATGGTTAAATTTCGTCCAATGTTTTTTTTAACGGGACAATCGTTGGGCTATTCTCACAGGTTAGGTCATAAAGCACCGGTCGCATATTGTTCTTGTAGGGTGGTTCAAGAACCTCCCAATAGAAAGCTGTTTTTGTTAGTAATAGCACTGCTAAGCTTCTATGGTATATCAACATCCAAAGAAGTACCCTTTACACAAGAAGACAGGTATAGGATCATAAGGATTGAAGAGCCACAAACTCTTATGCTTTTGGGCTTTGGTATTCTCTTTGGTGGCATGGGGATTTTAAAAGGAAAGCTTGATTTAAATCCGAAAAAATAATAAAATTAGATCTCATAATGAGGCGGCTTTTTCACCTGCTGGTAGGCCTTCTGCTCCTGTTTGTGGATTTTGCCCATGCAGAGCACCATCACGAAGACCTCCAGCTACACATAGACTGCTCCTTATGTATATTACAGCATAGCCAAATAGACAAACCCTCTGCCAAAATCTCTCTCAAAATCTCCTTTTTTTACCTTTGTGTAGAAAAAACCCAAAAACCCCATCAGCCTTTTTATAAACCCCTACCAAAGACCACCCACAACCGAGCGCCTCCTGTAGCCTAAAAGCTACGGACTTTTTTCTCAAAAAACTACAGGAGGTGTTTGCCATGAAGGTTTTATACATATTTAGCAGTCCTAACTCCGCCAGTTACATACTGGGGAGGATGATACTTCCCCAGCTTGAAAACGACGCTCACCCTGTTGAGGTGATTGGTATGTTTTTTCTCTTGGACAACAACTACGTGCTTGTAAAGGGAAATCCCATAGGAGAAAGGCTTTCAAAGCTTTTAAAAGAGGGAAAGATAGGCTTTTTGATGGGATGCGATCAATGTTGTTATGAGAGGAACATAGCAGACAAATTGGTGGAAGGCGCCACCATAGGATGCTTTCCTAACCTATACGGCAAAGCAAAACAGCTTGGCGTAGAACAAGTAATAACACTATAGGAGGTATAAAGATGAGGAAAATTGCCCTTCTTTTAGGAATATTTAGCCTTTCCTTTGCCCAAGAAAGCCTTGAAGACCTAAAACGTCAGCTTGAGGAACAAAGAAAGCTTATACAAGAGCTTGAAAAGAAGATACAAAGCTTAGAAAAAGCCCAAAAAGAGCAAGTAAAGGAAGAAGCTCAAAAGAGCCAACCCATGGACAGAAGCCTTCAGCTAAGGTCTAAGTTTGATGAAAGGCTTAAGGCTATGCAGATTGGTACCTTTAGACAAACCGCCTTTTTACCCGACATATCCCTCATAGTGGATACATCCCTTGTGGGAAGAAATATAAAGGATGAAGAGTTTAGCCACCTTAAAATTCCCGGCCTTTATCACAAACACGAAAACGGACATGGACACGGACATGGTGAGTTAAACGAGAAAAGGGGCTTTAACCTGAACTACGCAGAGCTGTACTTCTATGCTCCCGTAGACCCGTACTTTGACCTTTATGCCACCATACCCTTTACAGAAGAAGGTGCGGAGGTAGAAGAGGCTTATGCGGTTACCCGAGGCCTGCCCTTTGGCTTCCAGCTAAAGGTAGGAAAGTTTAGAAGCGGCTTTGGAAGGTTAAACGCCCAACACCCCCATACTTGGGACTTTGCCAACCAGCCCCTTATCTATAAGGTTTTCCTTGGCGAAGGCCTTACAGAAAAGGGAATCCAGATAAACTGGCTTGCCCCAACGCCCTTTTACCTTCTGCTTGGTGCGGAAGTGTTGCAAGGAGAAAACGAACAGAGCTTTGGAATAGATGGCTTTGAGATAGGCGGTGTAAAAGTGCCAGAAACTCGCAAGCCCAACCTTTACGTGGGCTTTGTAAAAACATCCTTTGACATAGGTAACCTTTCCGTGCTTACGGGGTTTTCTTATGCCCAAGGGAAGACAAGGATAGACCATGAAGAGCATGCCTTTGCAGGAAAGACCAAGCTTTACGGCTTTGACCTAACAGCCAGATACTCCCTTGATGCCACAAAGTACATAGCCTTCCAAGGAGAGTATATATACAGAGACCAAAAGGGTACAAAGTATGAGTTAGATGGAAGTACCCTTGAAACTGAAAATATCAGAAAAAAACAGGGCGGTTTTTATACCCAGCTGGTGGCAAGGCTTGACCAAAGGTGGAGGGCAGGAATCCAGTACAACCTCATCAACAAAAATGATATAACCGATAAAAATCTTCCCAAGAACCTACCCGCCTACTATGCCATGGTGGAATACAACCCTACCGAGTTTTCCCGCATAAGGTTGCAGGCAGGCCAAAACAGAGCCTATTATGAAAAAGGAAAAAGAAAAACCATAAACGAGGTGATACTCCAATTTACCTTTGCCATAGGAGCTCACGGAGCCCATCCCTTCTGAGGAGGAAGGTATGAAGGGCATATACAAACTTTTGCCCCTTTTGCCCTCCTCGGGGGGCTTTCTTTATATGCTTTCTTGTGGATGCGGCCAATGTCCTGCCTGCCTTGGATCATCCGCCAGCGTGGTGGGACTTGCCCTTTACATAGGCACAAAAAAACTTTTAAGGAGGAAAAGACATGAAAAAGTTAATGATGTTACTACTTCTTAGCCTTTCCATTTCCTTTGCCCAGCTTAGAGTTGCTGCCACCTACCCTTGGATAGGTGAGTTGGCAAAGGAGGTGGGAGGGGAAAAGATAAGCCTTTATGTTATAGCAAAGCCCACAGAGGACTTTCACTTTGTGGTGCCAAGGCCTTCCCACATAGCAAGGCTCAGAAACGCCGACCTGCTTATTATAAATGGAGCAAGTCTTGAAATAGGCTTTCTGCCACCCTTGATACAGCAATCCAACAACCCTAAAATACAGCCCGGTAGAAAAGGCTTTTTGGACCTTTCAAACTTTATAGATCTGATAGATAAGCCCGCTATAGTTTCAAGGGAGATGGGCGACGTACATCCAGAGGGCAACCCTCATTATCATCTAAACCCTCACCACATACCCATATTGGCAAAGGCTATAAAGGAAAGGATGTGCGAATTAGACCAGACAAACTGTGGATATTACACCTCAAGGCTTGAAGACTTTTTAAAGAAGTGGGATCAAAAGCTAAAGGAGTGGGATGAGGGTTTTTCTAAGCTAAGGGGCCTAAAGGTGGTACAATATCACAAAACCTACGATTACCTTTTTAAACGCTATGGCATACAAGTGGTGGGCACCTTGGAACCCCTTCCTGGTATACCACCCACCGCCAGACATTTAGAAGAAATATCAAAAGTAGCCAAAGGAGCCAAGTTTGTGGTTTATGAGGTTTTTAGAGACCCAAAACCTGCAAACAATTTTGCCAAGGTCATAGGTGCAAGGGCTATTGTCCTTCCTCACGATGTGGGCGTAGAAGGTGTAAAAAACCTCTTTGACCTTTTTGACGAAATCCTAAGGAGGCTTTCCCAGTGATAGACCTTTTTGTTAAAAGTCTTTTGCTTTCTGTGGTGTTGGTTGGCATCCATGCCTACTTTGGAAGGGAGATAGTAAAAAGGGGAATCATCTTTACCGACATTGCGGTAGCTCAATTTTCCGGAGTGGGTATAGCCCTCTCTCTTCTTTTCTTTCATGGGAAGTATATTTACCTTTTTTCCCTTAGCTTTGCCCTTTTGGCAAGTCTTCTTATCGCCCTATCTCAGAGGATAAAGGAATATACAGAAGCCTTTATAGGTCTTTTGTACTCCCTTGGCTTTTCTTTAACCGTGCTTATCCTGTCCTTTTCTGCTTTTGGCATGGAGGAGCTAAAAAAGATAACCGCCAGCGACATCCTCTTTGTGGAAAAGCAAGAAGTTATAAGTACTGCCCTCACCTACAGCCTTATAGGCCTTTTACTTTATCTCAGAAAATACCTTAAAGGCTTTTTTCAAGACCTTGCCTTCTTCGTGCTTTTTTCTTTTACCCTTGCCAGTTCTGTAAAGTTGGTGGGCGTTTTGGTGGTTTTTTCCCTTTTGGTTTCTCCCGCGTTGGTTTCTTTGCTTTTGGGAAGGGGGCTTGCTTTTGCTTGGGTTTTTGGCTCTTTTATAAACCTTTTGGCGGTAAGCTTTTCCTTTCTTTTTGATCTGCCCACAGGTTACGCTATAAGCTTCCTACACTCTCTTGCAGGTATATTTGTCTTTCTCTATAAACTGGCTTTTGGAAGGTTCAACAGCCCTTGACCTAAACCAAGCTTTGGGCCTCCAACCAGAAAAACTCATCCCTTTGGGGACCTGTGGATAACATTACAATGGGCACACCTAAATAGTCTTGTATAAAATCTATATAGTCAAGGGCTTCTTTTGGAAGTTGGGATAGGCTTTTTGCACCCTTTGTGTCCTTTAGCCATCCTTTAAAGCTTTTATACACGGGCTTTAACCTCTCCAAAAGGCTTAAGCTTGCTGGGAAATAATCAAAGGTCTTTTCCTCATACTCATAAGCCACACACACCTTTATCTCCTCAAAGCTATCTAAAACGTCAAGCTTGGTGATGATAAGGGCGTCCAAGCCGTTTATATCCACGGCATGCTTTAAAGCTGGTAGGTCAAGCCATCCACACCTTCTTGGCCTTCCGGTGGTTGCTCCGTACTCTCCACCCTTTTCCCTTAGCCTTTCTCCCAATTCGTCTTTTAACTCCGTGGGAAAGGGACCTTCACCCACCCTTGTAGTATAGGCCTTTGACACAGCCCAAAAGCTTGCCTCCGAGAAGTATTTAGGAGGCAGTCCCGTACCAGAGGACAAGCCCAAAGCGGAGGCGTTGGAGGAGGTTACATAAGGATAGGTGCCCATATCCACGTCCAGCATGGTGCCTTGAGCCCCCTCAAAAAGCACTCTTCCTTCAAAGTTTAAAAGCCACCGTGTGGTATCTATCACTCTATCCCTTATCTTTTTGTAATTTTCCATAGTCTTTTCAAAGGTTTCCTCAAGGTCAAGAGAATGATTTTCACAATACACCTTCTCACAAAGGCTTTGTACAAACTCCATGTTGTCCTTCATGATCTGGTAAGCTCTATCCTTGTCCTCAAGGTCGCAGACCCTAAGGCCCTTTCTTCCGTACTTAAACATATAGGAGGGACCTATACCCCTCAAGGTGGTGCCTATCTTCCCCTTCCTTTCAAAAAGAGAGTCAAGGACCTTATGATAAGGCATTACAAGGTGAGCCCTATCGCTTACAAAGACCCTATCCCAAACCCTTAACCCTTTACCTTCAAGGTCTTCTATTTCCCTTACCAAAAGTTCAAGGTCTACCACCATACCCTGAGCCACTACGCCTATGGTGTGCTGGTGAAGAATGCCCGTAGGCAAAAGGTGAAGGATAAACTTTTCTCCCTTTACTACCACTGTATGCCCTGCGTTGCTACCACCTTGGTATCTTACCACCACATCAAAGTTGGCAGACAAAAGGTCTACTATCTTCCCCTTTCCTTCATCGCCCCATTGGGCACCCAGTATTACAAGATGTTTTTTCATTAGCCAACTCCTTGAAGTTCTTCTACCTTTTCCCTTATGGCTTCCAAAAGCTCCCCAATACCCCAACCCTTTACCACCGATATTACCACCGCCTTGCCCTCCATAAAGGCGGGCTCCGTTAGGTATTTAATGTCTTCTTCCTTTTCTACCATCTTGTCCACCTTGTTAAAAACGTATATAACAGGCTTCTCATCTGCGGAAAGGTCTTTTAGGATCTCCTTTACCACCTTGACCTTTTCAAGCCAGTTTTTATCGGATATATCTATCACATGCAAAAGCAGGTCTGCCTCTTGTACCTCTTCCAAGGTTGCCTTGAAGGATTCTATTAGCTCTGGCGGTAGCTTTCTTATAAAGCCCACCGTATCTGTTATGAGAATTTTTATGTCGGGAAATAGGAACTTGGCGGAGGTTTTTGTATCCAAAGTGGCAAAGGGCATGTCTGCTATAAAGGTTTCTCTACCCGTTAAAAGCCTCAAAAGGCTTGACTTTCCTACGTTAGTATAACCTACAAGGGCTATTTTGACCACCTTTATATCTACTGCGCTCTCTCTTCTTTTCCTTTGCTCTCTCCTTTGCCTTTTTATGTCTTCAAGCTCCTGTTTTATCTGTTGTATTCTCTTTTTTATCCACCTCCTTCTTATCTCTGCCTCTTGCTCACCGGGACCCCTTGTACCCACACCACCACCAAGTCTTGAAAGCTCCTTACCCCTTCCGTACAGCCTTGGAAGCTCGTAGGTAAGCTTTGCCAACTCCACCTGAAGCTTTGCTGTCTTTGACCTTACCCTTCGTGAGAAGATCTCAAGCACAAGGTCTGCACGGTCTATTATCCTTTTGCCTATCGCCCTTTCAAGGTTTGCTACCTGAGAGGGGCTAAGAAAGGCGTCAAAAATAACAGCTTCTGCGCCGGTGCCTTCCGCCACTTGCCTTATTTCTTCAACCTTACCCGCTCCTACGTAGTACTTGGGGTCTGGTTGACTTCTTTTTTGAGTAATATAGCCCAAACATCGGCCATCTATAGCCTTTAGAAGTTCTTTTAACTCTTCAAGGGACTCCCTTCCTTCTTGCTTGTCTTCAAAAAGGCTTACGATTATGCTCTTCATTAACCCCCTTGTACTATGGTGCTTATGGCATGTTTGTATATAAGATTTGGCTCACCTTCCACATCTAAAAGGATAGTATACCTATCATGGTCTAATACCTTGCCCACTATTCTTGTACCTCTTGTAAGAAACACGGTCACAGTGGCGCCTTTCCTTTTTAGCTCCTCTATGTATTCGTCCTGTATGTTAGTATTCTTTTCCATAAACATACCTTACCTCCACTATAAATTATATAAGTTTTTGGATTAGTCAAGGCATATTCAAATTCTTAAAACTTCCGCATATAATTATCTACTAATGGCTAAACGTATAAGGTATGAAGATAGGAATCCCGAGCCCCTTATGGAAGCCTCCCTAAGAGCAAAAAGCTTTAGGGAGTATGCCTTTGGCTATTCGGTTCCCCTTGCCCTTGACGAAGCCCAAAGGTGTCTTTTTTGTAAAGATGCAGACCAAAGGTGCATAAAGGGTTGTCCCATAGGCGTGGATATCCCCGGCTTTATAAAAAGGATCATAGAGGGAGACCTAATAGGAGCTTACAAAAAGATAATAGAAGCAGACCCCTTTCCCTCTATATGCGGTAGGATATGCCCTCAGGAAAGGCAGTGTGAAGGTTCCTGTATTCTGTACTACGACACGGTAAGGGGGAAAAGAAATAAGGGGCTTCCTGTAAGTATAGGCGCCCTTGAAAAGTTTGTAGGGGATTTTGTAAGGATCTCCGGTATAAAGATTGAAAAGGAAAGGGCAAAGCCTACAGGCTATAAGGTGGCGGTTGTGGGTGCTGGTCCCGCAGGGCTTGCCTGTGCTTACGATTTGGCCCTTTTGGGACACCAAGTGCATGTCTTTGAAGCCCTCCCAAAGCCGGGCGGTGTTATGGCCTACGGCATACCCCACGCAAGGCTACCAAGGGATATATTAGATTGGCACATAAAAGAGTTAAAAGAGCTGGGGGTGAAGTTTTTCTTTGGTTACGTGGTAGGTGAAACTGTTAAACTTTCTAAACTCTTGCAAGACTATCATGCAGTCTTTCTTGGCGTAGGGGCTGGAAGGGGAAGCCTTGGTATAAAGGGAGACCATTTAAAGGGCGTTTATTCCGCCATAGAGGTGCTTACAAGGGTAGGCTTTTACAGAGCAGACCTTTTTCCAAAAAGCGCCATGCCAATAGACCTTGGAAGGAAAACGGTTATAATAGGCGGTGGTTTTACCGCAGTGGATTGTGCTATAAGTGCCATAAGGCTTGGCATAGAGACCCATGTGGTGTATAGAAGGACGAGAGAAACCTCTTCCGCCAGACAAGAAGAATGGGACCACATACGGGAAGAAGGTGCTGTGATCCATTGGCTTACCCAACCCGTTGAGATACTTGGTGATGATAAAGGTAAGGTGATAGGCTTAAAATGTATAAAAATGGCCCTTGGTGAGCTTGACGAAAGTGGAAGACCAAGACCTGTGCCTGTGGAAGGCTCAGACCATATAATAGAGTGCGATTCTGTCATCTTCGCCATAGGCCAGAAGGCTAACCCTATAGCTTATAGGGATATTCCTGGGCTTGAGCTTACCAAATGGGGTACCCTTAAGGTGGATGAGAATTTTAGAACCTCTATCAAAGGGCTCTTTGCAGGTGGGGATGCGGTAAACGGTGGAGATACGGTGGTAAGAGCTTTGGCAGAGGGGAGAAAAGCTGCCAAGTCAATCCATAGATTTCTAATAGAGGAGGTAAAGCTATGAAAAAGGTGCTTATCCTAATAGCCCTTGTTCTTGCAGCCTTTTTTGTTTTCAGGGCCTGTGGAGAAAGCCCAGAAGCGTCCGCAAGGAAAACGGTAAAAGAGTTCATTGAAAGGATAAGGGACGAAGAGGGCAAGGAGGCAGTAAAGCTCCTTTACCCACCCTTTAGGGATGCCTTGGTACAAGACCTTAAGCTACCCATACAGCTTACAGAGATGAAGCCCTCGGAAGTTTTAGCCTGCGTGCTTTCCTCCATGGGAGAAAACATAAAGAAGGTAAAGGTCTTGGACGCAAACAAGATAGACGATAAGCATGCAGAGGTAATAGTAAAGATCATAGACAAGCAAGGTATGGAAAAGGTTTTCACCTTTATAGTGATAAAGGATGAGAAAAGGTGGAAGATAGCCAGCATATCTGGCATTAGATGAAAATACTTATTTGGCAAACTGCCTATTTGGGGGACGTGGTCCTTGCCACCCCCCTTATCAGAACCATAAAAGAGAACTTCCCCTCTTCTTATATATCCTTTGTAGGTAGAAGTTTTATAAAAGACCTGTTAAAGGGCTTTGATGTGGAATTGATACCCTTTGACAAGGGCATAAGGGAAAGCTTTGATATGGTCAAAAGACTAAGAAGGGGAAAGTACCAAATAGCTATAAGCCCTCATATCTCTTTTAGGACCGCTCTAATCCTTTACGCTTCAGGCATACCTACACGAATAGGCTTTGACAGGTCTGAGATGCCTTGGCTTTATACCCATAGAGTAAAACACCAATGGCATAAGCACGAAGTAGACCGAAACTTGGAACTTTTAAGACCCATAGGTATAAAGGTTCTTCAAAGGATGCCTATCCTTTTCGTGGAAGAGGAGGAAAAAGAGAAGGTAGTTAAGAGGTTTAACTTACCAAAAGAATTTCTTGTGATAGCCCCCTTTTCCAACTTTAGACTGAAGGAATGGTACCTTGATGGTTGGAGGGAACTTGTAGAAAACCTGCCTTTGCCCGTGGTTGTGGTAGGAACAGAAAGAGACATAGAGAGATCAAAACAGCTACAAAAAGTTATAAACCTTGTAGGGAAAACAAGCCTGCGAGAGCTTATGGCAATAATAAGCCTTTCAAAGGCAGTGGTAGCCTGTGACTCTTCTCCCATACACATAGCCAACGCCTTTAGAGTTCCTGCCATAAGCATATACACTGCCACATCTCCCCATTATGGCTTTTATCCTTTGATAGGTGATCACCTAAAACCAGATTTGCCCTGCTCTCCTTGCTCTCCGAACCCAAAAAGGTGTAAAACGGGCACCTATGCCTGTTTAAACTCCGTGGAGGCAAAAGAGGTTTTAGAAAAGCTTAAGTGGTTTATCTGATTTATCACCGATTGGGCGATTCCCAAGAACAAAAGGGATGCAAAAAGGTTGGAAGCACCATAGCTTACAAAGGGCAAGGCTATACCCTTTGGAGGTATTAAATTAGAAACCATAGCCAAGTTCCAAAGGAAAGAAAGGGCAAAGTTAAAGGCTATACCAAAGAGCAAAAGCTTTTCCATAGGTTCAGAAGTTTTTAAGGAATACCAAAGAAGCCTACCTATGAGTATGCAGTAAAGGACAACCACCAAAAAGACACCCACAAAGCCCATCTCCTCCCCTATCACCGCTATCACAAAGTCCGTATCAGAAACCGGTAAAGGCCCCATCTTTTGAAGTCCCTGCCCTATTCCCACTCCCATAAGCCCACCCCTTGCAAGGGCGTACAAGGATTGAAGAATCTGGTATCCACTGTCTTCCGGGTCAAAGAATGGATCTTTCCATGCGGAAAGTCTTTCCGCCACATAGCCCTTTGAGGTAAGTATGTAGTAGATAAAAAGGAATAAAATGGGTATAACTATTAAATAAACCCTTTTTGGAACACCACCTACATAGACCATAAGGGCAGTCATAAGCAGGATAAACACAGCTCCACCCTTGTCGGGTTGCAATAAAAGAAGAAAAGCCATAGCCACTGGGAAAAAGAGAGCCCATAAAAGATGTCTCCATTGCCTTAGATTTCCCTTTTTTACTATATAGTAAGACAAGAATATAACAAGGGATATCTTTGCAAACTCTAAAGGTTGCACGCTACCACCCAAAAGCCATCGGTCTACAGATTTTCCCGAGATGATCTTCTTTATAACCACTAAAATTAGGCTTAGAATAGCTACTAAGTTTATAAGATAAGGTAAAGCGCCTCTAATAAGACTTCTATAGTCTATCCTTGCCAAAAGGCTTGCAACAAAAAAGCCCAATACAAAGACCGCAAGCTGGATAAGGGGCTTTCTGTATAAAGAAAGGTTAGAATAAGAATCAACGAAGCGAGGTACCGCATTAATACTTACAAGCATAGCTTCTCCTATCAAAAAAAGCCCAAAAAGACCAAATAAAATCCATTTATCCCAATACTTCAGCACTGCATATAAAAGTATACACAAAGCAAAAAAGTTGTTATAATATATTTTAGTATCCGGGGTAGCTCAACGGGCAGAGCAGGCGGCTGTTAACCGTCAGGTTGGGGGTTCGAGTCCCTCCCCCGGAGCCAAAGAAAAGATATGGTGGAGATAAAGGGAATAACTCTTCCTGTACTGCTTATAGAGATAAAAGAGAGGGAAGATATAGATGCCCTTGTGGAAGAGATAAAGAGAAAGGTCTCTTCCAAACTTTTTGAGGGTAGCTATGTTCTTATAGACGACAAAGGACTTTTAAAGAAGGAAGAGATTGAAAAAATAGAAAAGGCCATTGCAGACAGAAATATAAAAAGTGTAGAAAGGCTAAGCTGGGAAGGTATAAAAGAATCAAAGAGGGATAGGCTACTTATAGTTCAAAAGCATCTTCGCTCTGGACAAAGGGTAGAATATAACGGAGACATTTTGGTGCTTGGGAATGTTAACAAGGATGCGCAGGTAATAGCAACGGGTAATATTATAATAATGGGTAAACTTAGAGGAATTGCTATAGCGGGGGCTCTTGGGGATGAAAGTGCAGTAGTGGTAGCTCTTGATATGGAACCCCAGCAGATAAGGATAGGAAGAAGGGTCGCCATAATGAATGAGGTGGAAAGAAAATCCCCTGGATACCCCGAAGTGGCAAAGGTTGAAGATGGTACTATAATACTTGAGAGGGTATAGATGAGTAAGGTTTATGTGGTCACTTCAGGAAAGGGTGGGGTAGGTAAAACTACCATCGTTGCCAATTTAGGTATAGCTTTGGCGAGGGCTGGTAGAAAGGTTCTTGCCTTGGACGCAGACATTGGACTTAGAAACCTTGACATGGTATTGGGACTTGAGAATCGCATAGTTTATGACGTGCTGGATGTTTTGGAGGGCAGAGCAGAGTTTTCCAAAGCCTTGGTAAAAGACAAAAGGGGTCTAAGCCTTTGGCTTTTGCCCGCAAACCAAACCAAAAACAAAGATGCCATAGACAAGGACAAGTGGGTAGACCTTGTGGAAAGAGTTAAAGCTTCTGGAGAGTTTGACTACATCTTTATAGACTCTCCTGCAGGAATAGAGCGTGGTTTTCAAATTGCCTGTCTTCCTGCGGACGTAGCCCTTGTGGTGGTAAATCCCGACGTATCCTCCATAAGGGATGCGGATAGGGTCATAGGCCTTCTGGAAAACATGGGAAAAAGGGAACACTACCTTGTCATAAACAGGATAAGGTGGGACAGTGTTAAAAAGGGAGAGATGTTATCGGTAGAAGACATCGTGGATATACTCAAGGTGCAGCCCATAGGCATAATACCAGAAGAGCCCAAGCTTGTGGATTTTACCAACAGAGGCGAGCCCATAGTTTTGGATATGAGTTATGACGCCTCAAAGGCAATGACGGATATGGCAAGGAGGATAGAGGGGGAAGATGTTCCCATGGTAAGGTATGGAGAAAGGAAGGGCCTATTGGAGAAATTGCTCGGGAGTTGAACATGTTTATTTTTAACCAAGGTAGCAGCAAAGAGGAAGCTAAAAAGAGGCTTACCATGGTACTTACCTACGAAAGGAAAGGGCTTCCTCCCAATTTTGTTGACAGATTAAAAGAAGACTTAATATCGGTCTTTTCCAAGTATCCCCAGCTTGAAGTGGAAAACATTGAAGTGGATTTGAAAAGGAAGAAGGAAGATCTTGAGGAGCTTCATATAAGCATACCCTTCAGGCTTTGATTTCATCCCTTTGCCACGAAGTAGGCGTGTACTTCCCTTGCTCCCAAGGATAGCAAAAGGTAGGAAAGTCTTTGAATGGTGGAGCCTGTGGTTAAAAGGTCATCCACTATAAGTATTCTTTTATCCTCAATGAAATCAACAAAACCCTCTTTCACCTTGTATCCCATTACAGCCTTTGCTCTTTCTTCTTTGCCAAGCCTTGCAAGGGGTGGAGCCATATCCTGCCTTTTAAAAAGGGAAATACAGGGTACTTCTGCCCCCTTTAATATATTTTCCACATGGTTAAAGCCCCTGTTCCAGAACCTTCTTAGGTTCAAGGGAGGAAAGGTTATAAGGTCGGGCTCTATCTCCTCCATATATTCCCATAGATGTTCCCTTATTATCCTGCCTAAAAGCAGGGCAAGGCCTTTGGAGTTTTCAAACTTTATGGCATGGATAAGGTGTTTTAAAGGACCTTCATAAAGTCCATATATTCTGTAGGAAAATACATAGCTTAGCCTGTGGCTGTAGTCCATGGGATGGTATGGCTTTATGCTTTTTAAACACTCATCGCATATAAACCCTTGGTCTTTTCCAAAAAACTTTGAACCACAAGAAAGGCACTCATCCTTTGCAAGCCCAAAAAATTGGAAGATCCCTATCAAAGATAGCCCTCCCTTCTCATAGAAAAGTAGCCCTTGCTGTTTATTATCAAATGGTCTATAAGTTCAAAGCCCAAAAGGTGGCAGGAGTTTTTCACCCTATGGGTAAATTCCACGTCTTCCTTTGAGGGTTTTAGGTCTCCTTTGGGATGGTTATGTACGAGGATAATGCTATAGCAGGATGTTTTTATGGCATGGTACAGTATTTCTTTGGGTTCTGCATAAAGGGCGTTCATCCTTCCTATGGCTATAACTTCAAAGGATATAAGCCTGTTGGTAGGACTAAGGTAAAGGGAGATCAAATATTCTTTCCTTTCATCCACCTTATCCCTTACAAATCTATACACCTCCTCAGGATTGTTTATAACTATTCCATCGTAGGGCTCGCCTATCCTCTTGGCAAGCTCAACCAAAGCCTTTATCTGGCAAGCCTTTGCAATACCAATACCCTTAAACCTTTTTGCCAACTCTTGGGGTGATAACTTGTAAAGCTCATCCCATCCTACCTTTAGGATCCTTTCCGAAAGGGTAAGCACGTCCATGCCCTTCGTGCCAGAACCCAAAAGGATAGCCAAAAGTTCTTCATTGGAAAGCTTCTGTGCTCCCAAGTTTAACATCTTTTCCCTTGGCTTTAGGTCTTGGGGCATATCTTTTAGACTTTTACTCCTCTTGTACATGGCTTTCCACCATGATTTTTATTATCCTTCTTTCGTCCCTCTGAAGTACCTTAAAGGTGTAATTCTTGTACTCTATAACCTTGCCCCTTTCTGGGATATCTCCATTATAGAAACACAAAAAGCCACCAAGGGTAGTGTATGGACCTTCGGGAAGTTCCAAGCTTAGAAGCCTCTCAAACTTTTCCTTTTCTATGCTGCCGTCTACTATCCACCTACCCTTTTCTATCTCAACTATTTCTTCTTCCTCATCTATACCTTCCTCCCAAAGGCCACCCATAATATAACCCTGTATGTCATCCCAGGTTATTATCCCCAAAAGGTTGCCCCTTTCGTCTACCACAACCCCCATCTGTTCTTTGCTTTTCATAAAGACCTCAAAGGCTCTTTTTATAGTGGTAAACTCGGAAAAGTAGTGTATAGGCCTTATAAGCTCCCTAATAAACTTGGCATGCTTGTTCTGTATGAGGTCAAAAAGGTCTACATAGCCTATTATCTGGTCTACCCTGTTCCTATACACGGGCAATCTTCTGTAGCCACTTTCCTGCATGATCCTAAGGGTTTGGTCAAGGGGTGTGCCCTCTTCTACCATAACCACCTCTCTTAAGGGCTTTACCTCCTCCGTTATAAAAAGGTCTTTTAAGGTAAGTATTCTAAAGGCTATTTGCAGGTTCTCTTCCCTTGATGCCACCTCTTCCATAAGCCTTATTAGGTCTTCTTTACTTAGTTTTTCTTGGTATTTGTCCTTTAAGAGGTTGGTAATAGACCTGCTAAGAAAAGTTGATAAGCTCAAGACAGGCTTGGTAAAGGTTTTTATCCTACTAAGGAGCCACAGGGATGGGAAGAGTAGCCTTTCTGCCTCCTTCTGAAAAAAGCTTTTGGGAAGTATCTCGCCAAGGAGAAGGGTGAAGATAACTAAGCTGGAAGAGAATAAAACTTCAAAGCCTTTTATGTAAGGAAAATACTCTGAAAGCTGTATTACCGCAAGGGTGTAAAAGGTGGATGCAAAGACTATGCTTATGGTATAGCCCAACATTGTCAGGGTTATGTATTCTTCTGGATTTTGGTGAAAGTCTAAGAGGAATTCCCTTCTTGTCCTTTTGTATAGGTTTAAAACCCTTCCCTTATCCACGCTAACAAGAGCTATCTCTGACCCTGCAAAAAAAGCCTCCAACAGGATAAAGAAAAAGGTTCCCAGAAGAAAGCCTACGATCTCCATCCTACCACCACCCTGTCTTGGCTTGCGTAGTCCTTTATAACCTCTACTTTATAGCCCTTTTCTTCAAATATATTCCTAACAACCATACCCTGGTCGTGCCCTATCTCAAAGGCAAAAAAGCCATCGGGACTAAGATAATTTTCCATACGCTCACTTATTCTAAGATAAAACTCCCAGCCTTTCATACCGCCTACAAGAGAAGTATAACCCTCTATCTTCACACCCAAGGGCAGGCTTTCCCATTTTTCTATGGGTATGTATGGGGGGTTTGAAAGGATAAAGTCAAAGGGATAGGGCTTTAAAGCTTCAAAGAGGTCTCCGGCAAACAGAAAAAGCCTATCCTCTACATGGTGCCTCTTTGCGTTCTTTCTTGCCAGTCTTAGAGCCTTTATGTTTATATCGTTGGCAAACATCCTGAGCCCTTGATTATGTAGCAACAAAGTTATGCTTATACATCCACTACCAATACCTATTTCAAGACCCTTGAGTCCTACCCTTTTGGGAAGCCTTTTTAAAATCTCTTCCACCAATATTTCCGTTTCTGGCCTTGGTATTAAAACATCTTCCTGAACGTAAAAGCTTTTTCCATAAAACTCCCACTCACCAAGGATATACTGAAGAGGATAGCCTTGTGCCATTTTTTTTAAGCCTTGCAGGTAGGCTTCTTCTACTGCTTTTGGCACCTCAAGGTCGTCCAAAAGGTAAAGTTCTTTATGGTTTATTTTGAGTAGGTGTGCCAGCAGGAGGATTTTGTCCTTGAGGGATGCTTTGTTCTGTTTGAGGAGCTCTTTTACCTTCATCCTTTATAAGAGATCCTTTTTTGGAGGGATGGGTAAGGGCCAAAAGTATGGCCAAAGTCATAAGAGAGAAACCGAACCAGTAGGTTATCTTTGTAAGGATGGTATCCACACCACCGGGGCCAAAAACACCTTGACCCATACCTCCAAAAGCACTCCCAACATCGCCACCACCCCTTTGCATAAGCACCACCACAATTAACAAGAGGGCTATTATTACAAACAGGGTAAGAAGAAGGTAGTACATGGTAAAAATTATAAACCAGTTTGCGCTGGGTGAGAAATTGTTCGTAAAACTTATTTACCCAAAAGTTTTGGTAGTTCAAGCCCACTACAGAAAGATTTCTTATAAACTATAAAAACTATGGACAGGAAAAAAGCAGAAGAGATACTAAGGGAGAAGGGCTATAAAGGTTTTTATGTTTGGTACGATCCACCGGGCACCTACTACGATTGGCATACCCATCCCGAAGATGAGGTAAGGCTCGTCCTTGAAGGAGAGATTACCATAGGTACAGAGGAAGGCATCTATCACCTAAAGGAAGGGGATATGTTGGAGGTAAAGGCTGGAACAAAACACTGGGCAAAAACTCAGAAGGGAGTAAAATACCTTTGTGGAAGTAAAGGCCATTAGTTTTCTTCAAGGGCCCTTCTTTTTTGGCTCGCCACAGAAAGATATTCTTGGAGTTCCTTTACATTTTCCTCTTTTATAAGCTCCTTTAATCTTTTTAAGGATTCCTCAAAGGCGTTTATGGATTTTAATACTTCCTCTTTGTTTTCAAGGAATATATCACGCCACATTATTGGGTCTGAGGCTGCTATTCTTGTAAAGTCTTTAAAGCCACCGCCAGGATATTTAAAAAGGTTGACCTCTTTGCTAAGCCTTCCTATGGTCTCCATTAGGGCAAAGGCTACTGCATGGGGAAGATGGGAGACCGCACCAAAGATAAAATCATGAAGGTACGGATCCATTTCCTCCACCAAAGACCCCAAGTTTTCCCATAAAATCCTTATTTTTTCCTTTGCATAGGGGTCTGTATTTCGTGTAGGAGTCAGTATAAACCTTTTGCCCTTAAAAAGGCCTTTTATAGCATTTTCCACTCCTGCCTTTTCTGTCCCCGCTATGGGATGTCCTCCCACAAACCTGCCCCCCAGTATGTCCTCCATAATATATACAAGCCTACCCTTTACAGAACCAAGGTCGGAAACTATGCATCTATTGTCAATAACCTCCGCAAGGGCTTTTCCTATACCTTCAAAGCTTTTAACGGGAGTGGCTATAACCACCAATTCTGGTTCAAACTCCCTTAACTTTTCCATACGGATAGAACCCTCTTCTATAACCTTTAATTCCTTAGCCCTCTCTATAGCCTTTGGGTTTATATCAATGCCAAACACTTGGCACTCAATAGCCTCTTTGCATGCGAGGGCAAAGGAGCCTCCCATAAAACCTACGCCTACTATGGCAACCCTTTTAAACATCTATGTATACCACCCTTCCTTCAAATATGGTGTATATTGCTTTGCCTTTTAGTCTTTTATTCCAAAGGGGAGTGTTTTTTGATTTGGAGAGGTTTGACTCTTCGTTTAGTATCCATTCCTTTTCTGGGTCAAAAAGGGTAAGGTTTGCCTTCGACCCTTGCTTTATACTACCATGATCCTCAAGCCCCAAGATTCTTGCAGGCTTGCAAGACATAAGCTCCACCATTCTCATAAGACTTATGTATCCTTCCCTTACCAACTTAAGCATCATGGGAAGGGCTACCTGCAACCCTATCATACCAGGCATAGCCTTTTCCAAGGAACTTTTTTCCCAAAGGGCATGGGGTGCATGGTCTGTGGCTATACAGTCTATGGTACCATCCTTTAGAGCTTCAAGGAGAAGACTTTGGTGCTTTTTATCCCTTAAAGGTGGGTTCACCTTTGCGTTGGAATAAGAATTGAATATCTCTTCTTCCGTAAAGATAAGATGGTAGGGATTTACCTCGCAGGTAATCTTTGCCCCTTTATCTTTGAAAAACCTTATTATATCCACGCTAAGGGCACTGCTTAGATGTTGTATATGTATGTGCCCTCCTGTATGGTACGCAAGGATACAATCACGAGCCACTAAAATATCCTCTGCGCTTGCATGCCTTCCGTCTATACCAAGTAGGGAGCTTACGTATCCTTCGTTTATATGCCCTTGGGCGATCTTATCATCCTCGCAGTGGTTCATTACAAAGCTTCCTATCTGGCTTGTAAGCTCCAAAGCCCTTTCCATAAGTCTTGAATCCATAAGAGGCGCTCCATCATCGGTAAAGGCAACGCAGCCAGCCCTCTTCATGGCGTAAAAATCCACAAGCTCTTGCCCTTTTCTACCCTTTGTAATGGCAGAAGAGGGGAAAACTCTACATAGGCCTATATCCTCGGACTTTCTAACTATATATTGGGCAACCTCGGGAGAGTCTATTGGTGGCTTTGTGTTAGGCATGCATACAAGGGCTGTATAACCTCCGGCGACGGCACACTTCATACCGCTTTGAAGGTCTTCTTTGTATTCTTGCCCGGGATCTCTTAGATGGACATGAATATCCACGAAAGAGGGGCAGGCTACAAGCCCTTTTCCCTCTATTATCTGAGCTTCTGATTCAAAAAGATCATCCCCTATGGCTTTTATATGTTTCTTTTCTATGAGTATGTCCTTTGTACCGTCAAGGCCTTGAGAGGGGTCTATCACCCTCACCTTTTTTATTAGGATCTTTGACATCAGATAGATTATAAACCACTTCCTTTAGGGCCTTGTAAGGATTCTTTTCCTCTGTCTCCCACACAAAGACGTTTGCCTGACTAAGAATACCTTTTGCGATGGAAGATATGGGATGATGGCCGCAAACAACCACAGAAAGTCCCTTTTCCCTTACAAGCTCCGACAAAGCAGCCTCTCCCTCCGGTATATATAGCCTTTCAGGAGACGGTCCAAAGATAAGAAGTTCCTTTGAAGCTTCAAAGCGTTCGCTTACTTCTCCCTTTTCGTTTAAAAGGACACCCACCCTTATACCCCCTCCATCCACTGGCTCGTAATGGATAAAGACCATATCAAGGTTATTTATCTCTTCTTTTAGCCTTTCCTCTATTTGGTCTACCAGCTGGTGTATTCTTATAAAATCTCTACCCTCCAAGGCTAAAACCACATCTGCAAAAAGCTTACCACCAGAAGCCCTTACAAAAAGTCCCTTAATCTCCCTTACTTCGGGAAAGGACAAAAGCACCTCTCTGATCTTTTGAAGAGTCTTCTCGTCTGCAGAAACGTCAAGAAGCACAGAAACCTCTCTCCAGAGAATATGAAAAGCGGTATAGCTTATAAGAAGGGCAACCCCAAGAGCAAAGTACCTATCCAACTGATAACCCATATAGGCACTTATAAAGCTAAGAAGTACCAAAGAAGAGCCGAAGGCATCTGTAAGAGTATGATAAGAGTCTGCTATCAAGGTAGGAGAGTTTAGTTTTTTCCCCGCTCGCCTTTCAAGAAAGGAAAGGCTCAAAGAGCTAAAAAGGGAAAATATAACCACGGCCAACCCAATGCCCAAATATTCTTCCTTTATAATTACCTCCTTGCTGAAAGCCCTTTTGCCTATCTCATAGGCTGCTAAAAGAAGAAAAAAGGCTATGATTATAGAACCAAGGTTTTCCAGCCTATAAAGACCGTAGGGAAATTTTTTCACCCTCTTGTCGGACAGCTTTATGATAATAAAGGCAACTACGGAAGCAAAGGAGTCGGAAAGGGAATGAACCGCCTCACCTACCATAGAAAGGCTACCCGTTAAAAGACCGCCCACAAACTTTAGGAAAGCCTGCAAAAGGTTTATGCTAAGGGATACCAGAGCCCAATGATGTTTCTTCATAGGTTAAAAGGTGCCTTACAGCCTTGATAGCTTCCTCTTTTTTTCATCTCTTCTATTATAGCCTTTAAAACCTCTTGTTTTTTAGAATAGGTACAATACTCGGGGGCTATAAGCCTTTCTGGCTCTACTTCTCCTGTCAATCGGTGTATAACCATATTACTTGGAAGTATCTCTAATATATCCGCCACATGGCTTGCATACTCTTCAAGGCTTAAGACTCTAAACTCTCCCCTAAGGTACTGCTCTGCCATTTTAGTGTTTTTTATTATATGCAGTGGATGGATTTTAACACCATCTATTGGCAGGCTTGCAAGAAGCTTACCCGTTTCTATCATATCTTCCTTGTCCTCATAGGGCAAACCAAGGATTATATGAGCGCATACTTTTAGGCTCCTCCTTTTTGTCCTGAGGACTGCGTCCACAAAATCGGATACGCCATGAGCTCTGTTTATAAACCTCAAAGTTTTAAAATTGGCGCTCTGAAGACCATACTCTATCCATACCTCAAGGCCCCTTTGGACGTAGTCTTCAAGCAGGTCAAGGACCCATTCGGGAGCACAGTCTGGCCTTGTCCCCACGTCTATACCTACCACCTCGTCAAACTCAAGGGCGGTATGGTAAACAGACCTTAGGAATTGATAATCTCCATAGGTATTTGAATAAGATTGGTAGTATATGAAAAAAAGAATATTCTTTCCATATCGGTCTTTCGCCCTCCTTATGCCCTCTTCTATCTGCTGGCGTAAGGGTATATAGGGCTCCAAATGAGCAGGCCTTGTGCCAGAAAAACAGTAGGTGCATCCACCAACAGCCTTTGTACCGTCTATGTTGGGGCAGGTAAAAGGAAGTGCTACCGTTATCTTTTGCACACGCCTACCGTACCTTTCCTTCAGATAATCCTTTAATGAATAATAGGGCAATTTTTCGGTAGCTATCATAAATATAAATTTATGCCACAAGCCAAGCTTATTTAAGGCCTTTTTCCACCTTTACCTCAGGCCGTATATGTAATAGCCTCCTTAAGCGCCTCAGTAAGACTCTCTATATCTTCTTGCTTGTACCTTAAGCTTGCTGTTAATCTTAACCTTGCTTTGCCAAGGGGCACCGTGGGATACCTTATGGCCTGTAAAAATATACCCTTTTCCAAAAGCCTTTCTCTAATATTTATAGCCCTCTCTTCCCGATAAACCATTATGGGAATTATGGAAGTGCCATGAAAGGAAACCTCAAGCCCTATACGGGCTATTTTTTCGTAGATTTTCCTTGATAAGTCTCTTAGCTTGGCCACCATGCTTGGATTTTCTTTGATGATCTCCAAGGCCCTTTTGGCACCGGCACAGACAGGTGGTGGCAAAGAAGTAGAAAAGATAAGGCTTCTTGCCTTGTTGACAAGGTATTGACAAAGCACTTCTGAGCCGCATACAAAGGCTCCATAAGAGCCGATAGCCTTTGAAAGAGTACCCATGATTATCATATAATCTTCCCAATTTTCTTTAAATTCTTCCAAGCTTCCCCTCCCCTCTTGTCCCAAAACGCCCGTAGCATGAGCTTCATCCAAGTAAAGCATGCAATCGTAAGCCTTGGCAAGCCCTTTCAAAGTGGGTATATGGGCTATGTCTCCATCCATGCTAAAAACTGAGTCGCTTACTATAAGGCATCTTCTGTAATTTCTCCTATGCTTTTTTAAAAGCTCTTCCAAGTGCTGGTAATCCCTATGTTTAAAAATAAAAACCTTTGCTTTAGATAATCTACAACCATCTATTAAGCTTGCATGGTTTAATTCATCACTTAGGATAAGGTCTTCTTCTCCCACCAAGTTAGCAAGGGAAAGGTTGGCAAGATAGCCTGAACCAAAGAGAACACAACGGGGAACACCTTTAAAATCCGCCAGCGCTTCCTCTAAATCCATGTGGTACTTGGTGTATCCAGAAACCAGCTGAGAAGCACCGCTACCTAAACCTATCTCTTTAAGAGCCCTTATAGCCTCTTCCACCACTTCCGGATGGTCTTTTAGAGCCAAGTAATCGTTGGAACAAAAGTCTAAAAGATCCTCTCTTAGCCTCCGTTCTCTGTATAAGCTTTTTACCTTTAGCTCCTCTAAAAGCTTTTCCATCCAATCCATCTTAGATAGGATAATTTAGTCTTCGTCCGCCGTGCGAGAAATTGTATATGGCAAGCAATCCATCGACCCTGTTTTCCCTAATAGGCTAAAATACTCCTGCCCTTAATTTCTCAAGGGCTTATATTTTAAAGCATTATGGTAGTGTTAAACCTAAAGGAAATATTCAAAAATAGGAAAAGGTTTGCTCAAGGCTATACCTTCAAGCCAGAAGACATTAAACTACCACCAGACTTGGGAGAGATAGTGGAGCCTATAAATCTATACGTGGAGATAACAAGGGAAAAGGGTGGCTATATGGTTCATATGGAGATAGAGGGTTATGTGGTTTTACAATGTAGTAGATGCCTGACCCTTTACAACAAGGACATAGGAAAGGTGGAAAACATAAGAATAGAAGCCTATCCCACAAAGGATGTGGTCTATCTAAAGCCCGGCGACCTGAACGTTTCCTTTTACGAGAATGAAGAGGCCTTTGATTTAACAAACCTTTTAAGGGAACAGATAATCCTAAGCATACCCACCAAACCCTTGTGTAGCCCCCATTGTAGGGGAGAAGTGGAAAATATAGAGAAGAAGGCTACAACCCTTGGAGACCTGCTTAAGAAGGCGAATATGCTATAATAGAAATTCCTAATAAATGCGTGGAGGCGATAGATATGGCTGTTCCAAAAAGGAAAACTTCAAAGTGGAGAAGAGACCAAAGGAGAGCTCAAAACTTCTTCTCTAAGCTAAGCAGTTTAGCTTTGGCTACTTGTCCCAACTGCGGAGAGTTGATGATGCCTCATAGGGCTTGTCCCTACTGTGGGTATTACAAGGGCAAAGAAGTAATAAAAACTTCATGACAAGGATAGCGGTAGATTGTATGGGGGGCGATTACGCCCCGGAAGAGATAGTTAAAGGTTGCATATTAGCTTATAAAGAGCTTGGGATTGAAAGTCTTCTTGTAGGTGATGAGAAGAAGATTAGGGATATACTAAAGAGGGAAGGCTTCAATAAAGAGTTGCAAATAGTGCACGCCCCGGAAAATATCCAGATGAACGAGGCGCCCTCTAATGTCCTTAAAAGAAAGAACTCATCCTTGTACTTGGCTGGCAAGCTTGTAAGGGAAGGTTTGGCAGATGGCCTTGTTTCTGCGGGCAACACAGGAGCAGTCTTAACAGTGGGAAAGTTTATCATAGGCTCCATTGAAGAGCTTGAAAGGCCTGCCATAGGCGTCGCTCTTCCAAATCCAAAGGGTAAAACGGTGCTTCTTGACGTGGGTGCAAACGTGGATTGTAAGCCAAGGCATCTTTTACACTTTGCAGTGATAGGGCATACCTACGCAGAGGAGATATTAAACATAAAGAACCCAAGGGTAGGTATCTTAAGCATAGGAGAGGAGGAAGGAAAGGGCAATGAGCTTGTAAAAGAAACCTATCCCCTTTTAAAGGCAAGCAGGTTGAATTTTAAAGGTAACGCAGAAGGTAGAGATATATACGCCGGTACCTTTGATGTGATAGTGTGCGACGGCTTTGTGGGTAATGTTATACTAAAGGCAAGTGAAAGCCTTGGCTTTGCCGTAATACAAATGATAAAGGAGGAGGTTCAAAAGAGCTTTTTGGCAAAGATAGGTGCCTTACTTATGAAGCCCGCTTTGAACAATTTCAAGAAAAAGGCAGACTTTGCCGAGTACGGTGGCATACCCCTTTTAGGAGCAAAAAAACCTGTCATAATAACCCATGGGAGGGCAAACGCAAAGGCTATAAAGAATGCTATCAGGGTTGCTAACGAATTTTTGACTCATCACTTTAACGAAAGGCTTTCAGAAAACCTTAAAAAGCTTTTCCCTCAAGAGGTAAAGGCCTGATGGGTGTGTGTATACAGGGTATAGGCTATTATGTGCCGCAAAAAGTATTAACCAACTTTGACCTTGAAAAAATGGTGGATACTAGCGACGAATGGATCACAACGCGTACGGGCATAAAGGAAAGAAGGATAGCCAATGAAGAAAGCCTTGTAGATATGGCATACAAAGCAAGCTTGATGGCACTTGAGGAGTCAAACACAAAGCCCGAAGAGGTCGACCTTATAATCCTTGCCACCTTAACTCCAGACCTTTCTTTTCCTGCAAGCGCTTGTCTTTTACAGGCAAGGCTTGGATGCCATAGATCCTTTGCCTTTGATATATCCGCCGCCTGTAGTGGTTTTCTTTATGGCCTTGAAATTGCAAGCTCCATGCTTCTTTCCAACAAGGCAAAAAAGGTATTGCTTGTGGGTGCGGAAAAACTATCCCAGATAGTAGATTGGACTGACAGGGCTACCTGTGTGCTTTTTGGAGATGGTGCAGGTGCGGTAGTTTTATCAGAAGGAGAGGGTGAGCTTTTGGCTTCGGTTATGAGGTCTGATGGTGACTATTGGGACATCCTTTATGCGGAAAGGTGCGGATACCTTAAAATGAAGGGTAAAGAGCTTTTTAAGTTGGCAGTGCGCTCTATGGCAGAAGTTTGCGAAGAGGTTATAAAAAGAGCAGGAGTTTCCATGGAAGATATAGACCTTGTAGTTCCCCATCAGGCAAACATAAGGATAATGCAAGCCTTGGCGGAAAAGTTAAACATACCTATGGAAAAGGTCTATTCTAACATTCACAAATATGGAAATACCAGCGCAGCTTCTATACCCATAGCTCTTTACGAAGCCAAGCAAGAGGGAAGGCTAAAAAGGGGAGACCTTATCCTCCTTACCGCCATGGGTGGGGGGCTAACTTGGGGAGCTAGCCTTTTGAGGTTTTAAGTTGAAGTACCAAGCGGTGGTTGTGGGGGGTGGTCCTGCCGGCGCCAGCGCAAGCTATCACCTGTCAAATGCTGGCTTTAAAGTAGCTCTTTTAGAAAAGGAATCCTTGCCAAGGTTTAAACTTTGCGCGGGGTGCCTATCGGCGAGGACTTTAAAACTTCTCCCGAAGGGCTACGAGAGGCTTATTCTAAACACCATAAGGGGTGGCAGGCTTGGTTATAAAGGTCTTGAAGATTACCATGTGCCTGCAGAGAAAGAAGTGGCTTACATAGTGGATAGAAAAGACTTTGACTATTTCTTGGTAAAAAAATCTGTGGAAGCGGGCACAGAGCTAATGCAGGCGGAATTTTTTGGCTTTGAAAGGGAAAAGGAATCTTACAAGGTTTATACCTCCAAAGGGACGCTTATGGCAGACTTTATCGTAGGCGCCGATGGAGCCCACTCAAAGGTGGCAAGGCTTTTAGGCTATAAGCCAAAGGGCTTTAAAAGCCTTGAGTTCTTCACAGAAGGAGACTTAAAGCAAGAAGTGCTCATAGAGATAGGCTGGGTAAAAAGGGGATACCTTTGGGTTTTTCCTCACGGAGAAGGCATAAGCGTGGGCGTTACCACCACAGGAGAAGAAAACCTTTTAAAAATATTAAAAGAGTACTCCCTTTTAAAGGGCATAAAGTATAAACATCCCAAAGGCTGGCATATACCCTTTCCAGATAAGGAGCCCTTTTTGGGAAGGGGCAGAATAGTTCTCCTTGGCGATGCGGCAGGCATGACAGACCCCCTTTTAGGAGAAGGCATCTATTACGCCCTATGGGCAGGAAGAATTCTTTCACAGGCCCTTTTGGAAGATTCCAATGAGCCTATAAAAGCCTACAGAAGACTTCTAAAACCTTTGATAGAGGAGCTAAACAAAGCAAAGAAGATAGGGGACATAGCCTATAGGTTTCAAAGGGTTGCCTACAGGATGGGAAAGGATTATGCCCTTAGGAGTTTCTATAAGGTTTTGCTGGGAGAAAAGGGCTACAAAGAGCTTTATTGGAAAGGGTGGCTTAGTTTTTTAAAGCATCTTATTCTTAAATAATCTACCTTTTTAAATCTTTTAGCTCCCTTGCTGCCGCATAAAGGATCGCCGAAGCAACCACCTCCCCTCCTACTTTTGCCGTTCCTTTCATCTTTGAAAGGCTTTTCTTAAGAGATATAACCTCAAGCTCCATAAATAGCTGGTCGCCCGGATACACAGGCCTTTTAAACCTTGCCTCGTCAATACCTGCAAAGACTATAGCATACTTGCCTATCTCTAAACCCAAGGACTTTATCATTAATATGCCGCCAACTTGAGCCATAGCTTCAAGGATATAAACACCTGGCATAAGAGGAAAATTAGGAAAATGTCCCTGAAAAACGGGCTCATTTACAGAAACATTCTTTACACCCACTATCCTTTTCCCCTCCTCCATCTCAAGGATCTTATCCACCAGAAGGATAGGATACCTATGGGGGAGTATTTCCATAATTTCCCTTACATCAAGCATAGAAAGATTATAACATGCCTTTTGTCATGTATTATAATACCTGCCTATGAAAACAGCATATCTTTACCTTCTATTACTTTTAACCCTCCTTTTCGGTGTATACCTTAGATATAAAGACATCCCAAAGTGGAAAGAGAGGGAAGAGATATTCTTTTACAAAGGAGACCCCTTATACACGGAAGCAGATTCCTATTACTTTACACGCATGGCAGAAGAAATAAGAGAGGGTAAATTCAAGCAGGGACAACCAGACCCTCTGCGCTTTTTCCCCGACAATAACATCAACGCCAAATTATCGGAAAAGGAAAGGCTTTACCCATCCTATTCCATGTATGGAGCTGGTCCCAGCTATCTTTTCTCTTGGCTTCATGCTTTAACAGGTAAAAGTATTCCTCAGCTTGCCTTTTACTTAGTTCCCATATTAGCTGTAAGCCCAGCCATACCTCTGTTTTTGTACTTTAACAGACTAAGGCTCCCCTTTGTAGGGCTATTGGGTGGTCTTTTGGCCGTTTCTGCTCCCATATACGTAGCAAGAAGTTATCTTGCAAGGTTAGACCATGATATGCTTAACCTTACTCTTCCCTTTTTCATTGCTTACTTTTTCTATAGGTTTTTTGAAAGTTGGAGAGAAGATCCAAAAGGTAAAAAGCCTTATATATGGATAAGCTTGGCGAGTTTGTTTTTGCTGCTTTACTATTTTTGGTACGGACATGCTAATCTAAACTTTGTTCTTTTATTGACTTTTTTTGTTTTGTTTCTTTGGGAGGCATATAGAAAGGGAAAGCTTTTTGATGAAAATAGTTTTTTCCTCTTGGCAATTCTCTTATTGCCACAGATTTGGTATATATATGTAGGACCTTTACATTTATTTGAACAAGTTTCATGGCTTGTTTTTAAAACAAAGCCTATTACATCCATAGATATACTCTTTAAGGATTTTCCCAACATCTTTATATCCATCTCTGAGCTTCAAAGATTCTCTTTTAATCAAGTGTTTGCTGGTATAATAGCAAGTAAGGAAATTGGCCTTTTGGGGCTTTTCGGAGCTTTTTTATTTTTCATATTCTCTTTAAGAAATACCCTTTTCCTTTTGCCTTTCTTTGGGATAGGCCTTTTGGCTTTCTCTTCTGGCAATAGGTTCTCTATGTATCTTGCACCCTTTGTAGGTATGGGCTTGGCCTATATCATATATTTTGTTTTTGGAAAGCTTCTACCAAAGCTTGGACAGTACAAGGAAGAACACAAACAAAGTTTAGCCATCACTGTTGTAGGCTCTCTGCTTTTCTTTACGGTTTTGTACGGGCAAACCCTTGTAAATAAGGGTTTTTACAGCCCAATAATTGATGCTCCCATAGTCAAAGGCATGGAATGGATCAGAAAGAACACCCCTGCAAACTCTGTAATTTGGACTTGGTGGGATTATGGTTACGTTTTTGAATACTATTCAAGAAGGGCAACCATACATGATGGGGGATCACAGGCAAGCCCAAAAACCTACTTCGTTGCCAAATCCTTTTCCACCTCAGACCCAAGAGAAGGATGGCTTATAACCTCCTTTGTTATCAACTATGGGCTTACAGGCCTTTACAAACTTATGACTGATGGCCTATCTGCGGAGGATGTGGTTAATAAAGTTTCCACAGGATACTTTGCAAAGCCCATAGAAGTGCCTGTATATTGGGTAATAACAAGGGATATGATTAATAAGTTTGGATGGATATACTACTTTGGAAGCTACGATTTTAAGAAAAAGGAAGGAACATTTGGAGAAATAATAAGGCCTGTCTGTCTTTTAAAAGAGGACAACCTTTTTGAGTGCCAGGCTCCTTACAAACTAACCATAGACCTCAACAAGGGACTTTTAAGAACTGATAATATCATAATAGAAATAAAGAACATTTACCTTTATGATGAAAAATCCTCTAAGCTATCACAGATAAGTAAAAATCCACAAGGATATACGGTGTTTATAACAAGCCGCAAAGATGGAAGGGTATCTATCCTTTTCTATAAGCCTCCCTTTGATGAGAGTATGCTTTTGAATATGTATTTCCTCAGAAAATATGATAAAAGATACTTTGATATTGTCTACGACTATTTTCCCCACATAGTGATATACAAGGTAAAACATTACCCTGAGTGAGAGGCACTTTTGAGACCAAAAGGCTACGTGCAAAGCGTTGTCCTCAAGCCTCGTCCATACCTTTAGCACCAAAGCAGGCTTTAGCTCCCCTTGGAATCTCCTTTGCTCATCCTTAATGTTATCTATGGAAACGAGCCTATATGAACCACATAAACTCAGTATGTAAAAATTCTGCCTTAAAAAAGGCTTTACCTTATCCCCAGCTTCTCCCATATTTTGTCAATTTTTTCTTTAACCTCCTTTGACATCTCTATGACCTTTGGCCATTCTCTGAGATATCCCTCCTGTTTCCACTTGCTTGTAGCGTCTATTACCATCTTTCCACCAAAGCCTACCTCGTTGGTGCTGTGGTCTAAAACATCTATAGGACCTTTTAGAATAAGCACATCCCTCGAAGGGTCTACGTTGTTGCCCCAAGCCCACAGTACCTGTCCAAAGTCATGGACATCTATATCATGGTCAAAGACCACCACATGCTTAGTTAAAGACATCAATCCCAAGCCCAACAGGGCATAAGCTACCTTAAAGGCATGTCCAGGGTACCTTTTCTTTATGGAAACAAAGCAAAAGTTATGGAAACAGCCCTCTGCGGGCAAGTGGTAGTCTACCACCTCTGGCAGGTTAAACTTGATAAGAGGTAAAAAGATCCTTTCTGTAGCCCAGCCTATGTATTTGTCCTCTTGGGGCGGCTTTCCTACTATGGTGACAAGGTATATGGGGTTGTTTCTGTGTAGTATGGCGGTTATATGCATCTTTGGATACTTATCAACGGGCGTGTAAAAGCCTGTATGATCTCCAAAAGGTCCTTCATCTACCAAGGGTTCTTCTGGGTCTACGTAGCCCTCTATTACTATCTCCGCATGGGCTGGATATTCCAAATCAACGGTTATGCCCTTTATAAGCTCCACGCCCTCTTCCCTTATAAGCCCTGCAAAAAGGTATTCGTCTACCTCCGGTGGCAAAGGTGCAGAGGCTACATAAGAAAGTACAGGATCTCCACCTATGGCTATGGCTACTTCTAACCTTTTGCCAAGCCTTTTTGCCTTCCAATAATGATGGTTTCCATCTTTGTGTATTTGCCAGTGGAGGGCAAGCTCTGTGGGAGATAAAACTTGAATGCGGTAAAGACCCACGTTTCTTATGCCGCTTTCTGGGTCTTTTGTTATAGTTTGCCCAAAAGTTATGTACCTTCCTCCATCCTCTGGCCAACATTGAAGTATGGGAAATTCCAAGATATCTATCTTTTCCCTTTTTATGTTCTCCCTTATAGGGCCATCCTTTACAGTCCTTGGGAGGGAATCGTTTAGCTTTTTAAGTTCGGGCAATCTTTTTAACTTATCAAGAAAAGTATGGGGAATCTCTGGCCTTAGTAGTTTATAAAGCTTCCAACCTATATCTTCAAGGTTTTCATAGCCAAGGGCTTCTTTTATTCTTCTTTCCGAGCCCAAAAGGTTTGTAAGAACGGGAGAGTAATAGTCCTTTACCTTCTCAAAAAGTAAAGCCTTTCCACCTTTGGGCATCTTGCATACTCTGTCGGTTATCTCCGTTATCTCAAGGATGGGAGAAAGCTCTTCCTTTATCCTTATAAGCTCTCCTTCCTTTTCAAGCTTTTTCAAAAAATCTCTAAGGTCTTTATAGGCCATCCTTTTCTCCTTCCAAAATACACAGGTCTTCTCTGCATCTAACCGCTGGTGCTTTTACAAGCTTCTTTGAAACGTCAAAAAGAAGCTCTCTTATAGAATTTCTTAAAGATTGGCGAAGTTCGTACAGATCTTTTAGCTTTTCGCTTAGCTTCTTTGCAATTTCTTCGTCCCCTTTAGCCAAAGCACAATCCATCCTCCTTATCACCTTTTCTGCAGATTCATCGCAATGTACCAAGGCCATAGAAAGGTGCTTTAACACACACCAAAGACTTTCCACCTTACTTCTGAACTCTCCACCACCTTCTGCCGAGATCTCAAGGATAGAAAAGAGTAAATTACCAACGCTTTTTCTCCTATTCCTTAGTTCATCAATGTAGATAACAAGGTCCTGAAGCTTTGTTTCTCCCTCCAGCTCCATAAGATGCTGTTCTGCATGGGCAAGATGGGCTATTAAATATATAACCTCTTCCACAAGGGCTTCTTCCCAAAGATTTCTTTCCATGGCTATGTTAAAATATAACACATGAGGTTAAGCTTTATACTTTTTCTGCTGGCTTTTTTGTTGTCCTGCGGTGTTTCGCCTCAAAAAAGTGAGCCTGTGGAGGATAGGGTACCTTGTAAGGTAGTCCGTGTGGTGGATGGTGATACCTTTCGCTGTACTCTTAACAACGGGGAAGAGGTAAGGGTTAGGCTTATAGGGGTGGATACGCCAGAGAGCAAGGCCAATGAAAAGGCAAGAAGAGATGCAGAAAAAAGTGGGAAGTCTGTTGAAGAAATAGTAAAAATGGGAAAACTTTCTGCAGAATTCACCAAAAAGCTTTTGCCAAAGGAAGAAGTGGTCTATCTTGAGTTTGACGTGCAAAGGACGGATAAATATGGAAGGCTTTTAGCTTATGCGTGGCTATCGGATGGAAGGATGTTAAACGAGGTCTTAATAAAGGAAGGCTACGCACAGGTGTATACTATACCGCCTAATGTTAAGTATCAAGACAGATTCTTAGCTGCCCAGAAATACGCAAGAGAAAACAACAAAGGCCTTTGGGGCATGGGTGGCTTTTAGAAAAACCTGTATGTTAAGCCACCGTATAGGTTATACCTATTTTTTGAAGTAAAGGTTTTACCCACGCCAACTCCCACCTCCACCTTTCCCTTACTGTAGCCTATGCCAAAGACTCCGCCCCTTTCCGTCTTTTTGTAGGCGCTTAAATAAAAAGAAGATATAAAGCTAAACTCGTTAGTAATGGCGTACTCAAGAGAAAGGGATTGAAAAAACTCCCTTTCGCCAATGGGTCTGTTTTTATGAACCATGTAGGAGGAGTTGGAATAGAAGGTTATTTTATCGTGATCCACTTGAGACACAAGGGTTAATCCGTAGCTTATATTACCCTCACTAAACCTGCTGTTTTTGTTAACGGGCACGCTTATAAAGGGCTTTATAGCAAAGCTTAAATCCTTTCTCTCGTAAAACTTATACTTCAACTCAAAGGAGGGATCCTCCATATCAGAGTAGGTGTTTCCATAGGCTTTCAAATACCCAAAGGGAACGTTCACCGCTATATCAACCTTTGGCTTTAGCCCATAGGTGAAGTTGAAGATATAGCTGCCCTTTGAATCTTCCTTAGTTTTGGTGTAAAAAAAGTAGTTTTCTATTTGATATCTACCTTTTCCTAAGGTTTCCGTATCGTCCCAGTAAAGAGCCTTTTTACCAGCAAAGGTGAGAGAAAAGGGAAACAGGGAAAACAAAAGGAAAAGCCTTTTCATAGCTCACTCCTTATTGAGATTTAATACTAATATTATAGCATAGCATTACTCAAATTAAGGGCTTATAATCGGGCAACTCTCGAACCGCTCCTGCGAGAGAATTTCTCACCCAGAGGATTTAGTAACAATGCAACTAAGCAAAGAAATAACCTTAGGTAACGGTTTTCTAACCTATAAGGCGTGCCTTATACTATATTAAAATATTAGACCATTTAACCTTTTTTGAGAGGTGAAAAGATGGAGCTTTTGGAGTACGATTCCTGCGGTGTGGGTTTTGTATGTAATATAAAAGGACAAAAGAGCCATCAGATTGTGCAATGGGGTATAGAGGCTGTTAAAAATCTTACCCATAGGGGTGCGGTAGGTGGCGATGGTAAAACGGGTGATGGTGCAGGCATACTCATACAGATACCCAAAAGATTCTTTGGAGATTACATAGAAAGAGAGGGCTTTCATATCTCCTCTTTGGACAACTTGGCGCTTGGTGTCCTTTTTCTATACGAGGATGTAAGGCCGCAGATAGAGGAGTATGTTAAAAGGTCTTGTTTTGCTCTGGTAGGATGGAGGGAAGTACCTATAAATAAAGAGGCAGTTGGAGAGTCTGCTCTTAAGGTGATGCCTAAGATCTTCCATCTTCTTCTGGACGCAAAAAACTGTGAAGAGGAAAGAAGGAATATAGAGCTCTATCTTCTTAGGAGGCGAATAGAAACCGATAGGAAGATAAAGGATAAGGTTTATGTGGCTTCCCTTTCTACGAGGGTGATGGTTTATAAGGGTATGTTGGTTGCTCCCCAGCTGGATGTTTTTTATCCCGAGCTTAAGGATGGAAGGATAGAGTCTGCCTTTTGTCTTTTCCATCAGAGGTATTCTACGAACACTTTTCCCAACTGGAAGCTTGCCCAACCCTTTAGATATTTAGCTCACAACGGAGAGATAAACACCATACTGGGCAATAGAAATTGGATGAGGGCTATAGAACACGAACTGCAGCACGAGCTTTTTGGAGAAAACATAAAGCTCATAAGGCCTCTTGTTTCTTACGAGGAGAGCGATTCTGCTTCTTTAGATAGGGTTTTTGAGCTTCTTGTCCTTGTGGGCTATAGCCCAGAACATGCCATAAACATGCTTATTCCCTTCGCATGGGAGGGTGTGCCCTGGCTTAGCAAAGAGGTTAAGGACTTTTTTGAATACCAATCTCTCCTTATGAAGCCGTGGGATGGTCCTGCAAGTATAGCCTTTACCGATGGTAAGAAGATAGGGGCCCACCTTGATAGAAATGGACTAAGGCCAGCTCGCTATATACTCACGGAGGATGGCATCCTTGTCCTTGGTTCAGAGGTGGGTATGGTAGAGTTTGGAGAAAAGAGGGTTCTCAAAAAGGGTAGGCTTGGACCGGGTGATACTTTGGTAGTAGACCTTTCAAAGGGTCAAATTAAAGAAACCGATGAGATACTAAAGGAGCTTTCCTCTCAAAAACCTTATGGAGAGTGGCTTGAAAAGCACCTTTTGAGGCTAAACAGAATAATAAAGGACTACACCATACCAAAACCAGAAGAGGACAAAGATAGAATCAGGAAGTTGGTAGCCTTTGGATACACTCAGGAAGAGATAAAGCATGTGCTGGCTCCTATGGCAGAAGAAGGGAAGGAAATAACCTTTTCTATGGGAGACGATACTCCCATACCGCCCCTTTCCGAAAAGCCTGTACTTCTTTTTAGATACTTCAAGCAAAGGTTTGCCCAAGTTACAAACCCGCCCATAGACCCCATAAGAGAAAGGGCAGTTATGTCTTTGAAGATGAACCTCGGACACAAAAGGAACTTTTTGAAGGAAGAGGAAGGGCATGCCAAAAGGCTTCAAATAGACAGCCCCATACTTTTGCCCTACCAGTTTAAAGCTTTAATGGATCAAAAGGAATTCAAAGTGGCATGGGTGCCTATGACCTATCCAAAAGAAAGAAGCTATTGTGTGGTGGAACTTCAAGACCTTGCTGGCGAAAGGAGGATAACCGATATCCTTTACGATGCCATGTACGAGGGCATAAGCATATGCGACCTTAGGCTTGGAGTGGAAATAGTCTGTAGAAGGGTAGAGGAAGCGGTAAAAGAAGGAGCTAACATAATAGTGCTTTCCGACAGGAATATATCCAAGTACAGACTTGCCGTACCGAGCCTTTTGGCCGTGTCTGCGGTTTTTAAATGGCTTTCTGAAAGAGGTTTTGCCAACAGGGTATCCCTAGTGGTAGAAACGGGAGAGGCTAGGGATACACATCATATGGCTTGCCTTATAGGCTATGGTGCTTCCGCCATATATCCTTACCTTATGTACGAGCTTATCTACGAGCTATGCCAAAAGGGAGAAATTAAAGTGCCTTATGAAAAGGCTCTTTTCAACTACAAGAAGGCTTTGGAAGATGGCCTTTTAAAGATCATGTCTAAGATGGGCATATCTACCCTAAACTCCTACCAGGGAGCAAGGATCTTTGATACGGTATGTCTAAACAAGGACTTTGTGGAAGAATACTTCCCAGGCACTCCAGTCACCCTTGAGGCAGATGGCATCTTTGAAATACAAGAAAGCATACTTGCAAGGCACGATGCAGGCTTTGAGGTAGAAAATCCACAACTTGATTATGGTGGCGATATGAAGTTTAGGAAGGGGGGACAGTACCACGCATGGTCTCCCTTTGTAATAAGAGCCCTACACAGGTTTTTGGAAACAAAAGACTATAAAGACTACAAGGAATTTTCCAAAATAGCCAATCAGGAACACCCCACCTTTATAAGACACCTTTTGGACTACAAAAAAGCAGAAAAGCCCCTGCCCCTTGAAGAGGTAGAACCTATAGAAAAGATACTTCAAAGGTTTGTGACAGGGGGTATGTCTTTGGGGGCCCTTTCACCAGAAGCTCACGAGGTAATAGCGGAGGCTTGCAACAGACTTGGAATGAAGAGCAACTCGGGAGAAGGCGGGGAAGACCCAGAGAGATACTGGACGATTAAAAACTCTGCGATAAAACAGGTTGCTTCCGGGCGCTTTGGTGTTACGCCCACCTACCTTGCCAGCGCAAAGGATATTGAAATAAAGATAGCCCAAGGTGCCAAGCCCGGCGAAGGCGGGCAACTTCCCGGTAAAAAGGTAAATGAATATATAGCAAAGCTAAGACACTCCCAACCGGGCATAACCCTTATATCTCCACCGCCCCACCACGACATATACTCCATAGAAGACCTTGCCCAGCTTATAAACGACCTGAAAGAGTCAAACCCACGGGCAAAGGTGTGTGTCAAGCTTGTGGCAGAAACGGGGGTGGGTACAGTGGCAGCAGGTGTGGCAAAGGCTTATGCGGACATAGTTCAAATAAGTGGTACAGAGGGTGGAACGGGAGCAAGCCCCTACTCTTCTATAAAGAACGCAGGAAACTACTGGGAAATCGGCCTTTCGGAAACTCAAAGGGTCTTGATGGAAAACGGCCTTAGGGACAAGGTGCGCCTAAGGGTAGATGGTGGTATGAGGACAGGCAAAGACGTTATCATAGGAGCGCTCCTTGGAGCGGAAGAGTTTGGTTTTGGCACAGCGGCTATGATAGCGGAAGGTTGTGTAATGGCAAGGCTTTGCCATACAAATCAATGCCCTACGGGCGTTGCCACCCAAGACCCCAAGTATAGGGAAAAGTTCAAGGGTAAAGTGGAAAACGTGATGGCTTACTTTAAAGCGGTGGCGCAAGAGGTAAGGGAAATATTGGCAGAGATGGGCGTAAGGTCTCTTGATGAGATTATAGGTAGGAGGGATCTAATTGAGATAAAAACCTACGACCACTTACCGGGCTCAAAGAGGGTAAAACTTGAAGAGTTCCTAAGAGAGGACTATCCAAAGGGCATGTCTTTAAGATGTCTCCAAGAGAGGAACGATAATCCAAGAAGGAGTGAGTTGGCAAAGAGGTTGGAGGAAGATGTTCTGCCATACATAGAAAGGGGCGAAAGGTTCTATGGAGAATACACAATAAGAAACATAGATAGAAGCGTGCCTACAAGACTTGCCTACCATATAGCGGTAAGGTATAGGGATGAAGGCTTACCAGAGGATACTATAAACTTGGTCTTTAGGGGTACCGCAGGACAAAGCTTTGGAGCTTTTAACCACAAAGGCATGTCTTTGACTCTTATAGGTGACGCCAACGACTATGTGGGTAAGGGTATGTATGGTGGTAGGATAGTTATAAGTCCTAAGGACTTGGAGGATAACCATAATCATGTGGTAGTAGGTAATACTTGTCTTTACGGTGCCACGGGTGGAGAAATGTACGTAAAGGGAAGGGCTGGAGAGAGGTTTGCGGTAAGAAACAGTGGAGCTATTGCAGTCGTAGAAGGTACAGGCATGCATTGTTGTGAATATATGACGGGCGGTATAGTGGTGGTGCTTGGTCCTGTGGGTGTAAACTTTGGAGCCGGTATGACGGGGGGCTATTCTTATGTGCTTGATAGGGATATAGACCGCAAGATAAACGCAGAGTATGTGATTGTAAGGGGGCTAAGGGAGGAAGAAGAAGAGGAGCTAAAAAGGTTGATAGAAAAGCACTTTAAATATACACAGAGCCCATGGGCTAAACACATACTTGAAAACTGGCGATCCTTTTCAGAAGGCTTTAGAAAGGTCATCCCCATAGAGCAATGTAAAAGAGACCCTTATGGCATATCCGATGTGTGTGAAGTAGAACCACAAGGTGAAAAGGCTTAGGCTTTTTTCCTTTGCCCTGTACGATGCTGGGGAGACCATACTGGGCGCTCTCCTTTTTTCTACCCTTTATCCCTTATACATAACCCAGCATATAGAAGTGAAAACCTATTCCTTTTTTTATGGCTTTACCTTTTTGCTTTCCTTTCTAATTGCCTTGCAGATAAGCAAGGTGGCAGACCAAAAGGCTTTGAGAAAGCCCTTGTTTGTTTTTTTTAGCCTTTCAATGGTACTTCTTTGTCTTTTCCTTTTTTTTACCTTTGATAGGGTGGACTTGAACTTTTTCCTCTACCTAATTCTTGCTCTCTTCCACCAACAAGCCCTTATCTTCTACAACTCCCTTTTAAGGTCTTTTGATAAAAGGGGTTTTGCCTCCGGTTTTGGTGTGGCTTTTGGATATATGGGGTCTGCCTTTGCCCTGATCCTTTTAGCACCAAAGCTAAACCTACCCTATGCCTTTCTATGGCTTGCCCTTATTTTCTTCCTTTTTTGTATACCCTCTTTTATCTTTCTTACCGAGCCTTTGGAGAGGCAAAAGGTAAACCTTAAAGAGGTCTTAAAAGATAAAAGCTTTCTGTTGGTGCTTGTTTCTATGCTTTTGCTTATGGAGCTTGCCCATACTTTGATAGCCATGATGGGAATCTACCTTAGGGATGTTTATGGATTTGGCAAGGAGGAGGTTTATAGGATTATAGGTTTTTCTGCTTTTGGTGGAGTTTTTGGTGGAATCCTTTGGGGCAAGCTAACCGACAAACTGTCCGCAGATAGACTTTTTCCCTTTGGTTTTTTCCTTTGGAGTGCCCTTTTGCTGTCTTTATACATGGTTCCAAAGGGTTTGGTAATATTGGTTGGGCTTTTGGCGGGCTTTTCCCTGTCCCACCTTTGGACTATCTCAAGAGTTCTTCTCATAGAGAAGTTTGCAAAGGGTGATATAGCCCTTAGGTTCTCCTTTTACTCCCTTAGCGAAAGGATAGCTTCAAGCTTTGGGCTTTTTGCATGGTCTTTTTTCCTTTATGCCACAGGGGGCAACTATAAACTTTCCACCCTACTTATGCTTATATTTCCCATCCTTGGCCTTTTCCTATACTCCCTTTCAAGCAGGAGGCTTTAGATATAGGGGTTCCAAGGTAAGGGGGTTATCCCCCTTGTATCCCTCTTTCAGTTTTTTATAAGCCCACAGGCCACCATACAGGGAAAAGGGAAAAAACTCCAGATCTCCCAAGCCCTGCGAACTCAATCCCACAACCTCCAAACCCCCCATATCCTTTAATATATCTATCTTGTCCTCCTGACAGTCCCTAAGGAAAATATTACTGCTTACCCTCAAAGCGCATCTTCTGGCAGGTTTTAAAAACTGGCACATTATATAAAGGTTCTCATAGCCTACTATGGGCTTTTGGGTCATATACGCCAAGGTTTTCATAAAGGTTGTACCTATTCTCAAAGAGGTCAAATAGCCCACGCCCAAAGACACGGCAAAGGCGTCCATATCCTCAGCCCTTAGGTTTAGCCTTGTTAATAAGGTGGGTATATGCTCAAGGGTCTTTTTGTTTGAATCCTCGTAGTAGTGTAAGACTACTCTACCATCCTCTATAAGGCTAAGGTTTATAAAGGAAAAGGATGTATCCAAGGATAAAAGCCTCATGGGGAAGTTTATTTTACAATATACTAATACATGCAAGCAAAACCTTACGCAAAGCTAATAATAGGAGATAGCAGGTCTATGCAAGAGATAGGTGATGGTGAAATAGACCTTATTGTAACTTCGCCACCTTATTGGCATATAAAAGATTACGGGGTCAAAGGTCAAATAGGCTATGGGCAGGGGCTTCACGAATATCTTAAAGACCTTTATATGGTATGGAAGGAGTGCTATAGAGTTTTAAGAGAAGGGGGAAGACTTTGTATAAACGTGGGCGATCAGTTTTCAAGGTCTGTACTTTATGGAAGATACAAGGTAGTTCCTATACATGCAGAAGTAATAGTTCAATGTGAAAGTCTTGGTTTTGATTATATGGGTTCTATAATATGGCAGAAAAAAACCACCATGAATACAACTGGTGGAGCAAACATAATGGGTTCTTTCCCTTATCCGCCTAACGGTATAGTGGAAATAGACTATGAGTTTATACTTATATTTAAAAAGCCCGGCAGAAATAAAAAAGTTGAAAAACACATAAAAGAAGCCTCAAAACTAACAAAAGAAGAGTGGAAGGAATACTTTTCTGGCCATTGGCGCTTTGCTGGAGCTAAGAAACTAAACCATGAGGCTATGTTCCCAGAAGAGCTGCCTAAAAGATTGATAAAAATGTTTTCCTTTGTGGGGGATACGGTACTTGATCCTTTCCTTGGCAGTGGAACTACTATGAAGGTTGCCTTGCAATTAGGTAGAAACGCAATAGGCTACGAAATAAATAAAAATTTTCTCAATTTGATCATTTCAAAGGTAGGACAGGAAAAGAATGTTGAAATCATTGAAAGAAAAAATGATTTGGTTAATAACCAAGTAATCCATGACTATGTGCCAAAGATAATGGACGCCAGACCTTTGATAGAACCAAGTAAGTTTAAGGTTAAAAAAGATGACCTATACAAGGTTATCAAAGTACTTGACGAAGAAACTCTTGAAACAAACACAGGCCTGAGGGTGAAGTTTTTAGGTATTAGGGTCGTTGATAAGGAAAGGACAATGGAATATTTAAAAAATCACCTTATGGGAAAAGAAGTCTTTTTGAAAAGTTGTAGATTAATTGATATGGATACAGTTAAAGCTTACGTTTATTTAAAAAACAAGTTGTTTATTAACGCTTATCTTTTAAAGGCAACATTAGCTTTGCCAGATTTAGAGGAAAACCACGCTTATAGGGAAAAATTTATTAGACTTTGGAAGGAGATGGATAATGGCAAAGGAATGGATATTAAACATAGCAACGAATAGATGGGGATATAATAAGAAAAAATATGTGGGTCCTGTGGCAGAGTGGGTCCGCGAAGCCTCGCCGAAGAGTTTAGAAGAGTGGAAAAATTACTATTACAAAAAGCTTACAGAAAAACTTAAAAAGGAAGGAATTGGGCTGAATGGAGAAGAGTATCTTGAAAATTTAGGAAGAAACCTATACACAAAAATAACAGAAGTCATACAATTTGAAATCCGTGGTATAACAGAAGAGGATTGTATAAACTATATAAAGGAACTGGTGATAGAGCGAACCTTTAGTGGTTATAAGACGGAGATAAATACTATATATGATAAACTTGAAAAGCTTCTTGGTGTGAAGATAAAACCTGCACCCGATGAGTGGGATAGGTTATATAACGTAGATTTCTACATAGAAGTTAACAGTAAGTTCATAGGAATACAGATAAAGCCTATAAGCTATAAGCATACAGCAGATTTATATAAGTGGCGGCAAGTGCACGAAAAATCTCATGAAAAGTTTAAAAAGGCAATGGGAGGAGAAGTCTTTATAGTTTTTTCCATAAAAAAAGGAGATAAAAAGGAGATATTTAACGAGGAAATTATAGAAAATATAAAGAAAGAAATAGAGAGGTTAAGAAATGATCTTTGATATGGAAAACCCCCAAGGTTTTGACCCTTATGAAGTATTAACAAGCCTCGTTGTTCCAAGGCCTATAGCTTGGGTATCCACCATAAGCACGGAGGGAGTTTTAAACCTTGCCCCCTTTAGCTTTTACAATGTGGTGTGCGATGAGCCCCCTATTGTGCTTATCTCCATCAGCAAAAGGGAAAAGGGAGAAAGGAAGGACACCTCAAGGAATATACTAAACACTAATGAGTTTGTTATAAACTTTGTTTCCGAGGAATTTCTAAGGCAAGTGGTTATCTCCTCGGAGGCCTTTCCGCCAGAGATCAGCGAGTTTGAAAAAACTGGACTTAAGCCAGTACCCTGTTATAAGGTTAAGGTGCCCCGCATAGACAAGGTAAAGGCATGGCTTGAATGCAAGCTTTTAAAACACGAAGAGCTTTTTGACTACGACCTAATCTTTGGCAGAGTTGTGCTTGCCGGAGCGGAGGGATTGGATTTAAACACTCTAAAGCCTTTGGGTAGAGTTCATGGTGGTTTTTGTAAAATAGTTGAGCTAAGTCAAGGCTTTTAAAGGGCTTTGCAATAAAATATACACCATGGCTAAGGTTAAGATAAACAAAAAGGTTCTTGACATACCCGCTGGTGAAAAGTTTGGAGAATACCATCACGAGATAGAAAAGGCTGGCGTGGAGTTTGGTTGTACCGATGGTCAATGTGGCGTTTGTGTCTGCACGGTACTGAAGGGGCTTGAATGCTTGGCAGAGCCCTCGGAGCAAGAGGAAGAAACCCTTTGGAGAATAGGGGAGTACGAGGAAAACAGAAGGCTCACCTGTCAGTTGGTAATAGAAAGGGAAGGCTGCGAGATAGAGTTAGAAACCGATTAACACTCGCATTCCCTTACACCGATCTTCCTATAAAGGCTTATCACAGGGCACCATCCCGTAAAGGCGGACTGTATTTGGTTTATAGCCATAAAAACTATAAACAACTTCCAAAACCAGTGAACGTCGGAGGGTAGTATGCCTATTAAAAAGACAAGTAATAACACCCCTCCAGAAGTCAGCCTTAAAGCCCTATCCATGGTCATTTTTTCACCTCCTTTAGTTTATAAGAATATTATAATACCATTATACTGGGCGTATACAATAAGGCGCGCAGATATCCCAACTATCAATTCTCACCCAACCTATGTTCCCTTATATAGTTTTCGTAGTAGTTTTTCACAAACTCTATGGCTTCTTCTTTTGTATTTACTTTGCCCTCCATCTGGGCTTCTTCCAAAGCTTTCTTTATCCTACCTACAAGGGGTCCTTGTCCTATTCCCAAGGTCTGCATTATTTCATCTCCTTTTAGCAAGGATCTTATAGGTACCTTGGAAAGTCTTTCCCTTTTGTAGCTTATAAGGTCGTGGATGGTCTTTAAAAGTTCCCTTATTTCCTCCTCTGTATCACCACTTCCTATGGCATCGGCGATGGCATGGAGGAAAAGATGGGGTGCAATATCTCCGCACTCTTTCCAGAAGTTGCCTTTTCCGCGGTCGGTAAGCTGTCCTTTTGAAAGGGCTTCCCTTAGGTAAAAAGGTCTTAGGTGCTCTTCTACCAGCTTGCTTACGAACTTTGTGGCAGACTCGCCCCACTTGTAGGTTTTCCCATACTGGCTTACTAACTGGGCTCCTACCTTGTTGTGGTTATAAAAGGTTATCTTTCCATTTTTTATCTCAAAGGTGTGAGGCTTTGCTATATCATGAAAGAGGGCAGAAAGCTTTAAAAGTTCTATATCGGAAAACTCTCCATAAACTTCCATTTTCCCCAAGTCTTTTAAAAGGTCAGCAGGCAGGTATATGTCCCTTTCCTCCAAGACCCTTTCCAAGGCTTGAATAACCTTAAAGACGTGTTCCTCAAGGGAGTATATGTGGTGTTCTCCTTGGTCTTTTATCTCTTTCCATCTTTCTGTGTCTGGAAAGAGAACCTGCAGCAAATGGTGTTTGTAGAGGTCTCTAAGTACCTTATGGCTGTCTTTTGCCCTTAGGATTTTGAAAAGCTCAAGGGTTATCCTCTCTGCGGGTGCCTTTTTAAGAAGGCTTCCCTTTTTTCTCACAAACTCATAAAAATCCTCTGTAAGGTTTAAATCCTTTTCCACCGCAAGACGGAAGCCCCTAAGGATTCTCACAGGGTCCTCCTGGAGGTTTTTCAAAGATACAGGTCTTAATAGTCCTTGTTCCAGGTCCTCTATTCCATGGGTGGGGTCATAGATTATGGTTTGCTTTGCTCCTATACTCAAAAGGTCATCAAGGCTAACCGCCATGGCGTTTGCGGTAAAATCCCTTGAAAGAAGGTCCTCTATTAGAGCCTTTTCAAGGTCTTTCCCCTCTATCTTTGCAAAGTCAAAGCGGTACTTATAGGGTGGAAGTCTTATAACCACCGTGGCTATGGTTGGTCTTTTTATAAAAAGCCCCTTTTTCTCAAACTCAAAATAAGAGCCTCCTATTTTTTCCGCCAGCTTTTTTGCTGTCTGCGTCGGGTCGCAGGTGACCAACAGGTCTACATCTATATGGTAGCCTACGGGCTCGCCCAAGATCCTATCCCTTACCCATCCTCCAACTACAAAGCAGTAATCTTCACGGGGCAAAAGCTTGGCTATATCATCAAAGTAGCTCATGTAGAAGTTAAGTCCGTGGGCTGTGTGTTTTATACCCTTTTCAAAAAGCACCTCTTCCATAGAGTATAAAAATAGGACTTCTTAACGAAATCTTAACAATTCCTGTGTAAACTTATAGCAAAATCCTTATAGGAGGTGGTAAAATGAAGAAAAGGATGCTAAAAACAGCAGTCCTTTCCATGGGCACCATAGCTCTAATGTCCGTGCCTGCAAAGGCACAGCAGATCATCAGGATTGACGGCTCTTCCACCGTCTATCCCGTCACCGAGGGTGTTGCTGAGGAGTTTCAAAAGGCAAAAAGAGGTCAGGTAAAGGTCACGGTGGGTATATCCGGTACCGGTGGTGGCTTTAAGAAGTTCTGCAGAGGAGAAACAGACATATCCAACGCCTCCAGGCCTATACTTTCCAAGGAAATGGAAGAGTGCAGGAAGAACGGAGTGGAGTACGTAGAGCTTCCCGTTGCCTACGACGGCTTGGCTGTGGTGGTAAACAAAAGGAACAACTGGGCTAAATGTATGACGGTGGAACAGCTAAGGGAAATATGGAAGCCCGAATCTCAAGGTAAAAAGTTCATGTGGTCTGACTTTGACCCCAAATGGCCAAAGGAAGAAATAAAGCTCTGTGGAGCTGGTTCGGACTCTGGTACCTTTGACTACTTTACCGAAGCTATAGTTGGAAAGGCAAAGTCCTCCAGAGGAGACTTCACCGCTTCTGAGGACGACAATGTATTGGTACAGTTTGCCCAAAGGAACAGGGGAGCCCTTTGCTTCTTTGGACTTGCCTACGTGGAAGAAAACAAAGACAAGATAAAAGCCATAGCTATAAAGAATCCAAAAACGGGCAAGTGCGTAGAACCAAACTTGCAAACGGTCAAGTCTGGCGAATATCAACCCCTTTCCAGACCACTCTTTATATACGTGAACGCAAAATCTATGGAAAGGCCCGAGGTTAAGGAATTCGTAGAGTTCTACCTCAAAAACGCAGCAAAAATATCTAGGCAGGTGGGCTACATACCATTGCCCAACAAGGCATACGAAATGGCTATGGAGCGCTTTAAAAAGGGTGTAAAGGGCACTGTCTTTGGCGGTGAGCCAGAGGTAGGACTTAAGATAGAAGATCTTCTCAAGAGAGAGGCAAAGCAATGACCCTATCCCTTGGAACAAAAAAGGCCATTGACGTAGCTGTTTACATATTCCTTATGCTTATGGGGGCGGTTTCCATACTGGTGACCGCCGCCATTATCTGGGTTCTTATGGCGGACACCATCAAGTTCTTTACCCACCCCGAAGGGGGTGGCTTCCCCACCTCTTTAATTAGGTTCTTCACAGAAAAGGAATGGACACCCACCTTTGCCAATAAACAGATAGGCATATGGCCTCTTCTTAATGGCACCTTTATGATAGCGGGCATATCTATGCTTGTATCTATTCCCTTGGGTTTGGCGGTAGCCATATACCTAAGCGAGTACGCCAGTTGGAAAGTAAGAGAGTTGGTAAAGCCTTGGCTTGATTTTCTTGAGGCCGTGCCCACGGTGGTCTATGGATACTTTGCCCTTTTGGTCGTAACACCTCTTCTTCAAAGGTTCTTTTCCCTATTTGGTTTAGAAATGGAGGGTATGAACGCCCTCTCACCGGGCATAGTTATAGGAGTAATGATCCTTCCCTTTATGGCTTCCATGGTGGAAGATTCTCTAAAAGGTGTACCCCAGTACCTTAGAGAGGCCTCTTATGCTATGGGAGCTTCCAAGTTAAGAACGGCTCTCTTCGTGGTTTTACCTGCAGCAAAATCTGGTATATTGGCCGCCTACCTTTTGGGTTTTTCTCGTGCAATAGGGGAAACTATGGTGATAGCGGTGGCTGCGGGAATGTATCCCCAAATAACCGCAAACCCCCTGGAGCCTGTACAGACCATAACGGGTTATATAGTGCAGGTGGCCCTTGGAGATCTACCCTTTAACTCCTTTGAATACCTCTCTATCTTTGCCGTAGGTATGGTTTTGTTCGTAATAACCTTGGTATTTAACTCCATATCCGTCTATCTAAAATCCAAAATGGTAGGGTACTAACATGGAGCTACAGGAAAGGTTGAAAGAGTTTGATATCCAAAGCTACACAAGGGGTGTAAGGCTAAGGGATAAGGTCTTTGAAATAGTGGGGCTTGTTGCCACCTTTTTTGTGCTTACCTTTCTCTTTGCGGTAAGTTTAGACCTTTTGATAGACGGCTGGGTTAGGATAACGGATCCAAATTTTTACAAATCCTACCCCTCCCGTTTTCCCGAAAAGGCAGGCATACTTTCCGCATGGGTTGGTACTCTATACGTCATGGCTGGTGCCATCTTCTGGGCTGTTGTCCTTGGTATTCCAGCGGGTATATACTTAGAGGAGTATGGTGGAAAGGGAAAGATAGCAAGGATAATTGAGGCGAATATCTCAAACCTTGCGGCGGTTCCTTCCATAGTTTACGGTCTTTTGGCCTTGGGCGTTTTTGTCTATAGATTGGAGTTTGGCGAGAGTATTTTAACCGCAGGGCTTACTTTGGGTCTTTTGATGATACCCGTGGTGGTGGTAGCAACCCGTGAGTCTATAAGGCGTATACCAAGGTCTATTAGAGAGGCAGCCTACGCCCTTGGAGCCACAAGATGGGAAACCCTTCTTCATCATATATTACCCTACTCGGCCGGTGGTATACTTACAGGGCTCATAATAGCTGCCTCCAGGGCCATAGGAGAAACGGCACCCCTTATAACCATAGGAGCCTTAACCTTTATAGCCTTTTTGCCCCCTGCTCCTTGGCAAGATTTTATAGGTATGCTAAAGTCCCCCTTCACCGTTCTACCCATCCAGATGTTTAACTGGGTTTCAAGACCCCAAGAAGCCTTCCATACAAACGCCGCAGCGGCGGGCTTTATACTTTTAGTGCTTGCCTTTCTTATGAACTCCATAGCTTTCTACCTTAGGTTTAAGGTAAGGAGGAAGTACCAATGGTAAACTCTGCTAAAATGTTAGAAGAGAGGAAGGTGATGCGTAGTTCAGAATCTTCAAACACAAAGATAGAGGTTAAGAACTTCAACTTCTACTACGGAAGCTACCAAGCCCTTAAAGATATAAACTTCCCCATATACGAGAAGAAAGTAACCGCCATAATAGGTCCCTCTGGCTGTGGAAAGACTACACTTCTTAGAGCCTTCAACCGCATGCACGACCTTTATCCGGGTGCCAGGTACGAAGGGCAGATAACAATGTATCCAGAAGGCATAAACCTAATAGACAAAAAGACAGATCCCCTAAGCGTGCGCATGAAAATAGGCATGGTCTTTCAAAAGCCTAACCCCTTTCCAAAGAGTATTTATGAAAACGTAGCCTATGGCCTTAAAATAAGGGGTATAAAGGATAAAAAGCTTTTGGATGAGGCTGTGGAGAAGGCGTTAAGGGGTGCAGCCCTTTGGGATGAGGTAAAAGACAGGCTAAACACCAACGCCTACTCCCTCTCCGGCGGACAACAGCAAAGGCTTTGTATAGCAAGGGCAATAGCGGTGGAGCCCGAAGTACTCCTCTTTGACGAACCCACCTCTGCCCTTGACCCCATATCCACCTCAAAGATAGAGGATCTAATAGTAGAGCTAAGAAACAGGGTAACCATAGTCATTGTTACTCACAACATGCAACAAGCTGCAAGGATCTCCGACTATACAGCCTTTATGTACCTTGGGGAGCTTGTAGAGTTTGGACCTACGGAAAAGATCTTTACCAAGCCAGACCAGAAGCTTACAGAGGACTATATAACGGGTAGGTTCGGATAAAATATATCTGTGTTTTCTTATGGTAGGCGTGTTCAGTTTTATGAAACGGATGCCCAAGGCATAGTGCATCATTCTAACTACTTTAAATACTTTGAGGAAGCTAGGGGGGAGCTCCTTCGCTTTCTTGGCTTTCCCTATTCCAAGTTAAGAGAAAAGGGGCATGAGGTGGTTTTACTTAGTGCTTCTTGCCATTTTTTCAAGCCCTTGTATTACGATGAGGAATTTACCATAAGCTTAAACCTTTCCCATATAGACCGCTTTACCTTTTCCTTTGAATACCTTTTGACCTCTTCAAGCCTTTTAAGGGCGAAGGGCTTTACAAAGCACTGCGTGGTAAAAGGGGGGAAGATAGTGTCAATACCAGAGGAGATAAGAGAAAGGATCATCCAATTCTCTTCAAATCCCTAAAAGCGTTAAGGAAGCCCGATATTATGCCAATAAAAAAGAAAAAGAGAAGTCCAAAGGGGAAGGTTCTCCACCCAAAGATACCCTCCATAAACCACTTATCAAAGGCATACCCCACCAAAAGCCCCGCTATTATGCCTCCCACCAAGTTAAGTCCTACGTTTAGCGCTAAAAAATCCTTTCCTTTCATCCTCTTGAAAAGTATTATAAACATCCCTTTGTGAAGGCGGCTCATGAACCACCTTTACGGAAAAAGATAGAAATCTGGTAGCGAAAGTATAAACTTTGGATTATATTTTTAAATCTCTATATGTGGAGGTAGAAATGCAGAGGTTTATGTTAAAGTCTAAAATACACAGGGCTAAGATAACGGGTGCGGAACTGCACTATGAAGGAAGTCTTTCCCTTGATACAGCTTTGATGGAGGCGGCAAACCTTTATCCCTTTGAAAAGGTTGAAGTCTATAACGTAAACAACGGTGCGAGGTTTTCCACCTATGTAATACCGGCTCCAAGGTATTCGGGTGAAGTAAGGCTAAACGGCGCTGCTGCAAGGCTTGGTATGGAAGGAGATATCATAATAATAGCCTCTTATGCCCTTTTTGATGAGAAGGAATTAAGGGATTTTAAACCTGCATTGGTATATGTGGATGAATACAACCAAATAAGAGAAATAAAAAGAGAAAGCATCATAGAAGGCGTTGGGCCTACTTATGATTGGTAAGATTTTCCGCGTATTTAGGGAAAAGGGTGGTATATTAAAAGCCCTTGACCTTTGGGATTGGTATGAAAGGCTTCCTGTAGAAGACCAAAGGCTTATTAAATACTATTTTTCCTTGAAAACCATAAAGGATATGCGATTTCCCTTAAGGGCAAAGCACTTTGATACAGGAGAAGTTCAGAACCCCGGATACACAAAAGCCACCCTGCTCGGAACCCTTGCCCAAACTGCCCTCCTTGACGGGAAGCATCAAGACTCAGAAAGACTGTATTTATTAGCCCTTGAATTGGCACAGACTCCCTATGAAAAACATCTTATCTTAAACGACCTTGTCATGC